>JADMJT010000096.1:2119-6635 GCA_018781585.1 Burkholderiales bacterium
CTGGCCCGGCGCGAACATTCCCGCGTTGAGTTGCAACGCAAGCTCGCCCCGCACACCGAAGATCCGCAGGAGCTGATCGATGTATTAGATGACTTCACTCGTCGCGGTTGGCTATCCGATGCCCGCTTCGCCGAAGCGTTGGTGCATGACAAGCAAGCCAAATTCGGCACGTCTCGGCTTGCCTATGAGTTGCGCGAACGGGGGGTTGAAGAATCCGTCATCCGCGATCAGCTCGCCGAGTTAAAGGATTCCGAACTCGAACGGGCGCGGCAGGTGTGGCAATCCAAATTCGGTATTTTTCCGGAAGATACCAAGGCCCGCGCCAAGCAAATGCGCTTTCTGCAAAGCCGGGGATTTAGCTTCGAAGTGATCGGCAAAGTCCTGCGCGGCGCGTCCGACGCCTGATCTCCCTGCATTTCCTGTATGAAGCCCCTCCATCGGCGCACCGATTCACGCTATCATTATGTTTTTCCAGACATTAGGCCGCTTTTAGGAACCCGCAATGAAATCCAGTGAAATCCGCAAACGTTTTCTGACCTATTTCGAATCCAAGGGTCACACCATCGTCGCCTCTAGCCCCTTAGTACCGGGCAACGATCCGACGTTGCTCTTCACCAACGCGGGCATGGTGCAATTCAAAGATGCGTTCCTTGGCCGTGAAACCCGGCCGTATGTGCGCGCCACTAGTTCGCAGCGCTGCGTGCGTGCCGGCGGCAAGCATAACGATTTGGAAAACGTCGGTTATACCGCGCGCCATCACACGTTCTTCGAAATGCTGGGCAATTTCAGCTTCGGCGATTACTTCAAGCGCAACGCGATTCAATACGCGTGGGAATTTCTCACCGTTGAAATGAAAATTCCGGCGGAGAAATTGTGGGTCACGGTGTATCACGAGGACGACGAAGCCGCCGATATTTGGCTGAACGAAATCGGCGTGCCGCCGGAGCGTTTGGCGCGCATCGGCGATAAGCCGGGCGCAGGACAATATCAATCGGATAACTTTTGGTCGATGGGCGATACCGGCCCGTGCGGCCCGTGCACCGAGCTGTTTTACGATCATGGCCCGGACGTGGCGGGTGGCCCGCCGGGAACGCCGGATCAGGATGGCGACCGCTATATCGAGATTTGGAACCTGGTGTTCATGCAGTTCAACCGCGATGAAAACGGCGTGATGCATACCTTGCCCAAGCCCTCGGTCGACACCGGCATGGGCTTGGAGCGCATCTCGGCGGTGATGCAGCATGTGCACAGCAATTATGAAATCGATCTGTTCCAGGATTTGATCAAAGCCGCGGCTAAAGCTACGGCTGCCAAAGACCTCAAAAACAATTCGCTCAAAGTCATCGCGGATCACATCCGCGCTTGCTCCTTCCTGATTGTGGATGGTGTGATTCCGAGCAACGAAGGCCGCGGCTACGTGCTGCGCCGCATCATCCGGCGCGCGCTGCGTCACGGTTACAAGCTGGAACAAAAGCAGCCGTTCTTTCATCTCTTGGTAGAAGATTTGGCGCAGGCCATGGGCAAGGCATATCCCGAGCTGGTGGCGGCCAAGGAACGTGTCGCGGGCGTGCTGAAGCAAGAAGAAGAAAAATTCGCCGAGACGCTGGAGCACGGCATGAGCGTACTGGATGGCGCGATGCGCGGCAGCGGTGGCGATCGCATTCTCGATGGCGAAACGGTGTTTCGCTTGTACGATACTTTTGGTTTTCCGCTCGACCTCACCGCCGATGTGGCGCGCGAGCGTGGTTTCAATGTGGATTTTGCCGGCTTCGAACACGCGATGCAGATGCAGCGCGAACGGGCGCGGGCAGCGAGCAAATTCCAGATCGGCGCGACAGTGAAATTCGAAGGCCAAGCCACCGAATTTCACGGCTACGACACGCTCGATTATTCCGGCCGGGTGTTGGCGCTGTATAAAGAAGGCGCGCAAGTCTCATCGATCCAGGCGGGTGACGAAGCGGTGGTGGTATTGGATCGCACACCGTTTTATGCCGAATCCGGCGGCCAAGTGGGCGATCGCGGTGAACTGAATTCCACCGATGGCACCTTTCAAGTAGACGACACCCAAAAAATTCAAGCCGAAGTATTCGGCCATAAAGGCGTGCTGAAAATTGGCAAGCTCTCCGTGGGCGATGCAGTGGAGGCGCATGTAGATCCGATCTCGCGCCACCGTGCGGCGTGGAATCACTCCGCAACCCACTTGCTGCATGCCGCCTTGCGCAAAGTGTTGGGCAAGCATGTCACGCAAAAGGGATCGCTGGTCGATGCGCAGCGCACGCGCTTCGATTTCGCGCATTCGCAGCCGGTGACGGCGGCAGAAATCCAACAAATCGAAACGCTCGTGAATGAAGCGATTCGCAATAATTATCCAGTCGAAACCCGGCGCATGAAATACGATCAGGCGATCAAACATGGCGCCATGGCCTTATTCGGCGAGAAATACGGCGACGAAGTACGCGTGATCGGCATGGGCGATTTCTCCACCGAACTTTGCGGCGGCACGCATGTGAAGCGCTGCGGCGATATCGGTCTGTTCAAAATCGTCTCCGAAGGCGGCGTCGCGGCCGGCATTCGCCGCATCGAAGCGATGACCGGCGACGGCGCGCTGGATTACATTCAGAAGCAGCAGCAGACCTTGCTCGATGCGGCGAGCGCGCTCAAGGCCCAGCCGCAAGAGATCAGCCAGAAGATCGCACAGGTGCTCGACAACGTGAAAGCGTTGGAGAAAGAATTGGCGCGCATTAAATCCAAGCTCGCTGCCGCCAAAGGCGACGATCTCTCGCAGAGCGCGGTGGAGGTGAATGGCGTAAAAGTGCTCGCCGCCGAAATCGACGGGGCGGATGCGAAGGCGCTACGGGAGACCCTGGATAAACTAAAAGATAAACTCGGTTCCGCTGCGATCGTGCTAGCCTCTCGAGAGGGCGGTAAAGTGACCTTGATCGCCGGCGTGACCGCTGATCTCACCAGCAAAGTAAAAGCAGGCGAATTAGTGAATCACGTCGCCACCCAGTGCGGTGGCAAAGGCGGTGGCCGCGCCGATATGGCGCAGGCGGGCGGCACCTTGCCGGATAATTTACCGAAGGCCTTGGCAAGTGTGGCGGAGTGGGTGGCGGGGAAAGCGTAGTGTCCGGTGGTTAAACGTACTTATTCATGAGGGCAAGTAAAATGAAAAATAGACTCGCTGTCGCAATATGCTTTTCCTTGGCGCTCGTGAATAGTGCAATGTCGGCGCAAATCATCGTGGGCAATTTAGGTTTAGAGAAGCTTCCCCCTACGGATAGCCGAAAAGTGGTCGGAACCTGGAAGCTAAAAGAGATGACCTGCACCCGTAGTATCGAACAAGCGCACAGCCGTTATTTCATGGTGGCGCGCTGTGGCGGAGGGCACGCGGACGATAAAGGTATATTGCTCGCCAAGCTCGGCGACAATCTGTATCAAAGCCCTTCGAATGGCTGGTCGTATGAAATCGCGGATACGGGCCTCCTGCAGGTTCGCAATCGAAGCGGCGACGTGATCTTGAACGGCGAACCCCATTCACAACTGTGGCCTTGAACGCTAACGCGTAGCCGGGGGGTGCGTCGTAACCCGCGCCACGTTCTGTCTGGCTCATTCATTCGCGTGCTGAGGGGAGTGAATGGCGTGAAGGAATCCTCGTAATGTCGTCGCCCCTTTCAATCCAATTTCCCAGCCAGAAGGCGCGCGCCTTTGCGCTGTTCAATTTGGGCTTTCGCCCGTTTTTTCTGCTCGCTGCGTTGTTTTCATTGCTCGCCATTTTGCTTTGGGGCGGCATTTTTGTTTATGGTTGGCCGGCGCCGCGCCTGGTTTACTCGCTCAGCCAATGGCACGCGCATGAAATGATTTATGGCTATGCGATGGCCGTCGTGGCCGGCTTTTTGCTCACGGCAGTGCGCAACTGGACCAACCTGCCCACCGTGACTGGGTGGCCGCTTGGCGGTTTAACCGCGCTGTGGCTGGCGGCGCGCGTGGTCGGGCTGGTGATGCCGCAACAGGTGTGGCTCATGGCGGCGCTGGATGGGGCGTTCAATCTCTTGTTGTGCGCGGCGCTCGCGCTGCCGATTATCCGCGCAAAACAAAAACAGCAAATCGGCATCCTGTCCAAGATAGTCTTGCTCACGCTGGGTAATGCGCTATTTTATTCAGGCGCACTAGGTTATCTCGAGCAGGGCATCGCGTGGGGGCTGTATGCCGGTTTGTATCTGATCATCTCGCTCATCTTCGTCATGGCGCGGCGCGTGGTGCCGTTCTTCATCGAGCGTGGCGTGGGGTATCCGGTTACCTTGAAGAATTGGATTTGGGTGGATCGCACCAGTCTGATTCTATTGCTGCTGTTTTTGATCGTCGAAGTGTTTCTGCGCTGGGCGGGCATCGCTGCCTGGCTGGCGGCGCTGCTGGTTGGGGTGCATGGGGTGCGATTGTATGGTTGGCATACGCCGGGCATTTGGCGCAAACCGCTGTTGTGGGTGTTGTTCGTCGGCTATGCCGGCGCGGTGTTCGG
>JADMJT010000038.1 GCA_018781585.1 Burkholderiales bacterium
TCAAAGCGGCTGATTTCATGCAGCCGATGCGCGCGGCCCTTGAGTTTATAGCGCGCGACGAACTCTACGCGCGCATGGTCGGCATCGATGAGTTCGTGGCGCTTGACCGTTAATCCCAGCCACGTAGCACCTGCTTGATCCGCTAAATCCAAATTTTCGGGGCGGGTATCAGAGTGCCAGGTGGCGTTGAGATAGGCTGTATTTTGTTGTGTAAATGCGGTGTAGCGTGAACGCATCAGGGATTCTGCCGTTGGCGGCGTAGCGACGCTGTTTAAGTAAGGCGCGCAGCAGGTGTTGAATGGTTGTCCGCTGCCGCAGGGGCAAGGGGTTGAAGAGATGATTTCAGCCAAGGGCGTGGAACAGTTTAGGGATAAAACACCAACAGCTTATAGCCCACCGCTTCTAAGCCCACCAATTCCAAAGTGAGTTTGATCGGCAATTCGTCTTGGCTGGGCATGCCGGTCTCGGGTTTGATCTTGGGCGGCAGATAGTCGGCCGGGGTGAATTGTCGACGGGCGAGGGCAAGGTTTGCGCTATCGGTGAGGGTCAGTTCCAAACTTGGATAGGCTTGGCGGTAAGGGGCGAGATTACGCAGGCTGGCGCTGAGGGTAACGCCGCCGGGCCGCTCAGGCACGCTTTGTAATTCGGAAGATTCAAGCTTGATGAGATCGGCATTGGCCAGTAGATCAATCTTGCAATGCAAGACGCGGCAGAGCGAAGCGAGTACGGGTTTGGTTTCTGGATAGTAGGCGGCAAGTGGGTTACGCAGGAAGTAAACCGACTGGCCCGCCAATATCAGGCAGGTCACTGCGATACCCGAACCCCAGACGACACCCCGCCAACGCGCGCGTTTTTCTTGGGTAGTGAGTTGCAGCTGCAAATTATTAAGTTTTTCGTGCAACTCGGGTGTGATGTGCAAGCCAGTCTTGGGGGTGTCATCAACTTCTTCGATCAGCTCCGGGTGGGTGCTGGCAGCAATTTCGCGGTTGATGGCTTCCGCTTCGCGCTCTATCTGATCGTCGGTGGGAATCGGAAACGTGGCCGTCATTTGCTCAGAAATGGTCATGGGGCGCACATCATGCACCTCGATATGCAAGGCTTCCTCTTCAAGTTCTTCCTTGAAGTCATCTTCCGGGAGCGCCATCAGGCTCACGGTTTCGATCGGGGTGACCAGCGTTTCGTACGCATTGAACACATAGGCGCATTTACCGCAGCGCACTTTACCGGCATGCGCATCGAGCTGATCTGGTTTGACGCGGAATACGGCGTGGCAGGAGGGGCAAGTGGTTTTCATGGTGTCGCTCATCGCCGTTCACCACTTAAACAGGCCCAGCCTTCATCGATAACAGCGGGGCGCATTGCGAACCACTCGCCGTAAAGGCTGCGCATTTCTTCCGCTTGCTCGGCCAGGATGCCGGACAGCACGATACGACCGCCCATCTGCACGCGTGCGGCGAGCATGGGCGCCAGAACTTTCAGCGGATTTGAGAGGATATTGGCGATCACGACAGCATATTGTGCACCAGGTGCTGCATCCGGCAAATAGAAAAGCGCATCAACGTGATTGCTTGCGGCGTTGTCGCGCGCAGACTGTACCGCTTGCGGGTCGATATCAATGCCGATTACCCCGCCCGCACCTAACTTTTTTGCCGTGATGGCGAGAATGCCCGAGCCGCAGCCGTAGTCCAGCACCGATTCGCCACCGCGCAAATTCGCATCCAGCCACTTCAAGCACAACCGCGTCGTGGGGTGGCTGCCGGTGCCGAACGCGAGTCCCGGATCGAGCACGAGATTAATCGCAGCAGGATCGGGCGCTGCATGCCACGAAGGCACAATCCATAAACGGTCGGAAATTTTAATCGGATCGAATTGCGATTGGGTCAGGCGCACCCAGTCTTGTTCAGCGAGTTGTTCGATGTGATAGGGCGGTAAGGATTTCATTTCGGCGACGACGCAAGCTTGTTGCAATATGGCGGGGATATCGGCGTCGGTCTCGAATAGCGCGGTTACCAAGCTGTCCTGCCAGGCTTCCGCCACGCACCCCGGCTCGCCGAAGATCGGCTGCTCTGCATCGGTTCCGGCATGAGCGTCTTCGATGCTGACCGAGAGCGCGCCCAGTTCCATCAGGGCATCGCTCAGCGCGGTGGCGGTGGCGGAATCAGCGGGGATTTTGAGAACTTGCCAGGGCATGCGTCAGGAATCAGGATTCGGGATTCAGGGCGGGTAGGGGCGAGGCATGCCTCGCCCGTTCAAGATTTCTTCAGCGCTTCGAGCTTATGCGTCAGGTAATGAATCGACGCGCCGCCTTCCACGAAGGCACTATCGGTCATTAAATCTTGGTGCAGCGGAATATTGGTTTTAATGCCATCCACGATCATCTCGGACAGTGCGATGCGCATGCGCGCAATGGCTTGGTCGCGCGTGTCGCCGTAGGCGATGACTTTTCCGATCATGGAATCGTAATAGGGCGGCACGTAGTAGTTTTGATACACATGCGAATCGACGCGGATGCCCGGCCCGCCGGGTGCGTGGTATTGGGTAATGCGGCCGGGCGAGGGCAGCGAGGTATAAGGGTCTTCGGCATTGATGCGGCATTCCACGGCATGACCGCGGAAAACGATTTCTTTTTGCTTGAAACGCAGCTTTTCGCCTGCAGCGATGCGGATTTGCTCTTGAATGATATCCACACCGGTGATCAGCTCGGTGACCGGATGCTCCACCTGAACGCGTGTATTCATTTCGATGAAGTAAAACTCACCGTTCTCAAACAAAAACTCGAACGTACCGGCGCCGCGATATTTTATTTTGCGGCAAGCGGCTGCGCAGCGTTCACCGATTTTGTCGCGCAGCTTGGGGTTGAGCAGGGGCGCGGGCGCTTCCTCGATGATTTTCTGATGCCGGCGTTGCATGGAACAATCGCGTTCGCCCAGATAGATCGCGTTACCGTGTTCATCGGCCATCACTTGAATTTCGATGTGGCGTGGGTTTTGCAGGAATTTTTCGAGATAGACCTCGGGGTTGCCAAACGCCGCGCCCGCTTCGGTTTTGGTCATGGAGACGGAATTCAGCAGATTCGCTTCGGTATGCACCACGCGCATGCCACGTCCACCGCCACCGCCGGAGGCCTTGATAATCACCGGATAACCGACTTCACGGCCAATGCGCAGGATTTCGTCCGGGTCTTCCGGCAGGGCGCCTTCGGAGCCGGGCACGCACGGTACATTGGCTTCGATCATGGCGCGCTTGGCGTTCACCTTATCGCCCATCAAGCGAATACTTTCGGGACGCGGACCGATAAACACAAAACCGCTGGATTCCACGCGCTCGGCGAAATCAGCGTTTTCCGACAAAAAACCATAACCGGGATGAATCGCCTCGGCATCGGTCACTTCCGCCGCCGCGATAATCGCCGGTACATTGAGATAGCTCAGATTGCTTTGCGCCGGGCCGATACAAACCGACTCGTCGGCGAGCTTCACATACTTGGCTTCGGAATCAGCCTCGGAATGCACCGCGACGGTTTTGATGCCCATCTCGCGGCAAGCGCGTTGGATGCGGAGCGCGATTTCGCCGCGATTTGCGATTAGAATTTTTTCAAACATTTAAGACCTTTTCACCACGGAGTACACGGAGGGCACAGAGGATAACCCCGCCCAGAAAACTCCGTGACCTCCGTGTACTCCGTGGTGGAGAATTTAACCAATGATAAACAGCGGCTCGCCGTACTCGACCGGTTGGCCATTCTCGACCAAGATCGCCTTGATCACGCCACCCTGATCGGCTTCGATTTCGTTTAAGAGTTTCATGGCTTCGATAATGCACAGCGTATCGCCTGCATTCACGCTTTGGCCGACTTCCACAAACACCTTGGCGCCGGGGGAAGCAGAGCGGTAAAAGGTGCCTACCATCGGCGATTTGACCGCATGGCCTTCTGGCTCGGCCGGGGCGGCGACCACTGGTGCGGCAGCAACGGCGGGTATTGCAGCCGGCGCCATACCGCCCATCATGTGCATCTGCTGCGGTGAGGCGAACACCATCTGCGATCCGGCGGCGTGGCGGGTGATGCGAACCTTTTCTTCGCCCTCGGTGATCTCAAGTTCGGCGATGCCGGACTCTTCGACCAAATCAATAAGCTTTTTCAGCTTGCGTAAATCCATAGCGATATTCCTTCTGGCTTGCTAAATTATTTGGATAAGGCGTAATCGAGTGCGAGTTCGTAGCCCATGGGGCCGAGCCCGCTGATTACCCCCACCGCCAAATCCGAGAAATACGAATGATGGCGGAAGGGTTCGCGCGCGAACACATTGGAGAGGTGTACTTCGATGAACGGGATGCCGACTGCAGAGATGGCGTCCCGCAAGGCGACGCTGGTGTGGGTAAACGCCGCCGGGTTGATCAGGATGAAAGTGACGCCGTCGCGCCCCGCCTGGTGAATGCGATCGACCAGCTCAGATTCGGCATTGCTTTGAAATACGGCAAGCGCGGCATCTGCCGTCACGGCGCGCTTTTTGAGCCGGGCGTCGATTTGCGCCAAGGTGTCGCGGCCATAATGCTCCGGCTCCCGCGTGCCCAAAAGATTCAGGTTGGGGCCGTGGAGCACCAGAATGTTTTTCTTATTTTGGACGCTTGCCGCTGCTTTGGCTGCGCCCGTTTTGGCCGCTTTGGGGGCGGGTGGCTTTTTCAACATAGGCGCGAGTTTGCCGCAAAAAGCCCGATTTTGTCCAGCAAATGGGCGAAATTGTCGTTAACTTGCAGGTTGACAAATCGCCGGTTTCCGGCTCGAAGCAGGTCTGGTAGGGGCGAGGCATGCCTCGCCCGGAATCGGAATCGGAATCGGGCATGCCCGACTCCTACAAGGTGCTTACAGTAGCGGCGGGAGGACTTTATCCAGTTCCTTTTTACGCACCGCCCCCACCCCCAGATACACCACTTTACCTTGGCGATCGATGATGGCGGTGAAAGGAATGCCCTTGGCTTTATTGCCCAATTGGGCCGCAAAATCATAGGCCTCCGGCCCGCCAATCAGCAGCGGGTACTTGATACCGAAGGTTTTGGCGAATTCTGCCACTTTGGCCGGCTCATCCAAGGCCAGGCCAACGATAGCGACCCCCTTAGCGCGGTAGACGGCGTCCGCCTGAATAAAATCCGGGATCTCCTCACGGCAAGGCGGGCACCAAGTGGCCCAGAAGTTAAGTACTAGCACCTTTCCCTTCCAATTGCTAAGTTGCTGTGATTTACCAGCAAGATCGGCGAACTTGGCTGCATAAATCTGATCTGGCGTGATATCAGTATCGCCCGGCTCGATCCGCCACAAACCGACGCCGATGCCCAGCGTCAAGGCCACTGCCGCGCCAATGAGAATAATTAAGGTATTGTTTTTAAGCATTTAAGAGTTTTTTACCACGGAGTACACGGAGGACGCGGAGTTTAAAGCATTTAATAGCGGATGAAGTGCACAAGGAAGCTTGGAGATTTTAACTCCGTGTCCTCTGTGTCCTCCGTGGTTCAAGCTTTTTAACAGCGCTATTTCAAAGCACTATCCAAACTTTTGAGGAATTTATCCGTCGTTTGGTAGCCGATGACGCGGACAGGCTGCTCGACACCTTCTTTATTGAAGAAAATAATTCCGGGTGGCCCGAATAGTTTGAAACGTTTGAGCAAGGCCTTATCCGCATCCGAGTTGGCGGTGACATCCGCTTGCAGCAGCAGCACATCCTTGAGCCGCGCCTGCACTTTTGGGTCGTTGAAGGTGAAACGTTCCATTTCCTTGCACGAGACGCACCAGTCGGCGTAGAAATCCAGCATCACCTGTTTGCCTTTGGCGGCGGCGATGCGCGCGTCCAGTTCTGCGATGGATTTCACCCGCTCGAATTTCAGGCCGTGTTCGATGGGCGCAGCCGTTGCCGAGCTGCCACCCCCAGCGTTCATGCGCATGCCGGCAAGCGGTTGCAAAATGTCGCGGCTGCCGGACAGTGCGCCAATGGCGAGTGATACCCCAAGCACCAGGGAGATCACGCCAAAACCTTTCCAGAATTTTTTAAAGCCGCTGGCGTTGGGGGGCAGCGGATCGAGTGCGTGCAAGTAAATTGCGGAGATGATCAAGAGCGCGGCCCACAACAACATGTGCGCTAAAGACGAAATGACCGGCGAAATGAGCCATATCGCCACGCCCAGAAGCAGCACGCCAAAGAAGGCTTTCACCGCATTCATCCAGCCGCCCGCGCGCGGCAGCAGTGCGCCACCGGCCACGCCCACCGCGATCAGCGGCGCCCCCATGCCGAGCGATAGGGCGAACAAACTCCAGCCGCCGAGCCAAGCATCGCCGGTTTGGCTGATATAGAGCAGCGCACCGGCCAGCGGTGCGGCCACGCACGGGCCGACGATCAGCGCCGAAAGCGCACCCATGACAAACACGCCGCCTAGGTTACCGCCCTTAACCTTGTTACTGCTTTCAGTCAGCCGGCTTTGGATGAAGCTCGGCATTTGCAATTCAAAAAAGCCGAACATGGAAAAAGCCAACACGACGAAAACCACGGCAAAGGAGCCCAATACCCAGGGGTTTTGCAGCGCGGCGGAGAGCAGCGCGCCGGATTTGCCGGCCGCGACACCGGCGGCGGTGTAAGTAAT
>JADMJT010000021.1 GCA_018781585.1 Burkholderiales bacterium
TTTTCTTTGCGATTGCCACGCTGTCGCCGACATGATCTGCATGGCCGTGCGTCACTAAGATGAGATCAGCCTTTTCAAGTTTAGCCAGATCATCCTTGCCGTTTTTGTTGGCTGGGTTGGTCAGCCAGGGGTCGAGCATCAAGACTTTGCCGCTCGGTGTTTTGAGCTTGAACGCGGCATGGCCGTACCAAGTCAGTTCGGTGTTGCCCGCAGCTAAGGCAGCGCTGCTGAGCAGGGTGGTGGCGATAAAAACAAGAGTGGAAATAGAGCGCATGGGTTTCTCCTGCAAGGGTTATTGTCCATCAAAAGATTAAAATCACCAGCTTTAGCCGGTAAGCTTTAGCTGAGAGCCTGTTTCATAATTTTCAACATCGAATGATGAAAAGCGCCGCATCAACTCCCTCTCCCGCTAGCGGGAGAGGGGAGATGGGCGAGCACCAGTGTGTTTATTTACGATCGTAAATGACGAAATGGTATTCGAAGCCATTCGCGCCTTCGGTGCGGTGCTTGTCGCGCGCGGTTTCAACCCACAGGCTTTGATCGAACTCGGGAAAGAACGCATCGCCATCGAATACGCGTTGAATTTCGGTGAGGTAAATCCGATGTGCGATGGACAAGGCTTGGCGATACAACTCCGCGCCGCCGACGAAAAACACCTCCGCATCGCCATGGCTCACGGTGAGCGCGGCATCGAGTGAATTCACCGCGAGGCAGCCGGGCACGGCGTAATCGGCATTGCGCGTGACAATCACCGTGTCGCGGCCGGGCAAGGGCTTGCCGATGGAGTCGTAAGTTTTGCGTCCCATCACGATGTGGTGCCCCATGGTCAGCGCCTTGAAATGCTTCAGGTCCTCCGGCAACTGCCAAGGCAGTGTGTTGCGGATGCCGATGGCGCGATTGGACGCCATGGCCGAGATAATCGAGATACGCGAATCGCTCATACTGCCACCGGCGCCTTAATCGCGGGATGCGGGTCATAGCCATCCAGCGTGAAATCTTCAAATTTAAAATCGAAAATACTCGTCACCGCTGGGTTGATGCGCATCGTGGGCAGCGGTCGCGGTTCGCGCGATAGTTGCTCGCGTGTTTGCTCCAGATGATTCGAATAGAGATGCGCATCGCCCAGCGTGTGCACGAAGTCGCCGGGCTGTAAGCCGCACACTTGCGCCACCATCATGGTGAGCAGCGCATAGGAAGCGATATTGAATGGCACGCCCAGGAAAATATCCGCACTGCGCTGATAGAGTTGGCAGGAGAGCTTGCCATCGGCCACATAGAACTGAAAAAAAGCATGGCAGGGAGGCAGTTTCATTTTCTCGATTTCGCCCACATTCCAGGCCGAGACGATGAGGCGGCGCGAATCGGGGGTGCGCTTGATCTGCTCGATCACTTGCGTGATCTGGTCGATATGGCGGCCATCGGCGGTGGGCCAGGAGCGCCATTGGTAGCCGTAGACCGGGCCGAGGTTGCCCGCTGCATCGGCCCACTCGTCCCAGATGGTGACTTTGTTGTCTTGCAAATATTTGATGTTGGTGTCGCCTTTTAAGAACCACAGCAGCTCATGCAGGATCGAACGCAAGTGGCATTTCTTCGTGGTGACGAGCGGGAAACCAGCGCTCAAATCGAAACGCATTTGATAGCCGAACACGGATAGCGTGCCGGTGCCGGTGCGGTCGGATTTTTGATGGCCGTGCTCCAGCACGTGTTGCATCAGGTCGAGATATTGGCGCATGGGCTGGTGTCTTTATTAGGGATTGAGCGCAACGGATTGCACGCTGTGGAATTGCCGGAAGCGTTCACCGGCCTCCTTTAAGGGCCTATTGTAGGCGTTCCCAAAGGCCAGATCAAAATCCTGATTATCTTGCACCGCCTGGAGAAAATCTTGAAACCGCGCTGCGGATTCTTGGCGCAAAAAATTCACGAATAAAAGTGCTTGGCGATAGAACACGAATACATCCATGCCCCAGTAATCCGCGGTATGGCGCTTAACCGATGTGTCTCGACGTTCGGGTTCGAACGTCTTGCCTTGGCGCAGGGTTGCGATGGCCTGCTCATCCGACGCGTAATCCGCTCCCCCGCCATTGGCAGCGAAGGCGGCGAGGCCCTCATGAAACCAGACGGGAACCGTGGGGGTGTAATGGCCGATTTGCTGCCCTAAATGTAGGTGCGATAGTTCATGGGTGAGGATGGCGGATAAGCGATGCGTTTCTCGCCCGAACAGTTGTGGCGCAAGAAATACATGATTGTCTGGCACGGTGGCGGCGCTGATGTTCCCTGTCCGCACATGACGTTTGAAGCAATCGTTGGTGCCGCATACATGTACTTCGACTGCGTTTAGAAACGCACGGCCATGCGCGTCCTCTACCTGTTGAATGGCGGCGGGCAATAGTGTCGCGACTTGGACTGCGGCGTTTTCCGCGCCCGCTTCATAGCGCACACGGTGATCGGTGGCGAGCATGTGGAACGATTCAGTCAAGGGATGAGGTGAGGTGGCGCAAGCAGAGAGGAGCAATGTCGCGCTGAGTGCGTAGAGAAATTTCAACATGATTCCACGCCAAGCAATGATGATCGCGGGTTAATCTTCGAGGCGACGCCAATGGCCATCGACCAGGCCTTCCAAGGGGCGAAATCGAACTTTATAGGCCATTTTCTGGCTGTTAGCGATCCAGTAGCCGAGATAGAGGTAGGGCAAGCCCAGGGCGTGGCAGCGTTCGATTTGCCACATCACGTTGTAGGTGCCGAAGCTGGTTTGCTCCAGCGCCGGATCAAAGAAAGTGTAGACGGCGGAGAGGCCGTTATCGACCACGTCCACCAGACTCACCATGCGCAACACCCCATTCTCGCGGAATTCGATCAAGTTGGTCGAGACGCCGCTCTCTAATAAAAATTGGCGATACTGCTGCTGGTCGTCTTGATCCATGCCACCGCCAGGGTGGCGTTGGCTTTGGTAGCGGCGATAGAGGTCAAAGTGCTCCTGCTCGTAGCGCAGCGGGAGCATGTGATAAGTCAGATGCCCGTGGCGCTTAGCGGCTCGGCGCTGGGTGCGATTCGGTTCGAATTCATCCACGATTAGCCGTACCGGTACGCAGGCACGGCAGCGGTCACACAAGGGGCGGTACACATACGCGCCACTGCGACGAAATCCCATCTGAATCAGTTCACTGTAAACCTCCGCCGTGATCAGGTGGCTAGGGGTGGCGACTTGGGAGCGCGCCATGCGCTCCTGCAAATAGCTGCAAGAATAGGCCGAGGTGAGATAGAACTGTAGCTTGTGCGCAGGAAAGTCGTTATGCATCCGCTTCCAATTCCAATTTGATATCCGGGTCAAACCGCCAAGGGGTCGGTGTCGGTGAATATTGTATCAGCTTGGAAACCCGCCGCATAAAATCGCCGCGCGGGATTTCACGTGCACCAAACCGGCCCAAATGCTCGGTTTTCATCTGGCAGTCGATTAAGCCGAAGCCCCAGCGCTTGAGTTGCCACACCAAATGCACAAACGCAATTTTCGAGGCATTGGTTACTTCAGTGAACATCGATTCGCCATAGAACATACGGCCCAGCGCAATGCCATATAGGCCACCGGCCAACTTGCCGTCGATCCAAGTTTCCGCCGAGTGGGCGACGCCCATGCTGTGTAGTTGCGAGTAAGCGTCCATCATCAATGGTGAAATCCAGGTACCGCTCTGGCCATCACGCGGCTGCGCGCAACCATGCATCACGCGCGTGAAAACCGTATCGAGCCGCACTTCATATTCACGATTGCGTATGACTTTTTTGAGCGAGCGGCTGACATTTAGTTCGGCAGGAAACAACACCATGCGCGGATCCGGACTCCACCACAAAACCGGTTCGTCTGCATTGAACCAGGGAAAGATGCCGTGGGAATACGCCTCGATCAGTCGTGCCGGTGTCAGATCGGCGCCCGCCGCCAATAAGCCATTCGGCTGCTTCAACGCCTTGCTGGTGGGAGGGAACGGGTCGTCAGGCTCTAGCCACGGAATCATATGAGGATATTACCTGAGCAAGCAGCACCGGGGATTTACCCACCTACCCATAAGGGGTACTTGAACCAAGGGCTCGATCAGGCTATCTTTACAACATCAGGACATTAATGTCCTAATATCTGTTAATCAATCAATGAAAGGATAGATGCGATGAAGAAAACGTTGATGGCGTATGCAATAGGCGTAGCGCTTGCGCAGAGCGGAATGGTGCAGGCGGAAGAAAACTGGATGTGGCGGATACGCGCGATCCATATCGCGCCGGATACCAGCTCATCGCCGGTGGCGGGGGTGGATGGGAGCACCGAAACCGTGCCGGAACTGGATTTCACCTACTTCATTAACAAGAATATCGGGGTGGAGCTGATTCTCGCTACCTCGCGCCATCAGGTCACGCTGAATGGCGCGAACCTGGGCAAAGTCAGCTTGCTCCCGCCGACGCTGACCTTGCAATACCACTTTTATCCGAATCAAACGATCAAACCTTATGTCGGCGCTGGCATCAATTACACCCGGTTTTATAGCATGGGCTTAAATTCGCCGCTCGATGTCGAACGCAATAGTTGGGGCGGGGCGCTGCAGGCCGGGGTAGATGTTGCGCTTGACAAGAGCAGCTACATCAACTTTGATGTAAAGAAGCTCTACATCGAAACGGATGTGAAGAGCGGCGGTGCTTACCTTACCACCTTTAAGATTAATCCGATGGTGTGGGGGGTAGGTTACGGACGGCGTTTCTAGGCCTGAATAACAATCCAAAAAGGAAAGGATTCGCCGGGATGGGTGCAACCAGTTTGAACGAACTGGCGCGAAGGGAAAATCAGGCCTGCTTTCATTGTGGCCAGTCGGTTCCCGTCGCGGCCCGCTTCCCGGTTACCTATTCTGGTGCTACTCAGCCCACTTGCTGCCGCGGCTGCCAAGCCGTGGCGAGCGCCATCATCGATCAAGGCTTCGGCGATTACTACCGCCATCGCAGCGCGTTACCAGCCAACCCCGAAGCCGCTTTACCCGAGTTTCTTGCTCAAATTTCCTTATACGACACCCCTGAAATCCAGCGCTCCTTCGTGCGCGTGGAAGCGGGCAACGTGCGCGAAGCGGCGTTGCTGCTTGAAGGCATCCGCTGCGCAGCTTGCGTGTGGTTGAACGAGCAGCATCTGGCGAGCCTGCCAGGGGTGCTGTCGGTCGATATCAATTACACCACGCGCCGCGCACGGGTGCGCTGGGACGACAGCCAAATTCATCTCTCCGATATCCTGCGCGCGGTGGCCGCGATCGGCTATACCGCGCATCCATTCGATGCCGCGCGCCAGGAAGATGTGCAGCGCCGCGAGCGCCGCATCGCGCTGCGCCGGCTCGCCATCGCCGGGCTGTCGATGATGCAGGTGATGATGTATGCAATACCGGCTTATCTCGACGATGGCAGCATGAGCGCGGATATCCAAAGCCTGATGCGTTGGGCGAGCTTGTTGCTGACGCTGCCGGTGGTGCTGTATTCCAGCGCGCCGTTTTTTCTCGGCGCTTGGCGCGATGTCTCAGCGAAACGTGTTGGCATGGATGTGCCAGTAGCGCTGGGCATTCTGGTTGCGTTCAGTGCCAGTTGCTATGCCACGGTGGCGATGCACGGCGAGGTGTATTTCGATTCTATCGCCATGTTTGTGTTTCTCTTACTCACCGGCCGCTATTTGGAAATGGGCGCGCGTGAACGCGCAGCCCTTGCGGTGGATCGTTTGGCCAAGCTCATTCCCGCCATCGCCGTACGCTTTGTCAATTTCACCCTGAACCGCAACACTGAAGAAGTTGCCGTGGCGCAACTCACCAGCGGCGATCATGTGCTGATCCGTCCGGGCGCCGCCGTGCCCGCGGATGGCGTGGTAGTGGAAGGCCAGAGCGAAGCCGACGAAGCGCTGCTCACCGGCGAGAGCCGTGCTATCGACAAACGTGCAGGCGATGCGCTCGTTGGCGGCTCGATCAATGTCAGCGGCCCGCTGGTGATGCGCGTGACGCAAATCGGCCAAGACACCGTGCTCGCCGGCATGCTGCGCCTGCTCGACCGGGCGCAAAGCGAAAAGCCGCACTTGGCGCTGCTTGCCGATCGCGCGGCGCAAATTTTCGTGGCGGTGATCTTGGCGATTGCCGTCGTGGCCGCCGTTGTCTGGTATGTCATCGATCCGTCTAAAGCCGTGTTCATCGCGGTATCGGTATTGGTGGTGACCTGCCCTTGCGCGCTGTCGCTCGCCACGCCGGCGGCGTTGACCGCGGCCACCGGCGCGCTGACACGCATCGGTTTGCTGGTGACGCGCGGCCATGCATTGGAAACTTTGGCGCGGGTCACGGATGTGATCTTCGATAAAACCGGCACGTTGACACTTGGGCGCACTATCCTGCGCCAGACGCAAACCCTCGGCGACGCTTCCGCCGCGCACTGCCTGCAACTCGCCAACGCCTTGGAGCAGGGCTCCGAGCATAGCCTGGCCCAAGCCTTGCGCCAGGCAGGCCCCAACGAGTTTGTAGCGCAGGAAGTGCGCAACACCCCTGGCAGCGGCATCGAAGGCGTGATCGACGGCGTGCGGTTGCGCATCGGCAACTTGGCTTTTGTCGCCGAGCTTGCGGGGACGCTGCCCGACGCCCTGCGCCCGCACGATGCCGCGCATACGTTGATCGGCTTGGGCAACGCGCAAGGCTGGCTGGCGCGGTTCGAGATTGGCGACAGCTTGCGTCCGGAAGCGGCGCAGCTGGTGAGCGCGCTGCAAGCGCGCGGCATGCGCGTGCATCTGCTGTCGGGCGACAGTGACGGCGCGGTGAACGCAGTAGCGCGCCAGTTGGGGATCGAGCAAGTGCAAGCGCAAGCCAAGCCGGAAGACAAAGTGCGCTATGTGAAGGCGCTGCAAGCGCAGGGCGCGGTGGTGGCGATGGTGGGCGACGGCGTGAACGATGCGCCGGTGCTGGCCCAGGCCCAAGTGTCGATTGCCATGGGTGGCGGCGCCAGTGTCGCGCATGCGGCGGCGGATGTGGTGATGCTATCCGGCAGCCTGCTGCGCATCGGCGAGGCGCTGGATAAAGCGGCGGCCACGCGCCGCATCGTGCGCCAAAATCTGCTGTGGGCACTGCTCTACAACCTGATTGCGATTCCCCCGGCGCTGCTGGGTTTTGTCACGCCGTGGATGGCGGGCATCGGCATGTCCTTGAGCTCGCTGATCGTGGTGGTGAATGCGCTGCGCTTGGCGAACCATGAAAAGCCGATGCCAATCACGCCGGTCGCCCCGCCCGCATTCGCGGCAGAGAGCGTGTGATGGACATTTTATATTTGCTGATTCCGATGAGTTTGATTCTGGTGCTGGTCATCGGCTGGGCATTTTGGTGGGCGGTGAAATCGGGCCAGTTCGACGACATGGAAGGCCCGGCCTATCGCGTGTTGATGGATGATGACCTGCCCGCCAAGGCTGAAACAATTTCGATTTCTAAGCGAGAGGAGAGCTAAGTATGGAAGCCACCTATAACTACAAAGTGGTGCGGCAATTCGCACTGATGACCGTGGTGTGGGGCATTGTCGGCATGCTGGTCGGCGTGCTGATCGCGGCGCAGTTGATCTGGCCCGATCTCACCTACGGTATCCCTTGGCTGAGTTATGGGCGATTGCGGCCTTTGCATACCAATGCGGTGATCTTCGCCTTCGGCGGCTCGGCGCTCTTCGCCACTTCTTACTATGTGGTGCAGCGCACCTGCCACGCGCGGCTGTTCTGCGACAAGTTGGCCGGGTTCACCTTCTGGGGCTGGAATCTGGTTATCGTGCTCGCCGCCGTCACGCTGCCGCTCGGTTTCACCACTTCTAAGGAATATGCCGAACTCGAATGGCCGATCGATCTGCTGATCGCAGTAGTGTGGGTGTCGTATGCAGTCGTGTTCTTCGGCACCATCATGAAGCGCAAGACGCCGCATATCTATGTGGCGAATTGGTTCTTCGGCGCTTTTATTCTGACGGTGGCGTTGCTGCATATTGTGAATAGTGCGGCGATCCCGGTTGAAGCGATGAAATCCTACTCCGCCTACGCCGGCGTGCAGGATGCGATGATCCAGTGGTGGTATGGCCATAACGCGGTGGGCTTCTTCTTGACCGCGGGCTTTCTCGGCATGATGTACTACTTCATCCCGAAGCAGGCTGGGCGCCCGGTGTATTCGTATCGGCTGTCCGTGGTGCACTTCTGGGCGCTGATTTTTACTTACATGTGGGCCGGCCCACACCATCTGCACTACACCGCGCTGCCGGACTGGACGCAATCGCTGGGCATGGTGTTTTCCTTGATCTTGCTTGCACCGAGCTGGGGCGGCATGGTGAACGGCATCATGACGCTGTCTGGTGCTTGGCATAAGCTCAGAACCGATCCGATTCTAAAATTCCTCATCACGTCGCTTTCCTTCTATGGCATGTCCACGTTCGAAGGCCCGATGATGTCGATCAAAACCGTGAACGCGCTGTCGCACTACACCGATTGGACAGTGGGCCATGTGCATAGCGGCGCGCTGGGTTGGGTGGCAATGGTATCCATCGGCTGCATGTACTACCTGATCCCGCGCTTGTTCGGCCGCGCCGAGATGCACAGCATCAAACTCATCACTTTGCACTTCTGGGTTTCCACCATCGGCGTGGTGTTGTATATCGCCTCGATGTGGATCGCCGGGGTGATGCAAGGCTTGATGTGGCGCGCGGTGAATCTGGACGGCACGCTCACCTATACCTTTGCGGAAGTCGTAGCGCGCATGTATCCGTATTACATGATTCGCTTGCTGGGCGGTGCGCTGTTCTTCTCGGGCATGCTGATCATGGCCTACAACGTGATCAAAACCATATCCGGTCAGAAGGCGGTGGATGCACCGATTCCCGCGCCTGCCATGGCCCACGCTTAAAGCTAAGGAGAGAGACATGAGTTCAAGCCATGAAGTAATCGAAAAAAACATCGGCCTCATGATGGTGCTCATCATCCTGGTGGTGAGCGTCGGCGGCCTGGTGGAAATCGTGCCGCTGTTTTTTCAAAAAACCACCACCGAGCCGGTAAAGGGTCTCAAGCCCTATACCGCGCTGCAATTGGCGGGGCGCGATGTCTATCAACGCGAAGGCTGCTACAACTGCCATTCGCAAATGATCCGCCCGTTCCGCGCCGAAACCGAACGCTATGGCCACTATTCCGTAGCGGGTGAGTCCGTGTACGACCATCCCTTCCAGTGGGGTTCCAAGCGTACCGGGCCGGATCTGGCGCGCGTGGGCGGCCGCTACTCGGATGATTGGCACCGCGTGCATTTGCAGAATCCGCGCGATGTGGTTCCGGAATCGAACATGCCGGCTTATCCCTGGCTCGCGCAAAATAAAGTGAGGGGCGACACGCTCGGCGCGCATATGAATGGCCTGCGCATCGTGGGCGTGCCCTACACCGACGCCGATATCGCAGGCGCCAAGCAAGCCGTCGAGGGCAAGACCGAGGAAGACGCCATGGTCGCTTATCTGCAAGTGCTCGGCACCGCATTGAAAGGGGCTAAATAATGGATATCCAAATCTTACGCAGCATCGTGACCGTGATGTCGTTCGTCGCTTTCCTGGGCATCGTCTGGTGGGCGTATAGCGCACCGCGCAAGGCGGCGTTCGACGAAGCCGCGCGCTTGCCCTTGGATGACGACGATACCCCGCGCCCTGCGCAACAAAAATAGGAGAACATCATGAGCGATTTCACGAGTGGTTTCTGGGGCCCATTCATCGCGATCGTCACGCTGATCAGCGTGATCGGTTGCGGCGTGTTCCTCAAAGTACTGAGCACGCGCCGCCTGGCGCCGGGTGAAAAGCCCGGCACCACCGGCCATGTATGGGACGAAGACTTGGCCGAATATCACAACCCGATGCCGCGCTGGTGGATGTGGCTGTTCTATATCACGGTCGTTTTTTCGCTGATTTACCTGGCGATCTTTCCCGGTCTCGGCTCCTTTGCCGGCGTCGGCGACTGGAACTCGCAAGGTAAATACGAAAAAGAGATGGCGGATGCGGATAAAGCCTATGGCCCGCTATTCGATAAATTTCTGAAGCAAGACCTGAAAGCGGTCGCCGCCGATGCGGAAGGCAAGCAAATGGGCGAACGCTTATACCTCACCTATTGCTCGCAGTGCCATGGCTCGGATGCGCGCGGCGCCAAGGGCTTTCCCAATTTGACCGACAACGATTGGCTCTATGGCGGCGATGCGGAAATCATCAAAGCCAGCATCACCAATGGACGCAGCGGCATGATGCCGCCGATGGCCGCGGCGGTGGGCGGCGGGGATGGTACGAATGAGGTCGCGAACTATGTGCTCTCCTTGAGCCGCCGCCCGCATGATGCACAGCTCGCCGCTGCCGGTCAGGCCAAGTTTGCGGTGTGCGCGGCTTGCCACGGGCCAGATGGGAAGGGCAATCCCGCGCTCGGCGCACCCAACCTGACTGACGAAGTGTGGCTCTATGGTGGCTCGGAGAAAGCGATTATTGAAACCATCACCAAGGGCCGCAACGGTCAAATGCCCGCGCAGAGAGACGCGCTTTCGGAAGGCAAAATTCATCTGCTTGCGGCGTATGTTTATGGCTTGTCGGCGAAGAAATAAGCCCGCCCTCTCCCGCGCTGACGCGCACCCCTTCACCCGCAAGAGGTACGCCGGTGGGTACCCCGCTGCTGCGCAGCGACCCTTCCGCAGTCCCACTAGTGGGAGAGGGGCTGGGGGAGAGGGAAAGCGCCAGGTTCGGAGTAACGTATGAAGAAGTCGGAAGACATTGTCACGATGCATTCATTTGCCGAATTCAAATTAGGTAACAAACATTGACCAAAGCAAGCACTAAACCTGAACCCGTGCAGGAGATGGAGCAGGCGCTGTATGCGGTGCGCCAAAAAATTTACCCGCGCGCGGTCACCGGCCTGTTCGCCAACTTGCGCTGGTCGGTAGTGCTGTTCACCCAAGTGCTGTATTACGGCCTGCCCTGGTTGTCGTGGGATGATCGTCAAGCCGTGCTGTTCGATCTCGGCGCGCGCAAGTTCTACATCTTCGGGCTGGTGCTTTGGCCGCAGGATTTTGTTTTTCTGACAGCGCTGCTGATCCTGGCCGCGCTATCGCTGTTTCTGTTTACCGCGCTCGCGGGCCGGCTGTGGTGCGGCTATGCCTGCCCGCAAACGATCTACACCGAAATCTTTCTGTGGATCGAGCGCAAGATCGAAGGGGATCGCGCCAAGCGCATGAAGCTGGATAAGTCTGAATTCAGCGCGCGCAAATTCGGGTTGAAATTCGCCAAGCATGCGGCGTGGATCGCCGTCGCGTTTTGGACCGGCTTTACCTTCGTCGGCTATTTCACGCCGATTGCCACGTTGGCGCGGGAGTTTGTCACCTTCAGCGTCGGCCCATGGGAAACCTTCTGGGTATTCTTCTACGGCTTCGCCACTTATGGCAACGCCGGCTGGATGCGCGAGCAAGTGTGCAAATACATGTGCCCCTATGCACGCTTCCAGGGGGTGATGTTCGACCCCGACACCCTGGTGATTACCTATGACATGAATCGCGGCGAGCCGCGCGGCCCGCGCAGTAAGGGCCTCGACTATAAGGCGCTAGGCTTGGGGACGTGCGTGGATTGCAGCATCTGCGTCCAGGTGTGCCCGACCGGCATCGACATTCGTAACGGCTTGCAATACGAATGCATCGGCTGCGGGGCCTGCGTGGATGGCTGCGATCAGGTGATGGACAAGATGGGCTACCCGCGCGGGCTGATTCGCTACTCGACCGAGAATGTACTCAAAAGAAAATACAGCGATGCGGAGATTTTGCGCCACGTGTTTCGTCCGCGCACGCTGATCTACAGTACGATTTTGCTCGTAGTGATGGCCGCACTGATCACCGCGCTCACGCTGCGCGTACCGCTGCAAGTGGATGTGATGCGCGACCGCAATGCCTTGGCGCGTGAAACCGCACAGGGGCTGGTGGAGAACAGCTACCGCATCATGGTCATCAACATGGATGCCGCGCCGCACACCTATACGATCAACGTGGAAGGCGTGCCGAATATTAAAGTGGTCACGGACGTGTCGCCGCTCTCGGTGGAAGCCTTGTCTTCGCGTCTGGTGTCGGTGCGCTTGCAAGCGCACCCGGCCGAGATTAAAGGCCGCACCGCCAAGGTCACTTTCCAAGTCAGCGCGACGGAAAACAGCAAGCTGACCCGTACGCTACAAACCACCTTCTTCGCCCGTTAACGAGAGGAATAAAATGCACGGCATGGCGCAGCAACGACCCTGGTACCGCGACTATTGGCCCTGGTTTCTCATCTCATTGCCCGCCTCGGCCGTGGTGGCCGGTTTCATCACGCTGTGGCTGGCGATTGAAAGCGATGACGGCGTAGTGGTCGCTGATTATTACAAACAAGGCCTCGCCATCAATCGCACCCTGGCACGCGATGAAACCGCAGCAAGGCTGCAACTCGTAGCGGACATGCACCTGGCAGACGGCAATGTCGCGCTCACCCTCAGCGGCCAACTCACCAGCTATCCCGAGCGCATCACCTTACGCATCGCCCACCCCACCCGTGCCGGCATGGACCAAACCGCATTGTTAACCCACATCGGCAATGGCCACTACACCGGCCACGCCCAATTGCCCGCGCCGGGCCGCTGGGCTTTGGTATTGGAAGACCCCGGAAAAATCTGGTTGTTGCATGGGCAGATTACGCGGGGCGGAGAATCGCGCGTGACATTGAAACCGAATAACTAGTTCAGTGAGTCATTCTTGATGAGGATTTATAAAAGCGGTTCACCGCAAAGGACGCAAAGGCACGCAAATGAAATCGAGTTATACAAAACGACAAAAATAACGCCGCATGCACAGAGTCAGGCGACTTATCGGCGCACATGGATGCAGCAGGTCTCCCCCTTTGAAAAAGGGGGAACAAGGGGGATTTGTCGTGACGCAGCGAATAGCACCGCGTTCAAATCCTCCCTGTCCCTCCTTTTGCAAAGGAGGGAACCGTCCTTTCGGGTTGCGCTTAGCTTTTTGCATGCGGCGATACTTGAGATCATGTTTACGCACGCTTTTGCATCCTTAGAGGTAAAAGTTTTAGCAGTGTGGCAATCGCCTAACCCTAAGCACAAGCAGAATAGAGAATAGGAGGAGAGAAAAATGAAACGATTGATGTGGGTGCTCTGGCCTTCGTTCCTGGTTGCCATCGCCATGGATGGCGTCATGTTCTCCACCTTCGACCCCTTGGAAATCGCCTACAACGGCGAGCCTCTGTTTGATAGCCGCATGGCGGCGTATACGATCGCCTTCCTGGTTTTTTGGGGATTCGCAGCCGGCTCCAGCGCGCTTACTTGCTATCTGCAAAGCACGCTGCGCAAGGAAGGGTCAACTTGTCCGCCTGCTAGTACGTGATGGCGCAATCAAGATAGGTTTGATTTGATATGGGTTGAAAGTAATGGGTTAAGCGCGATGGCACTTAACCCATTATTTTTTGACGCACCTAAATAAATATAAACTCCTGATTCCAGGGCTCGTACGGTGGCCAATGTTGGGCTTGGACCTTCTTGGTACGATTAGCCCATATTAGAAATGTGATTCGCAATCCTGCGCCGTACGAAACAGCTTCAGCATGGGATAATTACGACTTTCGGGCCCAGGGAGCGAATAAATGTCCATCAACGGATTTGATAAGGATTCATTCGGACTTCAACTGAGTGAGGTTGTTTTTCCATCTCGCCCTATTAGAAGTATTCAGCACCTTATGGGGCGCGATGAAGAGTTGGAAACCATCGAGCGAGCTCTTTACCAGGCGGGTCGGCATATATTCATATTTGGTGATCGTGGTGTTGGGAAAAGCTCATTAGGCGCAACTGCGGCATACCAATATCAGGCTTCAGGAGCAGAGCCCATATTTGTGGCGGGGTCGGTAGATGACACTTTTAAGAGTGTTATCGCCAATATTGCTAATCAGGCATTGGGAAGGTCGAGGCTAGAGGCTACTAAGCGTCAAGAAAATATTGGTGTGGAGTGGCGAGGTCTTAAGTGGGGCAGCGGAGTAGAGATAAGCACTATCGAAGTCGCTTCACAAATTCAAACTGTTGGTGATGCTACGGAATTGCTTAAGCAGGTTGCAGAAAGACATTCTCAAAAATCTATTGTGGTTGTTGATGAGTTCGATGCAATTGGGAGCGTAGAGGAGCGAAATAAATTCGCGTCGTTACTTAAGCAGCTAGGTGATCAGTCGGTAAATTTGAAGTTTATATTTACCGGTATTGGGGAAACCCTAGACGAGTTATTAGGGGCGCACCCGTCGGCATTTAGGCAGCTTGAAACGGTGCAGCTTTTTCGGCTTTCGTGGGAAGGGCGTAGAGAGATTGTTACTAGTGCTGCCGAAGCTTTTGGCTTGAGTGTTGACGATAATGTGAGTTGGCGAATTGCCATTGTGAGCGATGGCTTTCCTTATTATGTTCAACTCATTACTGAAAAAATGTTATGGGAAGCATTCGCTGATCCGGTTATCGTTGAACAAATGGGTCCACAGCACTATCAACTTGGCTTGCGGAAGGCTATCCAAAGTATTAATGCTGAACTAAAGCGTCCTTACGAGCGGGCTGTCCTTCATAGGGAGCAAGAGTTTGAGACTGTGGTTTGGGCTACTGCGGATGGAGAAGATCTGTATCGCAACCTTAGAGATATGCATGAATCTTATCGAGTTGTTTTTCGTAAGGCAGAGCGCGAAGGTGAGCCGCTTCCCCAAACGAAATTTACTGAGCAAGTCAGAAAGTTGAAATCAAAGGGTTTCGGTGAAATCTTACAGCCAGTAGAAAAGCGGCCTGGCTGGTACACCTATAAAGAGAAAATGCTACGTGGTTTTGTTCGCATGCAAGCGGAAGCAAATGGCATCGAATTGTCTGGCGAGAAAGAGGCGCCGCGCCAGAGAATGCATGTGCCTGGAAATGCTAGGACGGGGTATCGCGGGTCCAGTATTCCAAAAGGCGTTCGTGTAAACGTGGGTCGAAATGAGGTTCCTGACGACTGATCCCGATGTCGTCAGCCGATGTTGGGATGTGTCGCGAAACAAATAAAAAATGTGGTCAAAAACGATATTCGTGACTCTTCCAAAGCACAATTTCAAGACTGCTTCCCCTGCTTTTGGTAATACTCCTTCTTGAATTCCGCATTCATCCACTCATAGAGCAGTTTAAAGGCACGGTTGTTTGTGCCTTCGTCGGCGTGGATTTCTTTACCCTTCGCATCGTAGATGATGATGAAGGGGGTGAGGCCGATGTTTCTACTGTAGTCGCGTAGCGCAGTTCCGGTGGACCAGTTGGTGCCCAGGTTGATTTTTCGGATGGCGACATCTTTGCGTAGCGCGAGAAAGTGTCCCAGGTCGCCGTCGAGGCGGCGGCAGCCGGGGCAGGTTTCCATATGGTAGTACACCACGGTATAGGCGCCATTGATCGCGTAATCGTGATCGCTGATGGGGATGTTTTTGTAGTCGGGCTCGACGAAGATGTTGGCCTCGGTGCCGGCGGATAATTCGGGGGCGGGTTTCATGAGTTTATCGAGATCGGTTTCGCGGAATCCGAAGTAGTAGATACCTGCGGCGATCAGCCCGAAGACAATGATGTTTTTTAGCATGTTTAAGTTTGCGCTTTCGAACGTTTACGGTAGCGTTTGAATAAGAGAAAAGCAGCGTAGCCGATGCCGGTAAGCGCCAATATCGCGGCGATGCTTTGGTCGCGTGTAATCACGATGACCGTGGGGTGCGAGATGCCGCCTTGCGTCTCTTCGCCGCCTGCTGCTGCGATCAAGGCGTCGATGGTTGCGTCGATGCCTTCGAACCATTCTTGCCGTCTGAAGTGCGGGTCCATGTGGTCTTGCCAGATGTGGCGCAGCTTGACGTCGGGCAATGCTCCCTGAATACCGGGGCCGGTAGCAAAAAAGAAATTGCTTGGCTCTGCGCTGATCAGAAACAACAAGCCATTGCCGTCGCCATGATTGCCCGGGTCCCATTTTTCCATCACCTTCCAGGCGTATTCATTGACCGGCATATCGCCGATGGTGGGAACGATCATCAGCACGATCTGCGTTCCGTTTTTCTTTTCCAACCGTGCGAGTTTTTCGGTAAGGGCGTTGGCTTGGGTCAGGCTCAAGACGCCGTGGTAATCATTCACCAGACTATAGTTGTCGGGGATGGGGAAGGGTATTTTGCTTGTTTCGGGTTTGGCTTCTTCGGCTTGGGCGAAGCTCATGCAGAACAGGGCGAGTATCAAAATGAAAGATCGCATCGCGCTACTTGCCCAAGTTGACGGCGGGCGCTGTCGAGATGGTGCGCTCGCTCTCTACAGAGAAATTGGGCTTGGTTGTATAGCCCATGTACATGGCGGTGAGGTTGCTGGGGAAACTGCGCACCGTGACGTTGTACTGCGCGATAGACTCGATAAATTTTTGCCGCGCGTAGGTGATGCGGTTTTCCGTGCCCTCGAGCTGAGCCAGCAGATCCTGAAAAACGCCATCGGCTTTGAGCTGCGGATAATTTTCGCTCACTGCCAGCAGACGGTATACCGCTTTGCCTAAGCGGTCCTGGGCTTGCACGAATGATTCCAGCTTCTTGGGGTCATTGGGCGAGACGCTGCCACTGGCGGCGATGGATGCCCGAGCGGCGGCGACTTCTTCCATGATTTCCCGCTCGTGATCCGCATAGGCTTTGACCACCCGCACCAGATTCGGGATCAAATCGAATCGCCGCTGATATTGATTGAGCACATGCCCCCAGCGCGCCTTGATGACTTCATCTTGTTGCTGCAGATCGTTGTATCCGCAGCCTGAAATAGTTAGGAGCGGCAGCATGGCCGCGATCAGGATCAGTTTGCGCATCGTGAGAGCTTCCCCTGGGTGCTTAGTGCGGGGTTTGGCTTGGCCCTCATCCCCGTCGATATGCGGTTATCGTAGCATAGGATTTAGAAGGGCCGCTCGGATGGCTTTCCGGCTGGGCTTCGTGACTGGATGTAGTGAGGCTTTTTCTACAACTTCGTTAGAGGTCATCTGGCCATGCTATGAGCCATACGTTTATATGGTCATTTATTCCGTTCTGCGCTAGCTTTAATTATGGTTACTGGCGGACAGGAAAGGCGATTTATGAGCGCGAAAATGAGTTAAGCGAGTGTCGCTAAATTAAGTACATCAGCGAAATGCCGGCGCCCTTGACATACCATAATTAATATATACATAATGTAGTATGTGGCAAATTGAAGAACACCGTCGCGTTGACAAGCAGCTTTCTGGCGCTGTTCCTGTTGAGATTCTGAAGCGTTATGAAAAATGGAAAGACATTGCCAGAATGTCTGGACCACCTGGGTTAAGAGCCATCAAGGGATTTCACGACGAAGCCCTGTCTGGCGAATGGAAGGGCCATCGTTCTTCCCGACTCGGGCTCCAGTGGCGGGTAATTTACCGAGTTGTCGCCAACGTATTACTGATCCAGGTGGTTCAAGTTACCGCCCACGACTACAGGAGGTTATGAAATGAAAGAATTTCGCCCTGCGAAAAAGCGAGTTGAGGTCTCGGTGGGAGAATCTGTCCGCATTTTGCGCGAACTCCAAGAACTGAGTCAAAGTCAGCTTTCAGAACTTACGGGCATCCCCCAATCAACCATCTCAGCCATTGAGAACGGTCGGGTAAATCTGGGCGTCGAGCGTGCTAAGGTTCTTGCTCGTGCCCTCAAGTGCCATCCCGCCGTACTCGTGTTTCCCGGATGGGAGATTTCACTTGGGCGCGCTGCTTAATCCAGCATTCCACCTGACCTGCGCGAAAAGCCGCGCAGGCCGGTGATTTCCACGTTAAGCCTGTAGAAAAAACTCATTTCCCCCGAGAAATACAGCGTCTGAATCACTATAAACATTCCAAACTTCATGACGCTTAACAACCCTCCCATGTTCCAGCCCCTGACCGGCATCTATGAGCCATCCGCCATCCAGCAACTTGCGGACGGGCGTTTCCTTGTCGTCGAAGATGAAAAGCAGTATCCGTTCAGCTTGGTTACGATCAGTTCTACTGGGAGCGTTAGCAGTATTCCGCTGAGCCCGGGAGCACTGGAAGCCGGCGATGTCTTTAAGAAGCTGGATGATCTGGAAGGGATCGCGCTTGACCGGTCGGGGTATCTCTATGCCATCACCTCGCATTCGCGCGATACTGACGGCGACGAGAAGAAGTCACGTGACAAACTGGTCCGGTTCCGCATCGAGGGCGAGCGCGTGGTCGCGCCCTTGGTGGCCAAAGGGCTGAAGCCTGCTTTGGCGGCGACGCACCCGGTGCTGGCAGCGGCAGCGGAAATACTCGACGTCAAGACCAGCGGTGGGCTCAATATCGAGGCGGTTGAAATCAGCCCCGACCAGCAGCGTCTACTGATTGGTTTTCGCAGCCCCTTGCTCGGCCACCGGGCCATCATCGCCTATGTTGAGAACCCTGCTGCAATCTTCGAAGCCGGCGAGCCGCCACGAATCGCGGCCACCCTGGAAACACTGGATCTAGGCGGCAATGGGATTCGTGGCATGTGCTACCTACCATCCCTAAATGGGTACCTCGTTACCAGCGGTCCTATCGCACGCGAGCAGGTTCATTTCCAACTCTGGTTTTGGAGCGGTGATCGAGGTGCGCCGGCACGCCGTGTCAGCGTTCCCGGCTTGCAAGGCTTCGAGCATGCAGAAGGGGTTAGCCCCGCCGTGATCGATGGTCGGCAGCGCATCATCATTGTGAGCGATGACGGCAGCAGGCAAGCAGGACGCTGCGCCCGATATCTATTGCTGGACCCCGAGCAACTGCAAATTGCGTCTTGAGTTGTCGACAAAAGGCTGAGCCTAACGCAGCCAGATGATGTATGTATTTACTGAATATCCCGTGCTTCTCCGGCAGTTTCGGCACGTTCAATGAGTTTCTGATTCACTAGGCTGTTTGCCCCCCCCCCGCACTTGCACGGCTCGCCGTCTTTATGCGGGGGGCAGACCTGGTTAGCGTGGCGAGTAGGTCATACAGTTGACTTCTTGGCCTACGCGGCCGACGCGAATGCTGTCCGTCATGCACTCCAGATCCTCGTTGAATCTGCAGTCGGTCGATTTGCAGGCGCCGACGCCAGCCATCCGGGTGGCCGCCTTGGTGTGGCTCGAACCCGAACAAAAGGTATCGCACCCCGCATGCAGGCTATTGCCCACCGTGATCGCCCTGGCGTGGCAATTCATATCGACGTTATAGGCGCATTCGCTTACCAAACACTCGGACACAATCGGCATGTCGATGGTCATATGTTTCATAGCAGTTCTCCTTGAGTGAAAGCGTGAATTTTGTGAATTCAGCGCAGCACGCGGCTTGGGGGAACGGAGCTTGCGTGCGGCTGGATGCTGTATTGGCAGCCGCGCTACCTTTACGTGCGCCGCAGCGCCGCCTTAGGCCGCTGGCTTTGCGGCACCGCCTTGCGGCGGCTTTGCTTTTTGACGATACGCCTTCACTTTAGACGCTGTTGCGCGTGTTGCAAGGAAGGCACTACCAGCCGTAATGGAACGATTTTTTCCAGCGGGCGAGGGCCGTTTTCATCGCTGCTCCATCAGGCAACATGGGCAGGGTTCCGCATCCGGGTTCGGGGCGTTCGACGTGGCAATCTTGTCCTAGAATTGGAGACATCCGTCCAGGATGTGCCGTAGCGCGGCCTATGCCTGGCTGAACTTAACTCACCACTCGAGGAATAAGCGATGAGCGCACTTCTACTTGGGCTGGTTCTCTTCTTCGCCGCGCACTCCGTGTCCATCGTCAACGATCCGTGGCGCAACCGCATGGTCGCGAAGCTAGGCGAATGGACATGGAAGGGCCTATACGCGCTGGTGTCCATTGCCGGGTTCGCGCTGATCGTGTGGGGCTATGTGCTCGCCCGCCATGATCCGATGGTTTTCTACACGCCGCCGGTGTGGCTGCGCCCGGTAACGATGGTGCTGCTCGTCCCCGCTTTTCCGCTGCTGCTGGCTACCTATCTGCCGGGACGCATCCAGTCCGCCGCCAAACACCCCATGCTGGCTGCCACCATGCTGTGGGCCTTTTCTCACCTGCTCGTCAACGGCACGCTGGCCGACGTGCTGTTGTTCGGCGCCTTTCTCGTCTGGGCGGTGCTGGACCGCATTTCCATGAAACACCGCGCGCAGCGCCCGATCCTCCACCTGCTGCCCACAGGGGCGAACGACCTGATCGCGATTATTGCCGGCCTTGCGCTCTATGTGGCCTTCCTCTTCTGGCTGCATGGCTGGCTGATCGGTGTGCCGTTGATCGTGCTTTGAACAGGGTTTTGGGCAGGAAGCGAGGGGGCGACCATGAGCGATGGCCTGGAACTGTACGATTCCCGCGTCAGCCACATCGAGTGGGAGGACGGCGCTGCGCTGATTCATTTTTCGCTCGCCTATATTCACAAGTCGAAAGGGAAACCCGGCCGCGATCCCGGTACCGTATGGAGCCAGGAGGCGGACCTCATCTTGTATGAAGCGAGCGCATCGGGGCCGCTTCCGGCGTTGCCGAATTCCATCTCCGAAGGCTTCCTGGAAGTGGGCGGCATCAGGCATGAACTGATTCCCCTCCCCTTTAAACGTAAGGTGGGCGCAAGGCTCTACCTGCAATTTGCGGACGGTTCAGAAGCCGAAATCAGCGGCAAGCGACCGATCATCGAGTTGCTTGGCGCACCGGTTTTCCTGGAGGATTTTTCGTGAGCACTCCGCATGCGATGCGGGAGCATAGGGTCGCCCCTCAGCCTAATTTTGCGAGCAGCCGCTACGCGGTCAGTCTACGAGAACCAGCGCAGGAAGGCGGCTGCCGTCAGGGCGGTAGCGCCCAGTGCGGCGAGGGCCCGGAAGGTGCGCTGCACCCGTACCCGGTCCCATTCCCGGCCACGGACGAGGTAGAAGGCAGCCAGCAGGAATCCCGCTATCGCCGCTATCACCTTGATTGCAAGGGCGGCCATGGCAATGCTGCTCAAGTCCGGTGTTTTGCCGTAGTAATAGAGGCTGGTGAGGCCGAACAATCCGCCGCTGGCAATTTGCGCGCCCCAGGCAAAGAGGATCAGCCAGGCGAAAGTGCGTCCGTCTTCCAGTTTGAACGCGGGCCACAGCACGAATACCGCCCCGCCCAGCACGGCGGCGGCGCCGAAGTTATGTACCACCTGGGTCAGCGCATAGACGAGATTTTCCGGCCACATGGCTTACTTCACAGTGACTTGGATGCACTGTTCGATGCCGACGGGCACGTGGGCCTTGTTCACCACCTTGACGCAAAGGCCGTGCTTGCCGGGCGATGGGGCCTCCAGCAAAAAACTGCCCTTGAGCTTGCGCAATATTCCGACTTCCTTGTTGTCGAAGTAGATATGAACGTGATCCCCGCGTGGGCCGGGATCCACTTCATAGACCAGCCGGTTCTCGTCCAGCGCGTCGAGGGTGGCGCCGTCTGCCGGGGACGTGATCAGCACCTTGCCCTGCCCAAAGCTGGTCGAAGGAATGGCCAGATAGAACCCGAGCGCAAGGGCGGCAGAAAAATGTTTTCCGTTCATGGCGATCTCCTTCCTGTTGGCGAAACAAGCTATTCATTAACCAGCCAGTTTTTAGTTATAGCGGGGCGATGTACACAAAACAACCTTAACTGAAATCTTACGGAGATGTATTTACCTTTCTGTTGTTTTTACTATATTGGAATACGTGGTTTGTCTTGCTATCTGGAATTGGAAAAGGAATTCCCCTTGTCCACGTTCGTCATGTTAATCCGCGTATCGCCTGACGCACTGCATTTGCCAAACATGCTGGATAGTCTGGAATGCAGCGCAGTGGAGCATGTGCATTCCGAATGTAAGACTGGGGCCGCTGCCGAGGGGGAATGTTATCCAGGAAATGATTCATTCCCAGTCGGACAACCAGGGACGCTCTCATGACAGATATGGAAATATTAAAGGAGATACGTACCGCCTTCGAGCGCGAGCCGCGCATTCATGTACACCGGAATCATATCCGGATGGATTTCAGGGGAGGCGCATTGGTCATCGAAGGCGAAGTGGGTGACATAGCGGCCAAGAAGCTTGCGCTTGAGTGTGCCGGGGATTTCGCCGTGAATGGCCTGGAAGACCGGCTGCGCCTGATTCCTGTCGGGCCAGTGGAGGATGGTGCGCTCCGGAATGCCGTGATCGATGCCATGAGCAAGGAGCCGACCCTGAAGAATTGCGCCATTCGGGTGTGGATCAAGGGGAAGGAAGAAACCATCCGCGAAACGCAACCTGAATCAGGCGGTGCCCTTCATGTTTTCGTCGAGGACGGTGTAGTGACGCTGGAGGGGCAAGTGCTGAGCCTCTCCCACAAGCGTTTGGCCGGCGTGCTTGCATGGTGGGCGCCGGGATGTCGCGATGTCGCCAACAGATTGGCGGTGACCCCGCCGGAAGACGACAGCGATGACGAAATCAATGATGCGGTGCGTCTGGTGCTGGAAAAGGACCATCGCTTGCCTGCCGATCAAATCAGGGTGACCACCAAGGGCCGCGTGGTTACCCTGGAAGGGCTGGTTTTTCGGGAAGCTGAGAGAACGCAAGCCGAGACGGATACCTGGTATGTACACGGGGTCGGAAATGTCATCAACAAGATCGAGGTGCGCCAATAGCGGCAACCGGGCGTTAATCCGGGTACCTTTCTCTGCATTCTAAGGAGCGTGCCATGACCAAAATTCTTGGGTTCGCTGGCAGTCTCCGCAAAGACTCTTACAACCGGGCGCTGCTGCGTGCGGCGTGCAAGCTTGCGGCTGCGGAAGGGCTCGAACTCGAAAATTTCGAAATCGAGGGCATTCCGCTCTATAACCAGGATGACGAGGGTGCATTGCCACCCATCGTCCGGGATTTCAAAACCAAAATCGAACAGGCGGACGCAGTGCTGCTGGTGACACCGGAATTCAACTACTCCGTTTCCGGCGTGCTCAAAAATGCCATCGACTGGGCCTCGCGGCCCTATGGCGCCAATAGCTTCGAAGAGAAGCCCGTTGCGATCATGGGCGCCACGGTAGGCACGTTCGGCACCGCCCGCGCCCAATATCACCTGCGGCAGATGCTGGTTTATTTGAATGCCTATCCGCTCAACCGGCCGGAGGTGATGGTTTCATCCGCAGCCGACAAGTTCAAGGATGGCGAATTGACCGACGAACACACCCGGCAAAAAGTGCGCGAGCAGTTGATCGCCTTGGTCGCGTGGGCGAAGCGGTTGCATCCGGCCTGACGCGCTCGTCTCCACTGGAGATACCAAGTCGTGCAACAGACGATTGCGATTCTGGGTGCCGGTTTCGGCGGTCTCCGCGCTGCAATGCTGCTCGGCAAGGCGTTACGCCGCCACAAGCTGACGGACTGGCGCGTTGCGCTCGTCGATCGCAACGACTATCACACTTATGCGCCGTTGCTCTACGAGGTGAGCGCGACCCCCGAGGAAGTCGCCACCTATTTCGATTTGAAATCCATCGTGACTTTTCCGCTGCGCCAAGTGCTGGGCGGACTCGCTGTCGAACTGGTGTGCGACACGGTCAGCGGCCTGGATCTCCCGCATGGCAAGGTGGCCTTGGCCAGCGGAAGCAGTCTGGATTACGACTACCTCATTATCGCGCTCGGCGCGGAGGCCCGCTATTACGGTATCGCGGGCCTGCAGGAAGCCGCGCTGGGGCTGAAGACGTTCGACGACGCAATGCGCATCAGGGACGCCATTTGGCTGTCCAGTTGCGCGGTGAAAAAATTAATCATTGTGATCGGTGGGGGCGGCTCGACCGGGGTGGAGCTTGCCGGCGAGTTGCAACCCTGGCTAAACGAAATCACCCGAGCGGGCCGCTGCAGCACGGGCATCACCTTGCTGCATGCCGGCGCCAGCGTCTTGAGCGGATTTCCGCAGCGCGTGGTGGAGAAAGTCGCTGCGCGCCTTGGCGGGCTGAAGGTAAAAATACTGACAAATGAAAGAATCGTCGCAGTCGAAAGCGGTGCGCATGCGGTCCGGCTCGAAAGCGGGATGCAGATTCCCTTCGACATTCTGATCTGGACAGCAGGCGTCAAGCCGAATTCGATTCTGGGCAAGCTGCCCGTCCAATATGAATCAAACGGGCGGCTTGCCGTGGCCGAGGACTTGTCCCTCCTTGCTGATGGGGGAACGCGCCTGCACGGAAAGGTGTACGGCGTGGGAGATGCGGTCTACGTCGGTTCGACAAGCGGTGACCAGGCTGTCCCCATGACGGCAAGAAGCGCCATAGCCCAGGCATCGCTCGCGGCGCGCAATGTGATCGCAGACATCCAGGGCAAGCCGAGTATTGCCTACAAGCCGAGAAACTATCCGTACATCATCCCCGTCGGCGGCAAATACGCGGTGGCGAAGATCGGTCCGCTCGTCGTCGCCGGCTTTCCCGCTTGGCTATTCAAGGGAGGGGTGGAACTGGGCTATCTGCTCGCCATCCTACCGCCGCTCCACGCCCTGCGCGTTTGGTTCAAAGGGATCAAGCTCTTCACCTTGAACGACCGATTGGGCTGAAACCCTGCGCTCATTAACCTGAAACTCGCGCAGCACGCCTTGCGTCACGGGATACTAGGGGCTCGTGTGCTATAAAGAATTACATGGGGTTGGCGGGCGCACCGCCAGCTTTTTATCCGCGTGACACTCCTAGCATCAACCCGATGCAGAGAGGTGGTGCATCATGCCGCGGGACATTCCCATCGGGAACGGCAGCTTGTTGGCCGCTTTCGATTTCGATTACCGGATCCGGGATTTCTACTATCCCCGTATCGGCAAGGAAAACCATGCGCTCGGCTCGCCGTGGCGCTTCGGCGTGTGGGTGGACGGCGTGTTCTCCTGGCTCGACGGGCATGCCTGGACGCTCAGTCTCGATTATCTTCCCGAGACGCTGGTCACGGCGGTGACCGCCACTCACCGCAGCCTGCCGTTGCGGCTCTATTTCAACGATGTCATCGACTACGAGCAGAATATTCTCGTGCGCCGCGTGCGCGCCCAAAGCCTGGCCGACCATGCCATGGAGGTACGCCTTTTTTTCCACACCGATCTTAATGTGCTTGAAAACGAAATCGGCGACACGGTGTTTTTCGACCCGAAGAATGACTGCATCGTGCATTACAAAGGCCCGCGCTATTTCATGATGAGCTGCATGACGCCGACGACGCTCGGGGTCACCGAGTACGCAGTGGGTGGCAAGCGCCACAAGGGACTGGAAGGCACTTGGCGGGATGCGGAAGACGGCGTGTTGAGCCGCAATCCCATTGCGCAGGGGGCCGTCGATTCGGTGATCGGCGTTCGCCTCTCCGTGCCGGCAGGCGGGGAGCAGGCCTGCCACTATTGGATGACCGTCGGCAACAGCTATCACGACGTCGAAGGCCTGCACCGTTTCCTGATCCAGATCGGCCCCGAGCGGCTGATCGATCGCAACACGGACTATTGGCGCAACTGGGTCGCCGCCGGCGACAAGGACTTCCACGATCTGCCGTCGCACATCGTGGATTGCTATAAACGGAGCCTGCTCATTCTGCGCACGCAAATCGATCGCGGCGGCGCGGTGATCGCGGCCAACGACACGGATATCTGGCAATTCAATCTCGACACCTATAGCTACATGTGGCCGCGCGACGGCGCGATCACCGCCCAGGCGCTCGATCGCGCCGGCTACGGCGGACTGGCGCGCAAATTCCTGGAGTTTTGCACCCAGAAAATCGTGAAATACAACTACTCGGCAAGCATCCTGTCGGATACCGGCTTCCTCATGCACAAATACAATCCGGACGGCTCGGTGGGGAGCTCGTGGCACGCATGGTCGCGCAACGAGGAAATGATGCTGCCGATCCAGGAAGACGAGACCGCGCTCGTGTTGTGCGCCATTGGGCAGCACTACGCACTGCATCGCGACATCGAGGCCATCCGTTCGCTCTACAGTCCCTTCGTCACGGAGGCAGCCGACTTCCTCCTCTCGTTCCGTGACGAACGAACAGGCTTGCCTTTGCCGTCCTATGATCTGTGGGAGGAACAGCGCGGCGTGTTCACCTACACCACCGCCACGGTGATTGCCGGTCTACACGCAGCGGCGAAATTGGCGGCGCTGTTTCACGAAGACCAGCGGGCGGAAGCCTATGCGCGGGGCGCCGCGGAGATCAAAGCCGCGATGCAACGGTATCTGTACTGCGCCGGCGAGAATCGGTTTGCGCGCGGCATCGTGTTCGAAGAGGGCGTGCAGCGCCGCGATCACACGCTGGATGCAAGTCTGTTCGGACTGGTGCTGTTTGGCGGATGCGACCCGTGGGACGAGAAGATCGCACAGACCCTGAAGCGAGTGGAGGAAGCACTCGTACTCAAGACGGGCATCGGCGGCATGGCGCGCTATGAAGGCGACACGTACCAACTCGCGGCGGGAGCGGCAGGCCTTCCCGGTAATCCGTGGGTGGTATGCACCCTATGGCTGGCTCAATACCGCATTGCGCGCGCGGTGGATTTCCCGTCGCTGAGGAGCGCCATTCCGCTACTGGAATGGGCTACGCGGCGCGCACGTGCATCCGGCGTGCTGCCGGAGCAGGTGCATCCTTACACGGGCGAGTATTTGTCCGTCTCCCCGCTGACCTGGAGCCATGCGACTTTCGTTGCGGCCGTGCTCGATTTCATCGAGAAAGCCGACATGCTGTCGCGCACGCAGTTGGACCTGGCGCAATCGGCGCGCCCGGGGCGAGCGGCGAAGCCGGGCGTCGCGGAAAAGGCCGCAGGAGCCGGGCCATGAGCCCCGAGCCGCCGCAAGTCAATCCGCCCGCCTTCGACGAAGCGGATCGCAATCTGCGGCTCGCCTATTTGGGTTTCGATGAGCGCGATGCGATGCTGCTGCATGAGTTGGAGGAGGTATTCGCCCCGCGTCTGGGCGAAATTGCGGATCGCTTCTATGCACACCTGCTGCATTTCGAAGCGACTCGCACGGTATTCAGGGACGATGCGATGGTGCAGCGTCTGAAGGAGGCGCAGAAAACCTATTTGATGCAGGCAGTGCGCGGCCCGTACGACGCGGTCTACTTCGAGCGACGTTGGCGTATCGGTTATATCCACAACGTGATCGGACTCGAACCGCGCTGGTTCGTGGGCGCGTTCGCACTCTATCATCGCATCCTGTTCCCCTACGTCATGGCGCGTTTCGGGAGCGACTCCCAAGCGGTCGTCGATCACATCCTCGCCCTCGATAAAATCATGGCCCTGGATATGATCATCGGTCTGGAAAGCTACTGGGTCCACTACACCGCCGCCATGGATCACATTCACGCACTCAATGCGAAAATTCAGGCGGCGAGCGCGGCCAAGAGCCAGTTTCTGGCCAATATGTCACACGAGTTTCGCACGCCACTCAATGCCATCATCGGGTTCACCGAAGTGCTGCAAGACCGGATTGCTGGCCCGCTCAACGACGAGCAGGCGGAATACCTGGCGGACATACACGGTGCGGGGCAATTGCTGCTGCGCTTGGTAAATGATGTGCTGGACATTGCCAAGATCGAGGCCGGGCGGCTGGAGCTGTATTACGAGACGTTCCCGATTGCGCAAGTCGTTCGCGATGGCATTACTACGCTGCGGCCGGCTGCCGAGAAGAAGGGGCTCGATTTGCATTGGCAGTTGCCGCCCGACCTAGGGGTGATAAGGGCTGACCAGATACGTATCAAGCAGGTCCTCTTCAATCTGTTGTCCAATGCCGTGAAATTCACGGATGCTGGAGGAGTGACGGTGTCGGCGCAGGTGGAGGAAGGCAATCTTCACATTATGGTCGCCGATACCGGCATCGGCATCCGGCCGGAGGACCGCGACCGGATTTTTGTGGAATTCAGTCAGGTCGATGCTTCCCATGGGAGAAAGTACGAAGGCACCGGACTCGGGCTCTCGCTCAGCAAACGCCTGGTGGAAGCGCACGGCGGGCGCATCTGGTTTGAGAGCGAGATCGGCAGGGGCTCCGTTTTTCATGTGGTTATGCCGCTGCAACCGAAATCCGATGCGCCGGACAAAGCCGAGTTCATGGTCGGACAGGAGGAAACCAAATGACGGCGCCCCGTTCCAGCGTTGCGCCGCATGAGGCCGGCAACGTAGAACAAAGAACCATCCTGGTGGTGGAAGACGACTATCAGGCGAGCAAATTGCTGTCCTTGTATCTCCGCCAAGTGGGCTACCAAGTCGTGCTGGCGCGTACCGGGGCCGAAGCGCTGGAGTGCGCGCGGCATATGCATCCCAGCGCCATTACCCTGGACCTCCTGCTGCCGGATATGGATGGCTGGGAGGTGCTGGCAGAGCTGAAAGGCGCGCCGGCAACGCGCGACATCCCCGTCGTCATCGTTTCGGTTCTGGATCGGCAGTCGTTCGGCTTCAAGCTGGGCGCGGTGGAGTATCTGGTGAAGCCCGTAGCGCGCGCCGAATTGTTGCGCGCCTTGGGGCGCTGTCTCCTGCTGGAGAAATCCGCCGGCGAAACGCATCGCGTCATGGTCGTTCATGCCACTGCGGGTGAACCGCAGTCGTTCGTCACGGCGCTTGCCAGCGAAGGGTACGACGTGATCGAAGTCGAGGGCAGCCAGGAGGCGATTCATTTGGCGAAATGCATGAGCTTCGATCTGCTGGTGGTGAATGTGGCGCTATCGCGAAAAGCCGGCGATGAAATGATCTCCGCATTACATGCCGAACCACTCACCTGCCGTATCCCATCTTTGATTCTTGCCACCGAAGAACTGGTTTCGCAGGCGAGCGGGTTATGCGCGGAGAATGAAATACCCGTTGTTTGGGCGCCGGGCACGGAGCGGACGCTGCTCAGAACGATCGAGCAGCTCCTGAATCGAACGCGGCGCTTGGGAGCGGAACATGAATGACGTGCCCACGCCCGTACTTCTGCTGGTGGAAGACGACGAGGTCAGTCGCAAGCTCATCCGCGCCGTGCTGGGCAGCAAGGGGTATGAGATCAGGGAGGCCGACACGATGGAATCAGCGCGCCGCATCCTGAACGAAATGCGTCCGGCCGCCGTGTTGCTGGATATGCGCTTGAAGGATGGCGATGGCTTGGATCTGGCGCGCTACATCCGCGCCGCGCCGCGCTTAAGCCAAGTGCCCATCATCGCCATCACTGCACAGGCTTTGAAAGGAGACGAGCAGCGCATACTGGAGGCGGGCTGTGATACCTATCTGAGCAAGCCCATCGACACCCGCGCCTTGCCGCGCGTGGTGGATGGCTTCGTGCAGAAGGGGCGGTAAAATGCTGCAAGAGGCGTCCCCCCCGCCGGCGACGATTCTCGTCGTGGACGATGCGCCGCAGAACATCAAACTGCTGCGGGTGATTCTGAAGGATGCAGGCTATCGTGTCGTCGAGGCGAGCAGCGGCCCGGAGGCCCTCGCGCTGATGAAACGCGAGAAGCCGGATGCCATGGTGCTCGACGTGCGCATGCCCGGCATGACGGGGTACGAAGTCTGCCGCCAGGTGCGCGGGAACCCCGAGTTCGCGACCTTGCCGGTGATCATGCTGACGGCTCTGTCGCAGCCAGAGGAAAGGGTCATGGGCATCGAGGCGGGCGCCACGGATTTCATCAGCAAACCGTTCAACAAAAAAGAGCTGATGGCGCGGGTGCAAGCCAGCCTGGCGCTGAACCGGGGGATGAAGGGCGGCGCCCACCTGCAATTGTCCGGTGTGGTGATCATCGCCGACGCGGACTGGAAGATCGCTGCCGCTACGCCGGCCGCGCTTCGATTCCTGGCCCCCTATGCGGGAAATGTCGTCGGCCTGGATATCGCGCAAATATTGGCGAGCAAAGGTGTCGCTGTTCCTGCCGATGACACCGCTGTGCTGACCCAGCCGTGGCTGTTCCGCACGGTCGGGACGGACGCATCGCCCGCCTTTTCCGGTAGGTACACGCTGATCAAAGACCCCGACGAAAACATTGCATTGCGCGTGATCATGCTGCACCCGGAGCAAGCGCCGCCGGCCTGAACGGTGCCAATACGCCCCGCTTAAAACATGTGGGCATGTACTAGAATGAGTTATGTGCATCGGCCCTTTTGCGATCCTGCTGCCGGCGTCAAGGAGGTGAAATCATGGATATATCCGTAGCAGACGTGATGGTGCATGTGGACGAATCGATTCCTGCCGAGGAAATGCACAAGCTGGAAAACGTGGTGCGCACCGATGTTTGCGTCATTGGCGCCTGCACCTCGAAGGAAGATCCCCATCTACTGATGGTGACCTACAATCCCGAGTGCACGAGTTCCGGCAAAGTCTTGAACTTGGTTCGTGCGCAGGGCGTGCATGCGGAGCTGGTCGGACTGTAGCTCGCCCCCGCAATCGAATACCTTCGCAGTGGTGCGATCTGGCAAGCAAATAGGGCCGAATTACTTTTCGGGCTGAGCTTAGAACTTGTCGTGCCTGGAAATTAGCCAACCATGCGTGATTGCTATACGGCGCTGGCTACAGCAGCAATGACCTAAATGAAAAAGGGCTACCTTACGGTAACCCTTTGGAACATCTGGCGCGCCCGAAGAGATTCGAACTCCTGACCCCTTGGTTCGTAGCCAAGTACTCTATCCAGCTGAGCTACGGGCGCATTTGAAAAGAGGCGTGATTCTACTTGGAATTGCTTTTAATTTCTAGTCCTTGAGCTATGCAGGTGGACTAAAGCGTTCGCTCTCTCCGCCAAATACAAACGGGAGCCACAGGGCTCCCGTTTGTATTTGGCGGAGAGAGAGGGATTCGAACCCTCGATGCAGGTTTAAGCCCGCATACTCCCTTAGCAGGGGAGCGCCTTCGACCACTCGGCCATCTCTCCGAAAGGGCGCAAGGATACTAGCGAATCCTTGTCCCGGTCAAACTCAATTGGCTTATTTTACGCCGCTTGGTCCAGGTTGAACGCCTTGTGTAGCACCCGTACGGCCAACTCCAGATATTTTTCGTCAATCACGACCGAAATTTTGATTTCGGAGGTGGAGATCATTTGGATATTGATGCCTTCGGCAGCGAGGGTTTTGAACATATTGGAGGCGATGCCAGAGTGAGAGCGCATGCCCACGCCCACCAGGGAGACTTTCGTGGCCTTGTCGTCGCCTTTGATTTCGCGTGCGCCGATCGTGCCTTGCACGATTTTCAATATCCCCATCGCGCGCGTAAAGTCGTTGCGATGCACGGTGAAGGTAAAATCGGTAGTGGTGCCGTCGGCGCCGACGTTTTGGATGATCATGTCAACGTCGATGTTGGCGTCTGCCACGGGCCCCAGGATTGCGTAGGCGATGCCGGGGCGGTCGGGCACGCCGAGCACGGTGATTTTCGCTTCGTCGCGGTTGAAGGCGATACCGGAGATGATGGGTTGTTCCATGGCGTCTTCCTCAAATGTGATGAGCGTGCCTTCGCCTTCTTCCTCGAAGCTAGAGAGCACGCGCAACTTAACTTTATATTTGCCGGCGAATTCCACCGAGCGGATTTGCAGTACTTTGGAGCCTAGGCTCGCCATCTCCAGCATTTCTTCGAAGGTGATGGTTTTGAGCTTGCGCGCCTCGGGCACGATGCGCGGGTCGGTGGTGTAGACACCGTCCACGTCGGTGTAGATTTGGCATTCGTCCGCTTTGAGCGCGGCGGCGAGCGCCACACCGGTGGTATCCGAGCCACCGCGGCCGAGCGTGGTGATGTTGCCCTTTTCATCCACGCCTTGGAAGCCGGCAACCACGACCACATGGCCGGCATTGAGATCGCGTCGCAGATTTTCTTCGTCGATGGATAATATGCGCGCCTTGGTATGGGCGGTATCTGTGAGAATACGCACCTGCGCGCCGGTGTAGCTCTTGGCCTTGAGCCCCATTTCCATTAAGGCCATGGAGAGCAGTGCGATGGTGACTTGCTCGCCGGTGGCGACCAATACATCCATTTCACGCGGGTCAGGATGCGATTGGATTTCATTCGCCAAGGCAATCAGGCGATTGGTCTCGCCGGTCATGGCGGAGACCACCACCACCACTTGATGTCCTTGCGCCTTGAAGCGGGCAACCCGTTGGGCGACATTTTTGATGCGCTCGATGGAGCCTACCGAGGTGCCGCCGTATTTCTGTACGATCAGAGCCATGCACGTTCCAAAAAAACTGAAATTATACCGAAATTACCGCTTTCTAGGTTCGCGGGGTGTGCCGGGCGTGGCGGAACCTGGAGTGGATGGGTAGAAGATGGCCCGATGCGCTTACGAGGCTGGGCCAGTAGATTATTTGGCGATCATGCCCGCCCATTCAATGGCGGCGATATGCGCGCGGCTGGCGGCGGTAAGATCAATTTCCAGTTCGGCGCAGAGGTGCTCTGCTTGGGCGAGATTGTTGGATTCGAAGGCCAACGCGAGGTCAAAATAGGGGGCGTATTTGCCTTCATGCTGGCTGATCGCTTGGCCGATTTCCTTAGGTAGATTCAGGCGAGAAAGGGCTTGTTCGATCGAAACGCCCATCAGCGCGTCGAGTAAGGAAAACACACCAACTACGAATAGGGAGTTTGCCTCTTTCTCAGGCAGTTTCATTTGGCCTAATAATTCAGTCAGGCGGCCGCGGATGATGGCGGTGTTGAGCAGTACACGCTGCGCGGCAGATAGGTCAATGCCGGCGTAAACCAGTAGCGACAGCCAACGCCACAGGAAATCGTAGCCCAGCAGCATGATCGCGTTTTTGATCGAGGAGACTTTGTATTGCAAGCCAATGCCGACCGAGTTGATATAACACAGCAAGCTGTAGCAGAGCGCGACATCATGTTTGAAGGCATCTTCGATCTGGGCCACGTCTGCCTTGTTCATCACCATATTGAAAATATCGACTACTCGTATGCGCGCTGGATCAACGCGATGGTTGACCAGTGTCTCGGGTTTGGCGAAGTAATTACCTTGAAATAAATCAAAGCAGAAGGCTTTGCAAGCATCAAAATCGCTACGCGTGTTGACGTTGCGCACCAGCCGCAGCAGGCCATGCGGTTTGACCGCGCGATCGAGTTTGGCAATATCTTGAATATTTTGAAGCGCTAAGTCGTAAACGACATAATTCGCAACGCTGGCCACATTGCTCAGATCATCCCCACCGCTATGACAGGTATAGGCTAGGTTGAATCCTTGTTTCAACAGTTGCGCGCAACGGGCATTTTCCTTAGCAGAAACAAGATACGCGGCCGGGTATGCAAGAATAAATTTGTCCCTTGGTAGCAGCTCGACAATATCGCTATCGAGCGATTGCTGAGGAAACGTCACCCAAGCGAGCCGATCGCCCATGGCTTCGGCTACGCCAAATGTATTTAAGGTGTTAACGATCAAGCGCGCGTTGGACACGGCGGTCTCCGGTGCGGCTTCGGGTATCAAACCGGATTTACGCACCAGTAATTGAAAAGCACGCACTTTCTCTGTCGTGTCGAATATGGCTTGGCGTGCGAGGAATAAGTTGTCCTGGCGCGCCACAGCGATTGTGGAATCGTTTGCAGTGGCAGCTGCATGGGGTGTGGGTGTGGGGGCGGATTTGTCGCCAGTCGAAGTTGGCGTATCTGATTCGCGTCGAAAAGGTCGGGGGATGATATTCCAGCTCATGATTATCTAATTAATATTGTTGAATTTATGCATGACTCATTCTTAACGCCGCTTCCTCGAAAATCTTTAATTACATAAAATTTATAACCAGCCTATTTCAATGTCTAATTTGGTGCATAAATCAATCATACGCACCAAAAATGTGCAAATTATCAAAGTATCCGTATGCTTTAAATAATTAAAAATATATAGAACAAGTAGTTAAAAAATTGGAATATAAATTGCTTTAAGGCTTTGATTACATTTATCTGGGGTAAGCAATGGAAACACTAAAAGTCGGAACGGATTCCTTATTTGTTTTGCTAGGGGCGATCATGGTGTTGGCCATGCATTCCGGCTTCGCATTTCTGGAGTTGGGTACGGTACGCCAAAAAAATCAGGTCAATGCCCTGGTCAAGATTTTGGTCGATTTCTCCGTATCAACCATAGCGTATTTCTTCATCGGTTATGGCATTGCTTACGGCGTGCATTTCATGACCGGCGCCGAAACCTTGGCGCAGAAAAATGGCTACGAGTTAGTAAAGTTTTTTTTCCTGCTCACTTTCGCGGCGGCAATTCCCGCCATCGTCTCAGGTGGCATCGCGGAGCGCGCCAGGTTCTATCCACAGTTGGTGGCGACCTTCATGTTAGTGGCCTTGGTGTATCCTTTTTTTGAAGGCATTGCGTGGAATAAAAACTTCGGTGTGCAGGCTTGGCTCAGCGCACAATTCGGCGCCGAGTTTCATGATTTTGCCGGTTCGGTGGTGGTCCATGCAGTGGGTGGCTGGGTCGGTCTGGCCGCAGTGTTATTGCTCGGTGCGCGTCACGGCCGTTATCGCAAAGATGGTGCGATGGCCGCGCACCCGCCTTCTAGCATTCCCTTCCTGGCGCTGGGCGCGTGGGTGCTGACAGTCGGCTGGTTCGGTTTCAATGTCATGTCGGCCCAATCGATCGATAAGATCAGCGGCCTGGTTGCCATCAACTCGCTGATGGCGATGGTGGGCGGCACGCTGGTCGCGCTGGTGGTAGGCAAAAACGATCCGGGTTTCGTGCACAACGGCCCGCTGGCGGGTCTAGTCGCCGTGTGCGCCGGCTCGGACATCATGCATCCGGTCGGTGCGCTGGTGACCGGCGGCGTCGCCGGTGGCCTGTTCGTCTACATGTTCACACTCACGCAAAACAAATGGAAAATCGACGATGTGCTCGGCGTGTGGCCGCTGCACGGCCTCTGCGGCGCATGGGGCGGCATCGCCGCCGGCATCTTCGGTGCGAAGGCGCTGGGCGGCTTGGGCGGGGTGAGTTTAGGCGCGCAATTGATCGGCACCCTGTTCGGAATTGGTGTTGCATTGATCGGCGGCTTTGTGATTTATGGTGCGCTCAAAGCCCTGGTCGGCATTCGCCTGGACCGGGAAGCGGAGTTCATGGGCGCCGATTTGGCCATCCACAAAATCTCGTCGACACCGGAAAGAGAATCAGCTTAGAAAGGTAGGATTCTGGATTCAGGCGCGGGATTCAGGCGAAGGCAGGTATCTGGTTTTTCCTGACTCTGATTCTTAAATCCTAGCTCCTCGGTTGCCACAGCACATCCGGCACACCTAATTCCTTGCTGATCGCACGACACATCACGAACAGTAAATCGGAGAGGCGGTTGAGATACTTCAGCGCGGCGGGGGAGATGGGTTCTTGTTGATTGAGCGCAACCAAGCGCCGCTCCGCGCGGCGGCACACCGCGCGCGCCACATGACACAGCGCCGTTGGGCGTGAGCCGCCCGGCAGAATAAACTCCTTTAACGGCAACAGCGCGTCATTCATCGCATCCAACGCTTGCTCTAGCTGCGCCACCATCGCATCGCTTATTCGTACATAGTTTGGGATCGACAGTTCACCGCCGAGCTCAAATAGTTCGTGCTGGATACGGATTAGGGTGATGCGCATGGAATCCGGCAAGGTGCTTTCCGTCAGCAGCAGGCCAAGCTGGCTATTCAGCTCGTCAATGTCGCCAATGGTTTCGATGCGCGCGCTATTTTTTGTCACGCGTATGCCATCTCCCAAGCCGGTGCTGCCGTCGTCGCCGGTCTTGGTATAAATCTTGGAAAGGCGGTGACCCATGATTTGCTCGCTTTGAAATAGATGCAGCGAGGATATCATTTTCCCCTCGAGCAAGCTGGCCTGAGCGGCACAGCGTTCACAGCGGCTTATTTATCTTTTTCGGCAGGGGCGGATGGGATGGCGCAGGGCAAGGCGCGTTCATCCGTGCGGCGATCGGCTAGGATGCGCAGTTGGTTGCTGCGGGCGAATTCCATGACATATTCATAAGCTGAGGGGTTGCTCTGTTCGAGGCAACGCGCCACTACCAGGCACTTCTCGCCATCAATCAAGCAGGGCTGCACGCTGACGGAATAGTGCAAGCGGTGGTTTGCATCAAAACTCGCCAGCGTGGACGAAATGCGCTCGACCCAGTCGGTCGGGCGGAGTTTTTTCCCGTCTTCCTGTACGCCTGAAATGATGAAATGATCTGTAGGTAAGGGCATCTGCGGCTCCTTTCAGAAGAAAATTGGTCCGCGTGATGTATTTCGACACCCTAGGCTATTTCTTTAGTTGGCATAAATGAAATCTATGGAAATAAAGCTCATTCCTAGGCATAGAGGGAACCTCGGGCTATTTAACGCGCGCTGATTGCGGCCAAGATGCCTTGCATGATGGCGATGGGGGTGGGCGGGCAGCCGGGTACCGCGACATCTACCGGGATAACATTCGACACGCGGCCGCAGCTTGCATAGCTCTCACCGAAAATGCCGCCGGTGCAGCCGCAGTCGCCGATGGCGACCACGAATTTGGGTTCGGGCGTCGCATCAAAGGTGCGCTTAAGCGCGACTTCCATATGCTTGGCGACCGGGCCGGTCACCAGCAGCATGTCGGCGTGGCGCGGGCTGGCGGTGAATTTGATGCCGAGCCCTTCGATGTTGTAGTAAGGATTATTCAGCGCGTGGATTTCCAATTCGCAGCCGTTGCACGAACCGGCATCGACATGGCGGATGGAGAGCGCTTGCCCAAACACGTGCAAAATTTCCGCTTGTAGGCCTTGCGCGGCGGTTCTAAGGGCGTCATCGGCGACGGGATGCGGCTCGGTCTTGATGCCGGTTTTCAGAATTTGTTTCAGGATTTGGTACATGGCTACAAGTCCTGTCCGGTATAGCTCAAGTTGAACGATTTATTGATCAAGGGAAAATCGGGCACGATATTGCCGATCACCGCGTGTTCCAACACGGGCCAGTTTTGCCATGAGGGATCATGCGGATGCATGCGCGCAATGCGATTGTCGGCGCCAACCTGCAAGCCGATCAACACCTCGCCGCGCCAGCCTTCCACCATACCGATACCGTATGCGCCTGCCGGTGCGGATGGCACGGGTGCGGTAAGCGGGCCTTCAGTTAGCTTATCCAGGATCAGCCGCGTCAGGCGCAGCGATTCCAACACTTCCTCGACGCGCACGATGGCGCGCGCCGCCACGTCGCCGTTGCGATGGGTGGCCATGCGCACATCCAATTCGTTGTAGGGCGCGCACGGATATTGCGCACGCAGATCCCAGGCTTGGCCGCTGGCGCGGCCGGGCAGGCCGGTCAGCCCCAGCTTGGCGGCGCGATCGGGCGAGACGCGTCCGGTGGTCAAGAAGCGGTCTTGCAACCCGGCGTGCTCGTCATAGATGGCGCGCAGCGTGCCGATTTCCTGCTCCAACTTTTCCGTTTCCGCCAACAAGCGCGCCTTGCCTTGCGGCGGTAGATCGCAGGCCACGCCGCCGGGGATAATGCGATCCATCAGATAGCGGTGGCCAAACAATGCGCCGTTGGCGCGCAGCACGTCTTCTTTCAAAATCCAGAACTGCGCGAAGCCGAAGGACAGCGCCACATCGTTGCCGAGATAGCCCAAGTCGCCCAAGTGATTGTGAATGCGCTCGCGCTCCAGCAACAAGGCGCGCAGTAGCAAAGCACGCGGCGGCGGCGTAACGCCGGTCATGCTCTCCAGCGCCATGGCATAGGCCCAGGCATAGGCGCAAGTGGCGTCGCCGGAAACCCGGCCGGCGAGCTTGGCGCCCTGCAAGGCATCCATGGTCTCGGCCAGTTTTTCGATGCCTTTGTGCTTGTAGCCGAGGCGTTCTTCCAAACGCAGCACGCGTTCGCCCACGATCGAAAAACGGAAGTGGCCGGGTTCGATGGTGCCCGCATGCACCGGCCCCACGGGGATTTCATGCACGCCGTCGCCGAGCACGGGGATGAAGGGATAGGCGTCGAGCCCAGTGGCCATCTTCTGCGTAAAGTCGAATTCTTTGCGAAGGGGAAACTGCCCCTCAGGCCAGCAACCATGCCGTATCCATTTACGCTGATCCACCGCATCTTTTGCGCATAGTCCGAGCATGTCGTAAGCGGCGCGCTGCATGCGCTCGGCCGGCGGAAAGATCGCGCTGATATCCGGATAGGCGGGCTGATTCGCGTCGAGCGCAAGGCTCAGCATCAACAAGCCTGGATGCGTGGCGAGCGCGACGTGTAGCGCAAAACCCTGTCCGTTTGCACGTTCGTCACTGCCCCACAGGGCGAGCAAGCGTCCGCCGCTCTCGCGCACTTGTGCGCACACGGGCTGTAAACGGTCGGCGCCGATTTGCGCGCGCCAGGCGGGGATCGCACCGGCTAGTGCATGAAATTCAATGTTTAAGTCTTCAAGTTGCATGATTCAGACTCATTTCCCAAGCAGCGCCGCAGCTTGCTGATACCAGCCGGCAAGATACGGTGGAATGAACAGCCCGAGCAACAACACCAGGGCTAGGTGCACAAACACCGGCACCAGCGCGGGCGGGTGCGGCAGACGCGGCAAATCAGTTTCGCCGAACACCATCGGCTGCACTTTGGCGAAAATCGACGCGAAGGCCACGCCCAGCGCCAATAATAAAATCGGTGTCGCCCACGGATGGCTATGCATGGCGGTGGTCAGAATCAAAAATTCGCTGGCGAAGACGCCGAACGGTGGCATGCCGAGAATTGCCAGCGTGCCCAGCATCAGGCCCCAACCGATGGTGGGGCTTTGTTTGATCAAGCCGCGAATATTTTCCATGAGCTGCGTGCCGGTGGTTTGCGTGGCATGACCGACGGCGAAGAAGATCGCGGATTTAGTCAGCGAGTGCACCGTCATGTGTAACAGGCCGGCGAAAGTAGCCACCGCGCCGCCCATGCCGAAGGCGAACGTGACCAAGCCCATGTGTTCAATCGAGGAGTAAGCGAACATGCGCTTCACGTCTTTTTGCCGTGACAGGAAAAAAGCCGCCACGACGACCGACAGCAGGCCGAAGCCCATCATCAAATTGCCCGCGAAATTTGTACCGAGTGCGCCATCGGCCAACACCTTGCTACGCACCACGGCGTATAGCGCCACGTTCAACAACAGACCGGAGAGTACCGCCGAAACCGGCGTCGGGCCTTCGGCATGGGCGTCCGGCAGCCAGTTGTGCAGTGGCGCTAAGCCGACCTTGGTGCCATAGCCCACCAATAGAAACACGAAGGCGAGTGACAGCACGGTTGGTTCGAGTTGGGTTTTTACCGCGTTTAAATGCGTCCACAACAGCGAGTCGCCCCCCGGCCCCAGTACACGCTCCGCTGCGAAGTAAAGCAGGATGGTGCCGAACAGCGCCTGTGCGATGCCCACACCGCACAGAATAAAATATTTCCATGCCGCTTCGAGACTAGCCGGGGTGCGATACAAGCTCACCAGCAGTACCGTGGTCAGTGTCGCCGCTTCCATCGCCACCCACATGATGCCCATATTGTTGGTGGTGAGCGCGAGCAGCATGGTGAAGGTAAATAGCTGATACATGCTGTGATACAGCCGCAGCATATTGATGGTGAGCCTGCCGTGATGTTGCTCGATGCGCATATAAGGGCGCGAGAAGAGCGAAGTGGTAAAGGCCACGAAGGCAGTCAGCGCCACCAGAAACACATTGAAGGAATCGATAAAAAATTGCTCATCGAAAGCCGTGATCGGGCCATCATTGATAATGCGCGTGGTCAATACCGCCGCAGCGATAAAGGTGGCGAAGCTGAACACCGCATTCACCTCGGGCGCGAAGCGACGGCAGCCCACTGTCGCGAGAAAAATTCCGCCAAACAAGGGCATGCCTAAGAGCCAGAGAATTTCCACTTCATTCGTCCTTGAGTTTTTCCATATGACGCAGATCGAGACTGTCGAACGTTTCGCGAATCTGGAAGAAGAAGATGCCGAGAATGAACATCCCCACCAGCACATCCAGCGCAATGCCGAGTTCCACCACCAGCGGCATGCCGTAGGTGGCGCTGGTCGCGGCGAAGAACAAACCATTTTCCATGGCCAGGAAGCCGATCACTTGCGGGATGGCTTTGCGCCGCGTCAACATCATTAAGAACGACAGCAGCACGATGGCGATGGCGATGCCCAGGGTGCTGCGCGTGATGGTGCCGGCAAGCTGCGTAATCGGCAGCGCCAGGTTGAAGGCGAAAATCACCAGCATGATGCCGACCAGCATGGTGGTCGGAATGTTGATCAGCGTCTCCACATCCCATTTCACGTTCAGCTTGCGGATCAGGCGATGCAGAATCCACGGCAGGATGATGACTTTCAACACCAAGGTCAGCGCGGCCGAGTAATACAAATGCTGCTGCTGCGTGCTCATGGCGACGACCAGGGTGCTGATGGTGAGCACCACGCCCTGCCACGCAAACAAGTTGATCAAGGACAACACCCGCCGCTGCGACAGCATGGCGAATGCGATCAACAGCAAGAGTGCTGCCAGCAGATTAATCAATTGTCCGCTCAGGGAAACCGACATCTCAGGCCCCCAACAGGAAGTGGATGAGCATGCCCAACACCGCAAGCAGGAACGCGGTGCCCAAGAATTCCGGCGCACGGAAGATACGCATTTTGGCCGAAATCGTTTCCAGCAGGGCGAGACCGGCGCCCGCCGCAACTAATTTCACACCGAGCGCGATCAGGGCCAGCGGCAACGCGGCCCAATTGCCTGCCTCGGCAATACCATAGGGAACAAACAGCGCGAAACCAATCGTGGTATAGGCGAGTAATTTGATGCTGCTCGCCCATTCGATCAGCGCCAGATGGCGCGCGGAATATTCGAGGATCATCGCCTCGTGAATCATGGTGAGTTCGAGATGGGTGGTCGGATTGTCCACTGGGATGCGTGCGTTTTCCGCCAGCAGAATCATCACGAAGGCGATCGCGGCGAACGCCATGCTGGGATAGAGCGTGAATTGTGTATGTGCTAAAGCTTCGACGATGGTTGGCAGCTGGGTGGAGTGACTAATCAGCGAAGCGGTGAAAAACACCATCAACAGCGCGGGCTCGGCCAGAAACGCGACCAACATTTCGCGCCGTGCGCCCAGGGTGCCGAACGAAGTACCGATGTCCATTGCCGCGAGCGCAATGAACACGCGCGCCAGGGCGAAAATGCCGACCAGCGCGATCACGTCGGCCGCAGGTGAAAAAGGCAGATCGGTCGCCAGTACCGGCACCACGCCCGCCGCCAGCCACATGCAAGAAAACAGAATATACGGCGTCACCCGGAACAAGGGCGAGGCGTTGTGTGCGATCACCGCATCCTTGTGGAACAGCTTGCGCAGCGTGCGATAGGGTTGCAGCACGCCTGCACCGCTGCGGTTTTGCAGCCAGGCGCGGCACTGATTGACCCAGCCGAGCAGGAGCGGCGCGATCGCCACCACCAGCAGCGATTGAAATAATTGAAACAGAATGCCGGAAAGTTGCGCGCTCATGACCATCTCACCAATACCAACATTAAGAGCAGCGTGACGAAGCTGTACATGAGGTACAAATGAATTCGCCCATGCTGCAAGATGCTGATCCAAGCAGAAAGTTTGTCCGCCGCTTTTGCGATCGGCAGATAGAGCCCGTACCACAGCTTATCCTCGCTACGACCGTGGTAGCGCGGTTCGCGGTCGAAGGGGCTGGGCACTTCGCGTTCGATTAAAAAGAACGGTTCGAAGATTTGCCGGATCGGTTGACCGAAGCCTTCTGCCGAGTCCTGCATGCGCGGTGTTTGTTCCGGAAAGCCACAGTCCCAGGCCGGGCCGCGGCGCAGGCGGCCATGATAAAAGCGGCGCACCGCGAGGAACGTGATCAGCAGCACCACCAGAATGGCCAGCAGGAAGAACAGTGGGCTGTAGCTCGCGCGTTCCGGCGCGATCGGGGTCAGGAATAGCCAGCCTGTTTTGGCCGCGCTCATGCCGAGCGTGTCGCCGATCAGCGCCTGTGTCACGTGATCCAATTGCAGGATGACTTGCACTGGGAACAAGCCCAGCAAAATACAGCCGAGCGCGAGCCAGGCGAGCCCCAGGCGCTCCCACCAACCGGCGTCATGCGCTTCATTGAGCTTTTCATCGCGCGGTTGGCCCAGGAACACGATGCCGTAGAACTTCACCATCACGTACGCAGCCAAGGCGGCGGCGAGCGCGATGGCCGCGGTCGCCACCGGGATCAGCATATTTAGATAAGGCTGCGGCAAATCGGGCGTGAGCAAGAAGGCTTGCAGCAACAGCCATTCCGAGACGAAACCATTGAGCGGCGGCAGGCCGGCAATCGCCAGGGTGCCCACCAATACTAAGGCCGCGACCCATGGCATGCGTCGAATCAATCCACCGAGACGGCCCAAATTGCGCTCGCCCGTGGCATGCAGCACCGAGCCTGTGCCTAGAAATAATAAACTTTTGAAGAAGGCGTGATTGAGGGCGTGATATAGCGTGGCGGTCAAGGCCAAAGCAGCGAGTGATTCTTTACCATTGGCGTGGAACAGGATGGCAAGCCCGATACCCACCAGCAGAATACCGATGTTCTCGATCGAAGAATAAGCCAACAGACGCTTCATGTCGGTCTGCACCGCGGCGAACATCACGCCGAACAATGCGGTGATCAGCCCCAGCGTGAGTGCGAGCACGCCCCACCACCAAATTTCCCCGCCCAGAAAATCGAACGTGATGCGCAGCAAACCATAGATCGCGGTCTTCAACATAATGCCGCTCATCATCGCCGACACCGGGGAGGGCGCAGCTGGGTGCGCCTCCGGTAGCCATACATGCACCGGCAGCAGACCGGCCTTGGCGCCGAAACCAAATAGCGCGAGTGAAAACGTGATCGAAGCCCAGAACGGTGTCAGATGCGCGGTACGCATGGCGTCGAAGGTGTACGCCGCAATGCCGTGGCCGCCTTGCATGACACCGAAGGCCAACAAGATGCTGATGGCGCCCACATGCGCAATCAGCAGATAAAGATAACCTGCTTTGCGAATTTCCGGCACTTTGTGATCGGTCGTGACCAGGAAATAGGATGAGAGCGCCATCGACTCCCACGCCACCATAAACAAATAGGCGTCATTGGCCAGCAATACCAGCGCCATACTCGCCAGAAAGAAATGATATTGCAACGCTAACAAGGCCAGCGCGCGGGCTTCCATGTGCCGGAAATAACCCGCGCTGTATAGGGAAATAGCGAAACCGGCAGCGCCCAGCAGCATCAAGAAAAATGCCGACAACGCATCCAGTCGCAAGTGGAACGGCAAATCGGGCAGGCCGAGCGGGAGCACCGCGACATTCGGTGTTTGGCCAAGCGCGACCAAGCCGGTACCCGCCAACACCAGCGCGCCCAGCGCGCCCGCCGGGAAAATGAGCTGCGTGATGTGCTTGGGGGAGCCGATCAGCAGCAGGGAGAACATGCCCAGCACCAGCCAGTACACGACGACTCCACCCGCGATATCGATAGGAAGCAAGGTCAACAGGGTTTCCACGGTTTGGTTTTTTTATATTTTCAGGCCGCGCCGCTCGCCGGGCGCAGCAGGCAAAATTCCGCATCGGCATCAGTTTCGCACAGATTGCGATAGACCATATCGAGCGCCCTATCTTCGGTGGTAAAAATGTTTTCCTCGCCGATCAACTCGCGCAGGCCGGTGTGTTCCATGACGTCCAGCACTTGTTTTTTGAGTCCGCTGAACAGTAGCGTCACGCCGTTGTCTCGCAGCCGTTCCACCAAGTGATGAATGACTTCTTCGCCCGAAGCATCGAGCTGGTTGATGCCGTCACCCACCACCAAAATGTGCTTGGCCTTGGGATGATCCGCCGCCGCTTCCAGAATCGCGTCTTCAAAATACGCGACGTTGGCGAAGTAGAGCGAGCCATCGAAGCGAATCGCCACCACATGCTCGCTGGTAGGCAGATTATGCACTTTCACATCGCGCAGCGTGCCGTCGGCGTGGCGGCCGAGGATCGCGACACGCGGCGTCATGGTGCGCAACAGATAGAGAATAATCGCCAACCCCGCACCCACCATAATGCCATTGTCCAAGTGGGGCGCGAATGCCAGCGTGGCGACGAAGGTCACGACCGAAGCGATGCCGTCATGCTTGTGCGCGTGCCAGGCATGCTTAATCGCTTTGAAATTGATGAGCCCGATGACTGCCATCATGATCACCGCCGCCAACACCGCTTGCGGCAAGTGATACAAGAGGGGTGTCAGGAACAGCAAGGTCACTAACACAATCAGACCGGTATAGACGGAGGACATGCCCGTCTTGGCGCCTGCGTTCAGGTTCACCGCCGAGCGCGAGAACGAGCCGGAGGCCGGGAACGATTGCGACAGGCTCCCCACCAGATTGGCGAGGCCCTGTCCGATCAATTCCTGGTTCGGGTCGATGCGCTGCTTGGTCTTGGCGGCCATGGCCTTGGCGATGGAAATCGCCTCCATGAAACCCACCAGCGAAATCACCAGCGCACTGGAGAGTAGGGTGCCGATCAACTCCCAACTGATTTTGGGCACTTCGAGACTCGGCAAGCCGGAGGGAATGCTGCCCACCACTTCGCCGCCGCCGACGAGCTTAAGCTCACCTTGGCTGATTTTTTTGACACGCCAGCGGTGACCATCGGTTTTCAAATCCCGCGGCGCCTGGCCATGGAGATATAAGCGATCAGATTCACCCGCGGCGCCTGGCACGCGTTCGAGAATGAATTTGCGCAGCGCCCGGTTGCGCTTGCGGTTTTCCGCTTCCAGATCCGTCAAGCCGAGGCGCAGTAATTCGACTTCATAATGCAGGGCGGCAAGGTGCTGATTGCTTTCGTTTTCCGCTTTTTCCTGGGTTTTGATCGCAGCCGATTTGGCGCTGATCTGCTGGTTGATCTCGCCGATTTTTTGTTCAGTGGCCGAGAAGTCGCTGGCGAGGGTACGGACTTCGCTGTCCATGATCTGCTCGACCTGGCCCGTGCTATTGCGCTCGAATCCGATCGCAAAACTCACCACGGTGGTGAGCGTCACAGCGATCAGTACGCCGGGTAGTTTCGGCGCGTATTTCTTCAGCCCCCACATGATGGCGAAGGCGGATACGCCCATGAGCAGGGTCGGCAGATGGGTTTCGCCGATTTGCATCAGCACGCCCCAAATATCATTGATGAAATGCTCGCTGCGCCCCATGGAGACGCCGAAAATTTTATTCAACTGCGACAGGCCGATGATGATGGCGGCGGCGTTGGTGAAGCCGACGATGACAGGGTGGGAGAGAAAATTCACCACTACGCCAAGTTTAAATACACCCAAGGTCAGTTGCACGATGCCGACCAGTAGCGCCAACAAAATGGCGAGCGCGACGAAGGCTTCAGAGCCAGTCGCAGCTAACGGCGCGAGCGCAGAGGCAGTCAAGAGCGAGGCAACGGCAACCGGCCCCGTGGCCAACTGCGCCGAAGACCCCCAGAGCGCTGCGATGATGCCGGGCAGGAATGCCGCATAAAGACCGTAATAAGCGGGCAGACCTGCCAATTGCGCATAGGCCATGGATTGCGGGATCAACACCAGCGCGACTGTGACGCCGGCGAGCAGATCAGCGCGCATCGTGTCACCACGGAACGGAAGCCATTTAAGGAAAGGGAAGAATTTAGCGAGTGACATGTGGCTGTCTCGATTCATGTGCGGTTGTGCGGCAATTTCGCGTGGCATTTTTTCAATTTCATTTGCGTGGTGTGGCGGTCACTAAAGGGCATTCCAATTTTTTCCAGGGATCGCTGCTGCTATCTTGAGCCAGCGTTTCCCACCCCTCGAGGGAATCGATCACCACGGCGGAAACACACTCATGCGTGTTGGCGTAATCAACGATGTCGCGGCGGCGCAAGCTCGGCTTCCGGGTCAAGTTGAAATAAAGCCCTTCGGCCCGCAACGATTCCAGTAGTGCTTGCAATGGCTTAGGCAATAATTCACCGTTGACGATGGCCAGAATCTCCAGACCCGCGTCCATCCTCTTGCACAAATTGAGCGCGGCGGTGAGCAGGCGCTGATCGATGCAGTTCTCACGCACGGCCAGCAGCACTTTTTTTTCGGGTTCCATCAAGGGCATGAGAGTTTTACATAGCGGTTTTCGTGCCACCTCATGAAAATATTACAACCTGTTGAATCAAAAAATAAAAATGTATTTAAAGTACCGTTTGTTTGATTCTCTATATATTGCATATTGTAATAATTAGCACAAAATGCTACGTCAGACCCATTCAATTTTGTTTATTTTCAGGTGTTGCATCAGGCGGGCTATATGTTGCAAAATGCAATTTCTGAATTTATTCCTGTAGCCCATGCATTCCCTGCGCCAGAAAATTATCTTCGGCTATTACGCGGTCGGCACCCTAATCGTGGGTCTATCGCTATTTGCTTTTGTGGAGTTATATCTGATTGAGGAAAAAATTCTGGCCGGGGGGCGGATTTCAGAGTTTTTTGACGTAACGCTGGAGATACGCCGGTTCGAGAAGAATTATTTTCTTTACCGGCAGGTAGCGGATCTGACGGAGACCCAGCGCTATGTGCATCAGGCGCAGGCTTTGCTGCGCGAGAACGCTGAGGTGTTTGAAGCAATCGCGACCGCTACGCGGATGGCTGTGCTGCGAGATCAGTTGACGCAGTATGCCGCCCTGATGGGGGAATACGCGACCTTGGGTGACGCAGGCACGGCACGTACGGAGGCGCTAGAAATACGCATCCGCCAAGCCGGTAAAGAGATGGTCACGGTGGCCGAGGGGATCGCCCGGGCCGAGCGCGCTACGCTGCAATCTTCGCTCGACCGGCACCGGCGCGTGTTGCTCATCTCCATCGTGGTGCTGGTGATGGTGGTGGTGGTCATCGGCCAGCTTTTATCGCGACGCGTGGCACGGCCGCTCAAAAGTTTGGAAGATGACATGGAGGCGGTAGCCAACGGCAAGTTGACGCAGCTGGATCGGGTGAGTGATGACCGCGAGATCGTTTCGCTTACCCACGCCTTCAATCATGTGCTGCGCGAATTGGAATTGCGTCAGACGCATCTCGTGCGCGCCGAGAAGCTGGCTGCACTGGGTACGCTGCTCTCTGGCGTAGCACATGAACTCAACAATCCTTTGTCCAATATTTCCTCCTCCTGCCAGATTTTGATGGAGGAGGGAGATGAAGCCGATCCGACATTCCGGCGGGAGTTGCTGGGCCAGATCGATGAGCAGACCATTCGGGCGCGCAATATTGTGCGCTCCCTGCTCGATTTTGCCCGCGATCGCGAATTCAAGACCGCGCCTTTGCAGCTCGCGCAATTGGTCAAAGAAACCCTGCGTTTTCTCAAGGGCCAAGTACCGACACAGGTGACGCTTACTACCGACATTCCATCCGATTTGGTGTTGCAAGGGGACAAGCAGCGCCTGCAACAGGTGTTCCTCAATCTGATCAAGAACGCAGCAGAAGCCCTGGAGAGTGCGGGGAAAGGCGCGGGGGAGATCCGCATCTCTGCGCACCGGGGGCGCGTGACTGGCGATTCGGCTCCGCCTGGCGCGGGCGAGCACTTTTTCGCCTTCGGCCGCTGCGAGGGTCACGGCGAGGTGGTGGATATCGAGATACGAGATAACGGCAGCGGCATTCCACTCGACATTCTGCCGCGCATTTTCGATCCCTTTTTCACCACGCGCGAGGTGGGCAAGGGCTCGGGGCTGGGATTGTTTATCGTATTTGAAATCATCGAAGAACACGGCGGCTGCATCGCGGTGGAGAGCGTGCCGGGCCAAGGCACGGCCTTCTTCATTCGCCTCCCGCTACCATCAGGAGAAAGTGTTGAACATCATGGCTAGCCAAGGAAGATTGCTCATCGTGGACGACGAAAAGGTCGCCCTCAAAAATCTAGAACACGTCATGAAGAAGGAAGGTTATGAAGTCACCGCAACGCAGAGCGGCGCTCACGCCCTGGCTTTTTTGGAGAAGCAACCCTTCGATGTGGTGCTCACCGATCTGCGGATGGAGAAGGTGGATGGCATGCAGATCCTGCGCAAATGCCGCGAGGCCTCTCCTGATACGGAAGTGGTGCTGATCACCGGTTACGCCACACTCGAGTCGGCGGTAGAGGCCATGAAGCACGGCGCATTTTATTACATCGCCAAACCGTTCCGTTTGGACGAAGTGAGAAAAGTAACCGCCGAGGCGATGGAGAAAACCCGCCTAAAACGCGAGAACCGCAGCCTGCGCGAGCAGGTGGAAAATTTCCAGGGCAAAGTCCGCATCATCACCCAAGATCTTAAAGTGCAGCGCCTGCTGGAAATGGCGCGCCAGGTCGCGCCGACCGGTTGCAACATTTTGATCACGGGCGAATCCGGCACCGGCAAGGAGCTGTTCGCGCGCTATCTGCACGCCCAAGGCGAACGCAGCGAGGGGCCGTTTCTGGCGGTCAACTGCGGCGCGTTTAATGAGGAGTTACTTTCCAACGAACTATTCGGTCACATCAAGGGTGCGTTCACTGGCGCGGGCACGGATAAGAAAGGGTTACTGGAGGCGGCATCCGGCGGCACCCTGTTTTTGGACGAAATCACCGAGATGTCGCCCGCCATGCAGGTGAAGCTGTTACGCGTGATTCAGGAGCGCGAAGTGCTACCGCTGGGTGGCACAGTGCCGCTCAAGGTGGACGTGCGATTCATTGCCGCCACCAACCGTGATGTGCAAGACATGGTGCGCCAGGGCGGCTTCCGCCAGGATTTGTATTTCCGTTTGAACGTGGTCAACTTGCATATCCCCCCCCTGTCACAGCGCAAGGAGGATGTGCCGCTCCTGGCTTACCATTTCCTGCGGAAATACGCCGCACTGATGAAAAAGGCGGTGACGGAGATCGCGCCCGCCGCCCTGGATCTGCTCAAGGTTTACGCCTTTCCGGGCAATATCCGCGAGTTGGAAAATATTATTGAGCGCGGCGTGGCCATCAGCACCGGCCCGATCATCGAAGTCACTCACCTGCCCGAGGATTTGCGTGACTTATCCATCCGTACTTTCCGCAAGAAAGACGGCCGCATCCCGTCTTTAGACGAACAAGAGAAGGACTACATTCGCTGGGTGCTGGAAGAAGCCGGCGGCAACCAGACCCAAGCGGCGCAAATCCTCGGCATCGACCGCGTCTCGCTCTGGCGTAAGCTCAAGCGCTATGAGCTTGAGGCGGAATGAAGCGCCTCAAAACTCGTTCTGCAACTTCTTATACCCCTTCACCAGCTCATGATTGGCGCGCGCCACGGATTCGGAAAAATCCGCGGTCTGCGGCGTGACCTGCTGGATGTTCGCGAGGTCCGAACTGGAGTGGATGTTGGTCGTTGAAGGAATATAGAAGCCTGCGGGGATTTCGCAGCCTTCCACCACCGAGTTGTGGCGCACCACCGAGCGTTCGCCGATGGTGCAGTTGAACAGCACTGAATTAAATCCGATGAATACATGGTCGCCCACTACGCACGGCCCATGCACGATGGAGCGATGGGCGATCGAAGTGAACTTACCGATTTGCACCAAGCCCCCCGCCTTGGAGTGGATCACCACGCCATCCTGAATATTCGAGTTTGCACCGATGATGACCGGCTCCATCTGGCCATTTTCATCCACCTCGTCGGCGCGGATCACCGCATAAGGTCCGACAAACACGTTTTCCTCGATGATGATTTTGCCGCAGATGATCGCGGTCTGGTCCACATAGGCGGATTCATGGATTTGCGGAATATCGCCGCTGGGGTTTTTTCGGATCATGGCTCGCGTACCGGAAACAGGATTTATCGGAGAACTGCGATGCAATCATAGGTTTATTGCATGGTCAGGCTGGTCAGCCCTAACGATATGAATTAAAATTGCAATTTGTATCGTAGGTGTTTAATTTTGCATCAATCAGGCCGGAGCCGATTCTGCCGGAAAAGAGCAGAGCGGTAAAGGCCGGTTCCGCTGTTTCCATCTTGATTCGGTTTTTCTGTCCTGGCTTTTTAAGCCGGGTTTTGGTCGTGTCTGTCAGTACCAGAAAATATTTAGGAAGTTTTGATGATCTCCAAGAAGCTGTTGCAGCGATTTTTCCCCTTTCTCTCCTGGTTTCCGGTCGATTCCATCGTTCTACGCGGCGACCTGATTGCCGGTATCACGGGTGCCTTGGTGCTGGTTCCCAAGGCCATGGCCTATGCTCAACTAGCGGGGTTGCCGGTGTATTTCGGTCTCTACACAGCCTTCATTCCCGCCATCCTCGGAGCCTTGTGGGGCTCATCGCGGCAACTGGCCACCGGCCCCGTGGCGATTGTGTCTCTCATGACCGCCGCCGCAGTCGCGCCGCTTGCGGTGCCCATGACGGAAAGCTTCATTGGTCTCGTACTGCTCTTAACCTTCATGGTGGGCTTGATCCAATTCGGGTTGGGGACCTTAAAACTGGGCACCGTGGTCAATTTCGTATCGCATCCGGTCATATTGGGTTTCATGAATGCGGCGGCCATCATCATCGCCATCTCCATGCTCGACAAGTTATTGGGCATTCCTAAGGGACGGAGCGATTCGTTCCTGGTGGATGTGTGGGAGATGTTGGGCTACTTGCCGCTGACCCATTTGCCGACGCTGGCCATGGCGGTGTTTGCCTTGGCGTTGATGCTAGGCTTGAAGAAAGTGCCGTTGCTGGCGAAGACCAGCGTGCTGATCGCGGTGATTATCACCACGCTGGTAAGCGTTGCTGTGAATTACGAACAGAGTGCCAAGGGTCAGCCTGATTTGATCGCCGATTCCGCCGCGCGTGAGCTGGTGACGAGCTATGCCACTACCGAGCAGCGCATTAACAGCCTCCTAGCCGAGGTAACGGCCAAGTCGACGCAACTGCGCGCCTATGAAAAAGCCAACAATCCCCGTGCTGCTGCTGATCTTCGGCATGACATTGATCTCATGAAGCTGGATAGCGCGAGCTTGGAAAAAGAAAACAAGCAGCGCTTGCACTACATTCGCAAACTGCAATTCGAACGCGCCAAAGCGGCAGATGGACAGCCCACCGCGCTCTATTTGAAAGGCATCGTGCCCACCGGCATCGAGACTGATGGCCATGCCTGGCATATCAAGAAAATCGAGAAGGGTGAGATGAAGCTGATCGGCGGGGGCGAGGTGGTCGGCACCATTCCCCAAGGCTTGCCTTCCCTGCGCGTGCCCACACTGAGCTTCGACGCCCTGATGTCCCTATTCTCGGCGGCGATCATCATCTCGCTCGTGGCCTTCATGGAGTCGATCTCCATGGCCAAGGCCATGGCGGCCAAATCCAAGCAGAAGGTCGATCCCAACCAGGAGCTGATCGGCCAGGGCTTGTCCAATCTTGGTGGCGCTTTCTTCCAGGCTTATCCGGCGTGCGGTTCCTTCACCGGTTCCGCCATCAACTTGCAGGCCGGGGCCAAGACCGGTTTTGCCATGGTGTTCAACGGCGTGTTCGTGGCCATGACGCTGCTGTTTCTTACGCCCTACCTGTATCACCTTCCCCAAGCTACTTTAGCGGTGATCATCTTGCTGGCCGTGGTCGGGCTGGTGAATATTCCGGCGTTAAAACATACCTGGCAGGCCAGCCGATCCGACGGCATCGTTGCTTTTACCACTTTCAGTGTCACCCTGCTGGCCGCCCCGCATTTGGATAAGGGCATCATGGTGGGTGCGATACTTGCCATCGTGCTCTACCTCTATCGCACCATGAAACCCCGCGTGTCGCAGCTTGGGCGGCACAAGGACGGCACCCTGCGCGACGTCAAGGTTTATCCAGACATGCCCACTAGCGAGCATCTGATTGCCATGCGTTTCGACGGCTCGCTCTACTTTGCCAACGTGTCTTATTTTGAAGACACCGTGCTCGAAGCCGTGGCCAGCAAACCCAATGCCAAATACCTGCTGGTGGTGGGCGAGGGCATCAACCAGCTTGATGCCACGGGTGAGGAAATGTTGCATCACCTGGTGGAGCGGCTGCGTGAAACGGGTGTGGTGATTGTGTTCTCCGGCCTGAAAAAACAGGTGCGGGACGTGATGCAAGCCACTGGCTTGAACGAACTGATCGGCGCGGACAATTTCTTTCCCACCGAAGATTCGGCGATTGCGGCGGTCTATGAGCGTCTGGGGGTCGAGGCGGAGGACGATCTGTTCTGCGCGCTGCCAGCCCGGGCCTGACGCTGAAAATAGATTAAGCGCGCGGCTCGCCGTTCGGCAATGTGATCTGGCACTCGGGGAAAATGCGTGCTTGGCAGCTGCGGCAAATAGCTGAATCGAGCTTGGGATAGATCGCCTCGATCGGGCGCACCTTGATCGGAAAAATGTTATCGCGCCCGATGTAGCCAATATATGGCCCCTTGCGCAGGGTGCCGCACACCGATTCCTTCACCCGGTAGAAATACAGACCACCGCCTAGTTTCTCGCGCCGTCGCGCTTCCTGCGCAAGCATCTCGGCGCCGGCGATGTCGATGAAATTGACCCCGCTGGCGACGATCAGTACATGCTTTTTTTGGGGCGCCTGTTCGTCGATCTCATGCAAGGCTTGCTGCACATGATCTACCGCGCCGAAGAAGATGGAGCCATTGATGCGCACCATCTTCAATTGCGGGCATTCATCATGCTCTTCGGCGCTGACGTGGTGGTAGCTGCCCGGCGCGGGGTCGGGCACCACCGCCTTCACTTGCGGGCGCGAAGTGCGGTAAAGGTAGAACATGAGCGAAATCAGCACACCGAAGAAAATACCTTTTTCCAGGTTGATCAGCGTACCGATCAGCGTGACCCAAAGAATCACGCTTTCGGCGCGACTGGCTTTAGCAATCGCGATGATGTGGTGAAAATCGATCAAGCCCCAGGCCACCAGAAACAATAGCCCGGCCATGGCGGCATTGGGCAAATAAGCGGCCAGGGGTGCGACCAGCAGCAAAACCACCAGTAGAAAAATCGAAGCGAACACCGCCGCCAGCGGCGTCTGGGCGCCGGAAGCGAAATTGACGCCGCTGCGATTGAAGGAGCCGCTGGATGCATAGCCGGAGAAAAAGCTACCAATGAAATTGGACAAGCCTTGGCCGATGAATTCTTGATTGCCGTCGATGCGTTGTTCCGATTTCACCGCGACCGAACGCGCGATCGATACCGCTTCGGTCAACGCAAGCATGGTCACCACCAGCGCCGGGAAAACCATGTGGCGAATAGCGTCGAGTGAGAAATCGGGGCGGGAAAAGGGCGGTAAATGGGCGGGCAGCGCGCCGATGGTTTTGATGCCGGTCTGTGCCAGCCCGCCGAATAAATCATTCAACCATAATGCAGCCAAACTGCCGATGATCATTGCCACGATCATATAGGGAAGCTTGGGCACGAATTTTTTGACTAAGATGCCCGAGATCAATGTCACCCCCGCCACACTCGCGACATAGGGATTGATGTTATTAAGGTGCAGCGCGAACAGCTTCAGTATGTCAAAAAAAGGTGTGCCGCGTGGAATATCGACCCCGAAGAAATTGGGTATTTGGCTCCCCGCAATCAACAGTGCCGCGCCTGCGGTGAAGCCGATCACCACCGTGTGCGAAATGAAATTTACCAGCGCACCCATGCGTGCCAAGCCCAAAATCAGTTGGAACAAGCCGGTAAAAAAGGTGAGCGTCAACACCATGCCGATGAATTGCTGGCTACCCGGTTCCGCGAATGGACTGACCGAGGCGAACACCGCAATCGAAATCGCCGTGGTGGGCCCGGAAACTAAATGCCAGCTCGAACCGAACAAGGCGGCAATAATCGTGGGTACCATCGCCGCATACAGGCCATATTCTGGCGGCAGCCCGGCGATGGTGGCGAAGGCCACGCCTTGCGGCAGCACAATCAACGCGCCCGTTAAGCCTGCTGTCAGATCGGCACGGGTCGTCGCGCGATTGACCGTGGGCCACCAACGCAAGAAGGGGAGCAAGTTGTATAGCCAGAGTGGGCAGGCGAGCGAGGTGTTCAATCTGATTCCTATGTGGGATGGGCTATTGCAGCCTGGAGAATTTCATAATTATCTAATATTTAAGCTGTTTTTCCAAGGTTTTAGGGGAAAATGCCTTGACCTAGACCAATGTCCTAAATAGCATGGATTCAAGTACAGGGGCGCAGTAAAAAAATAATTGCAGTCCATTCATGAGGTTTTCAAACGCCATGACCCACGATCCAGATTCAAACCCACCTACTGCTTTTAGCCAAGTGATTGCCGCCGAGCAAGACGCCATACTCAGGCTGGAAGGCGATACCGGCCAGCCACGCCAGTTCGCAGGGCTGGCTTTTTCCGGCGGCGGCATACGCAGCGCCACGTTTAATCTGGGGATAATTCAAGCGCTGGCAGAACTCAAGTTGCTGCGCCATTTCGATTACCTCTCCACCGTATCGGGGGGCGGCTACATTGGCGGTTGGTTGTCAGCCTATATCCATCGCCGCGCGGCGGGCGATGTGCGCCAAGCCGAAGCAAAACTCCACAGCGGCGGACAGGAAGATAGTGCGCTGCGTTTTCTGCGCAGCTACAGCAATTACCTCACGCCACGCTTAGGGTTTTTTTCGGCGGATACGCTGACGGCAGTGGCGACCTATGTGCGTAATCTCTATCTCAATCTGAGCGTGCTGCTGCTGTATTTGGCGGCTGCGCTGTTGCTGCCGCGCATTTTGGTTTGGAGCGGTCGTTGGCTCGCGGGATGGGAAGGAGAGGCGGCGACGGCGGCAGGCCGCAGCGACCTTTTGTTTGTCCTGGGGGGTGGATTCATTACATTGGCCATGGTGTTCATCGGCCTCAATCTGGCTTGGCGCGGCGCTAAGCAAACGGCCGCGCCGCCTTTTTTCACGCGCCAGTTACCTATCATCTTGCTGGTGGTGCTGCCCACGCTGCTCGCGGCCTGGTTCATGGGTTATGGCTTGTATGTGGATTCACAAGCCTTCGCCGCCATGACTGTTTGGTCATGGGTGGGCTGGGGCGTGCTCGCCTATTGGTTGCCGTGGATCCTGGGTTGGCTGATCGGGCGCTGGTATAGCCGCGATGATCCGGACACCCCGCCGCTAACGCCGGCTGTGATCGCGCGCGGCATGGTGTATGCGTTGGGTGCGGCGGCGCTCGGCGGGCTGATGCTATCGCTGTTCGCGCGCTTCGCCGATTGGGTTCATCTATACGGCTATAGCGGCTCCTGGATTATTTCCGCCGTGGGCGCCGGTTTGATGCTGAAGTTTTATTCGCTCACCGTGGTGGCGCATATCGGGCTCATGGGCCGCGATTTTTCGCATGAGGCGCGCGAATGGTGGGCGCGCTTGGGCGGCTGGTTGTTGCTGTGCGCTTTGATCTGGGCGGGTGTGTTTAGCATCGTGTTTATAGCCCCCGCATTTTTCAAATGGGCGCCGCATTGGTTTTTGCAATCGGGCGGCGTGGCTTGGGTTTTCGCAACAGTGACCGGCATCGTGCTGGGCCGCAGCCCGGCAACCAGCTTAGCCACCAACAAGACTTGGCGCGATCGCGTCGCATCGGTAACGCCTTATGTATTTATCATCGGCCTGATCGGCCTCATGGCCTGGGGGCTGCAAGAATTGCTGCTGCGTTTTTTCTGCGAGAGCTGCGCTCATGCGATCTATGCGCCGGAGGTGACTTTCCTCGATGTGCTGTTGAAGGAGGCGACGTTCTTTAAGGCGGTGCCGATCGAGACTTTGCTCTGGCTGGCTGCGGGCAGCGCGATCGCGGCCACCCTACTGGCCATGCGCGTGGATGTGAATTTGTTTTCCATCTACCACTTTTACCGGCAGCGGCTCACGCGCTGTTATTTGGGCGCGACGCGCAACGAGGCACGCACCCCGCATCCGTTTACCGGCTTCGATCCGCAGGACGATCTACCCTTGGATGCTTTCTGCCGCGTCGAAAATGGCAAGATCGTGTGCCAGCGGCCTTATCCGATCCTCAATACCGCGTTGAATTTAGTGCATGGCAAGCAACTGGCCTGGCAAGAGCGGCGGGCCGCTGCGTTCGCATTTAGCCCGCTCTACTGCGGTTATGATTTCGTGCTGCCGGATGAAACCGGCGCGCGCATCAGCTGCTACCGGCCGAGCGCGGCTTACCTGGAGGGCGCCATGCTTGGTTCAGCGATCGCGATTTCCGGCGCCGCCGCCTCGCCCAATATGGGTTACCACAGCTCACCCGCGCTGACTTTTCTGATGACCGTGTTCAACGTGCGGCTGGGTCATTGGAGCGGCAACCCATCTCATCCCCGCAGTTGGCGCCGCCAGAGCCCGAATGCGGGCGGCAAATATCTGCTCAAGGAATTGCTCGGTCTGACCGACGAGGAATCGTCCTATGTCTATCTTTCCGATGGCGGGCATTTTGAAAATCTCGGCATCTATGAGCTGGTGCGGCGGCGCTGCGACCACATCGTGGCGATCGATGCCGGCGCGGATGCGCTCAATACCTTCGACGACCTGGGCAATGCCATCCGCAAGTGCTATGCCGATTTCGGCGTGGTAATCGACATCCGCGTGGACGAATTAAAACGCAAGGCAGCGGGCGAAGTCGATGGCTATTGCGCGGTGGGCACGATACGCTACCCAGAGGGCGAAGCCGGCACGCTGATCTACATCAAGCCCGGCTTGACCGGGCAAGAGCCAGCCGACTTACTCAATTACGCCCGCACTTGCAGGGCGTTTCCGCACCAGTCCACCGCCGACCAATGGTTCGACGAATCGCAATTCGAGAGCTACCGCAAACTCGGCCATTGGATTGGTAAATTGGTATTCGAAGGCCCACTCGGCGATACCCTGGAGCGGCGCAAACACGCGATTGACACCTCGCCCTTACTACCGTACCTACTTGCTGTGATGCGCGAGCAAGCCGAAAAACAAGCTGAAAACCGCGCCAGTAAGCTTGCGGCAAAGGGGGAGGCCGTCTAAAATAGCCCGCAACGCCGCGCACAGGCAGAGCAAACAACAACTAAAAGCGCGTGCCATCCAGGTTTTTAAACCATCAATGAATAAAGAGTGAGGAAAATGAAGAAATACGCTATAGCCAGTCTGGTTCTCCTGGCTGCTGCGAGCGGCGCCGCGTTTGGCGCGGGCGATGCGGCGGCAGGCAAGAACAAAAGCTCCATGTGCGCCGGTTGCCACGGCATCCCCGGCTACCGCACGGTTTATCCCGACACCTACCAAGTGCCCAAAATTGGCGGCCAGCACGCGAGCTATATCGTGAGCGCGCTCAAAGGCTACAAAGCAGGCGATCGCAAGCACGCCACCATGCGCGCCATTGCCGGCAGCTTGACCGAGCAAGACATGAACGATCTCGCGGCCTACTACGCCGAAGCCAAATAACAGGACGAATCAGATGAAAATACAAACGCTACTCGCAGCCACCTTATTGAGCGTGGCGATCAGCAGCCCAGCCTGGGCGGCAGGGGATGCCGCCGCCGGCAAGAATAAATCGACCGTCTGCGCCGCCTGCCACGGACCGGATGGCAACAGCACTGCACCGGATTTTCCGAAACTCGCCGGCCAGCAGGGAGATTATCTGAGCCACACCCTCAAGGCCTATAAAACCAAAGCGCGCACCAACGCGATCATGAACGGCCAAGCGGCGACATTATCGGATCAAGACATCGCTGATCTGGCGGCCTACTACGCTGGCCAAAAAGGGTTGTCCGTTAAGCGCTAAGCAAGGCTTCGCCCTATAAAAAACCCGAGACGTTTGTCTTGGGTTTTTTTTCGTCCTTCATCCGTCCGTGCTCATCCTTCTAAATCGCTTAAGTTCTCCTCGCCCCTTTCCGTTAAGTAGTATGAAGATCGACAAATCTTTATCGAATGGTCGGTTGTGCAATCTGCATGATTCAACCCTTATTGAGTTATGGATATTCCTCGGGCATAGCTAAATGCCAGGGCGCTTGGTTGAGGTTGAGACGAAGCACCGTATTGGAGAAATAGATGGAACGCACCTTACTTTTGGTGGATGACGAACAAAACATATTGTCGGCCTTATCTCGCTTGTTCCGGCGCGATGGTTATCGGATTCTCACCGCAAACAGCGGCAGCGAGGGTCTGTCGTTACTCGCGGAAAACAAAGTGGGCGTGATTCTTTCCGATCAGCGCATGCCAGCGATGTCTGGCTCGGAATTCTTAAGCCTCGTGAAAGACCGTTTTCCCGACACGGTGCGCATTATGCTTTCCGGTTACACCGATCTCGCGTCGGTGACGGATGCCATCAACCGTGGCGCAATCTACAAATTCTTGACCAAACCGTGGGAAGACGAGCTTCTGCGCGACAACGTGAGTCTGGCGTTCGAGCATTATGAATTAACCTCTGAAAACGAACGCTTAACCCGCGAATTGACCGAGGCCAACGCACTTCTTGCCGCGACCAATCAAGGGTTAGAACGACGCGTGGAGGAAACCTCGCTCGAATCCGCACAACAAGTCACCGTGTTGAATGTGGCGCACGAAGTCCTCGATGCACTGCCGCTCGGTGTGCTGGGGGTGGGCGACGAGGGCTTAGTGGCCATCGCCAACCGGGTTGCCATTGAGGTTTTAGAAAGTATGTCGCCGTTGCCGGTACTCGGTACCTTCGCCAACACGCGTTTGCCGCGCGAGCTACTGGATTGTTTGAAGCAAGTGGGGCAGAGCGGTCAACAAGTTTATGGAAAGATGGAAGTCGGCGTGGAACAAACCCCATGGGAAATTATTGGCAGCCGCCTCGGCCTCGCGTCGGAAGGCCGGGGTTATGTGTTGGTGATGATTCCAGCAGAAGCGCAGTGAGCGATGACCAAATCAATAGAACTTGATCTAGCAGCCGCACAAGTAGGCATGGTATTGGCCCACGATGTGGTGAATGCAACAGGCCAAACCTTAGCCGCTGCCGGAATGGTGGTCACCGAGAGTTTGCTTGAGGGGCTGCGCAAGCGCGAGATCGAGCGTTTGACGGTGTGCCCGCTGGTCGATGCAAGCGCCGAAGCGGCAGCCTTAACCGAGCGCCTTGAATACTTATTCCGCAAAGCAGAGGCTGATCCGATACGCGCCACCTTGCGCCGCGCGTTGGAGCAATATCGGCGCGGAGGGAATCGGGCATGTTAACGATGGCACAGTCGTTAGAGCGCGCTTCTCGGTTACCGTCGATATCGGCCGTGTTGACCCAGGCGCTGGAAGAAATGAATAAACCGGAGGCTGATATTAGCCGCCTGGCTACCTTGCTCGCCCGAGACCAAGGTGCTTTAGCGCGGCTGTTGCGCGTGGCGAATTCGGCGTTTTATGGTTTGTCGGGCCACGTATCTTCGCTGAGCCAGGCGGTGACTTTAATCGGACTGCCTACCACGCGCACCCTAGTAACAGCAGCGGCAATCATCGATCGTTTTCCCCAGCGTGCTGGGGGCGCATTCAATTATCAGGGCTTTTGGCAACACTCACTTGGCGTCGCAGCTGCGTCACGCTACCTAGCACCGCGCGTGGGCGTCAATCCGGAGACAGCGTTTTTGGGCGGCATGCTGCACGACATCGGGATTGCTGTATTGGGTTGCTGTTTGGAAGAGGAATATCGTGCCGTGCTCGATCGAGTGCATGCCGAAGATTGCGCGACCACGGAAGCCGAGTTGACGGTACTAGGGTTTACACACGATGAATTGGGCGCGGCATTGGCAGAACAATGGAAGTTTCCGCTGGCGATCCAGGAAGCAATACGCAGCCATCATGCACTGAATATACAAGCAACCCCCTTGGTGCGCGTGGTGCATGTAGCCAATGTGCTCGCGGTGACGCTCGATATCGGCGACATTGAAGGCAGCTTTGTGCCGCCAGTCGATCCGGCCAGTTGGGCCGCATTCGGGTTCAATGAGCCGGAGTTGGCCGGTGTGCTCGAAGCAATCGATATCCAAGCGCAAAGTGCGTTGGCTGTTCTGCACGAGGTGAATTGACCATGGCGTTTGACAACATGGCCAAACTGTCCTGGATATACGATCTGTATCGCATGGGGCAATCCACTGAACTGCGCAACGACCCGCGCAAGGTGCAACAGCAGATCATGATGCACATCGTGCAGGGGATGGAAGCGGTGAGCGGCTCGCTTTCCCTGCGCGAAGGTGAGACCGATGATCTGATGCTGGTCGCGGGGATCGGCATACCCGACAATGTGATCGGATCACGGCGTAAATTCGGCGAAGGCATTATCGGACGCGTGGCGGAGTCAGGCGAGGCCTTGCTGCTCGACGGCGTCGATGCAGGCAAGCGTCATGGCGCGATGGATAGCGGTGAGCGAAAAGTAGCGCCAGCCTCGGCTATCTGCTGGCCGCTCAAGCATGACACACGCCTGCTCGGCGTCCTGTGTGTGAATCGGGGTGAGGGTCAACCGGTTTTTACCCCACAAGATGAAGAATACGGCAAGGTCATGGTCAATCTGATTACGATCGTGATCGAGAATATGCGTCTGCATACCGAACAGGAAATGCGCATTCACCACCTGCATGAGATGAATAGTAAGCTGGAAGATGCGCAAGCACAGCTAGTGCAGTCGGAAAAAATGGCATCTATCGGCCAGTTGGCGGCAGGAGTAGCGCACGAGATCAACAACCCCATTGGCTATGTCAATTCCAACTTGGGTGCGCTAGAAAAATATCTGGCGGATGTCTTTAAATTAGTTGCCGCTTACGAACAAGCCGAGGCGCATCTGAGTGATACGGCTGTGTTGGCGAGCATTCAAGCGCTGAAGAAAAAACTGGACTTGCCTTTTCTGCGCGATGATACGGCAGCCCTGATGAGCGAGAGCAAAGAAGGTATTAGCCGCGTTAAAAAAATAGTGCAGGATCTGAAAGATTTCTCCCATGCCGATACGGGCGACGAATGGCAAGAATCGACACTTCAGCAGGGCTTGGACAGCACCCTGAATATTGTCTGGAACGAGCTTAAGTATAAGTGCGAGGTGAAGAAGGAATACGCACAGATTCCGGATATCGAGTGCTTGCCATCACAACTGAATCAAGTGTTCATGAACATGATGGTGAATGCTGGCCATGCCATGGAGGAAAAGGGCGTGCTCATTTTGCGCACCGGGCGTGAGGACGAAATGGTGTGGGTAGAGGTTGCCGATAACGGCAAAGGCATGCCGCCAGAAATCGTACAGCGGATTTTTGATCCTTTTTTTACGACCAAACCCGTGGGGACAGGGACCGGCCTTGGACTTTCACTCTCACTGGGTATTATCAAAAAACACAATGGCCGCATCGAAGTAAATAGTGTGTTGGGCACCGGCACCACTTTCCGCGTTTGGCTGCCAATTAAGCACGTGTCGTTACAAGAAGAAGCCAGCCCGATGGCAACGGTATAGCGCGAAATGAAAACGACGATCAGCAGACGACAATTACAGCAACTGACACTGGGCTTCGTATTCGTATTGACGTTGATGGCGGCCATTGTCGGCGTGGCGATTTTCGGACTAGATCTCTTGTCACAAGATCTAAAAAAGATAGTGGTGGGGCACAGCGTACATAACAAGCTAGCGAGTGAAATGCGCCAGCTCTCGCGCGAACGCGCCACCCTACTTGGTAGGATCGTACTCGAGAATGATCCTTTTGCGCGCGACGATTTGACGCAGCAGTTTACCAATCTGGGGCGGCGCTTTGGCACTGCCCGGACACAATTGCGCGCTTCAAACGAGGTCTTAGTAAAAGCGGAACAGGACTTGTTGAAAAAACAGCAACTACTCGTTGTCCAGCTACTGCCGATGCAAATGAGGGTGCTTGATTTAATGGTGGAAGAGCGCTCAGACGAAGCCGCCAATCTATTGTTGCGCGAGGTAATTCCGCTACAGGAGCAGGTGATCGAGACATTACGTCAATTTGTTGAGTTTCAAGAGGGTCAGACAGTAGCAACCGCGCAGCATGCCCAGCAAACCAAAGCTCGGGTCAATTTGTTACTCCTGTTGAGTGGGGCGCTGGCCCTGCTAGTTGGTGGTGGAATAGCCGTTGTTGTATCACAGCGCATACGTTTGCTGATTGGTTCGATAGGGCAGCGTGAGCATGAATCGCGCACCTTGCTGGAAAATATTCCCGCCCTGGTATGGTTCAAGGATCGCCAAGAGAATTTCATCTGGGCAAACCCTACATTCTTGCAAGCAGCGGACATTGAGCCCGATAAGATTACTGCTTTACAAGACGCAGCTGTCTGGCTAGCGAGTGAGGTGGCCCAACTCAAATCGGATGACCAGGCGGCCATCCAGTCTGGCAAGACGGTACGCTTGGAGAAAACGTTAACACTGCGGGGCCAAGCAGGCCGCTATGAGACGAGTCACACGCCCGTGTACGACCAAACAGGACAATGTGTGGGGGTGCTGTGTGTCGCTCATGACGTGAGTGAGCAGCGCAGGATTGAGCTAGAGAGTCGGGCCATGTTACGTGAATTGGAATTTCAAAAATTCGCCATGGACCAGCACGCGATTGTCAGCATCGCCGATGCGTTAGGCCGTATTACCTATGCCAATGAAAAATTTTGCGAGGTGAGTGGCTACAGCAGGGAAACGTTGATTCATGAGAACCACAGCTTGCTTAAATCGGGCAAGCATACTGATGCGTTTTACGCGGATATGTGGCTCACCCTGACCTCGGGCAAAGTCTGGAAGGGCGAAGTGTGTAACCGTAACAAGCATGGTGACCTTTTTTGGGTCGGTACGACCATCGTGCCGTTCCTCGACGACAATGGTTTGCCCTATCAGTACATCTCGATCCGCACTGATATCACTCAACTTAAGAACGCGGAAGCGGCTTTGCAACATGGTAAAGAAGAATTGGAACGCCTCGTCGCGGTGCGTACGAGTGAGTTAAACGAGCAACTTCACTTCACCACAGAATTAATGGAAGTGTTGCCCACACCGCTGTTCTTCAAGGACATTGCGGGTAATTATTTGGGGGTGAATAAAGCATGGGAAGATTATTTTGGCATTCCCAGGGAGGCGATCATCGGCAAATCGCTAGAGGTGCTCTACCCACACGCGCAGGCGGTGTCGGCTGTGCACCGGGCCAAGGACCAAGAGTTGTGGCACCGTCTAGGCGCGCAATCCTATGAGATATCGATTCCGATTGCAGGGGGTGAAGTGCGTGATGCGTTGTACTACAAGGCAACCTTCACTAAGGCAGATGGTAGCGTGGCAGGTCTGGTCGGTAGCATCGTCGATTTTACCGAGCGCAAGCAAGCGGAAGTGGAGTTGAAACAACGTTATGAAGAAGTTCGGATGCTGAACGATCAGCTAAATGAAGCGCAGAACCAACTGATGCAATCAGAAAAGATGGCCTCTGTGGGGCAACTTGCAGCGGGGGTGGCGCATGAGATCAACAATCCAGTCGGTTATGTGTATTCCAATCTTGGCACACTGGAGAAATACGTCCAAGATCTCTTCGGCCTCATCGCCACGTATGAAAAAATTGAACCAGCCATTGCCGATGAGACGTTATTGGCACAGGTGCGTGCAGCTAAAGAAAGCGTGGAGTTAAACTTTTTACGCGACGATGTGCACGCCCTGATGGGAGAGACGCGCGAGGGGATTATTCGCGTCAAAAAGATTGTTCAGGATCTCAAGGATTTCTCACGCATTGATGCGACGGATGAATGGCACTGGGCCGATTTGCAAAAAGGAATCGACTCTACGCTCAATATTGTCTGGAACGAATTGAAATACAAGGCTGAAGTTAAGAAGGAATACGCCGATATTCCAGAAGTAGAGTGTCGGGTATCACAACTGAACCAGGTATTTATGAATCTGTTGGTCAATGCGGGCCATGCCATTGAAGATAAAGGCGTCATTACGGTTCGCACCGGCCTGGAAGGCGATCAGGTATGGGTGGAAATCATGGATAGCGGTAAGGGTATTTCGCCAGAGAACCTAACGCGTATTTTTGATCCATTCTTTACCACCAAGCCGATTGGTCAGGGCACAGGACTTGGGCTTTCCTTGTCCTATGGCATTGTGCAGAAGCATGGTGGACGCATCGAGGTGCAAAGCAAGTTGGGCAAGGGCACGGCGTTTAAGGTTTGGCTGCCGATTAGTCAGCGTGACCTGGCAGATGTAGAAACAGCGCATGGTTAATCAGATAGGCATAAGTGACGTTAACTAGATTAATGACAGATCAAATACGGACAGCCCAAGTAGCGGAATCAAACGTGGCGGAAGATACGCCGCCCACGCTATTGTGCGTGGACGACGAGGCGAATATTTTGTCCGCCTTAAAGCGTTTGTTTCGACCTCAAGGTTACAACATCCTTACCGCAACCAGCGCTAAAGAGGGGTTAGCGCTGCTGGAAACAGAGCAAGTCGATCTAGTCATTTCTGATATGCGTATGCCGGAAATGAATGGCGCACAATTTCTGGAGCAGGTAAAAAGCCGCTGGCCGAATACGGTGCGTTTGCTGCTCACTGGCTATGCGGAGATGTCCGCCACGGTGGACGCCATCAACAAGGGCGGTATTTACCGTTATATCTCCAAGCCATGGGACGATACCGCGATGGTGGATTTGGTGCGCGAGGCGCTGGAGCGGCTGCAATTAGAGCGTGAAAAGCGCCGCCTGGAAGCGGTAAATCATCAGCAGAATGAGCAGTTGAAAGATCTCAATGCCAATCTGGAACAGCGGGTAAAAGACCGTACCGAAGAGGTGCGGCAAACCATGCATTTTCTGGAGTTGGCGAACGAGAAAATGAAAAAGAATTTCATGACCTCCGTGCGCCTATTCGCGAGCATGATCGACATGCGCGCTGAGAAAATGGCGGGCCACTCGCGCAAGGTGACTGATTTGGCTCGGCGCGTAGCCACACAGTTGAACATGAAGCCGAACGATTTCAACGAATTGATGTATGCAGCCTTGCTCCACGATATCGGCATGCTGGGCTTGCCGGACAAAGTGCTGGAGAAACCCTTCTCGGCTTTAAGCAGCGAAGAACGCCTGGAATACATCAAGCATCCGATCAAGGGCCAAATGGCGCTGATGGAGTTGGAAGATTTGAAAGGGGCGACCTCGATTATCCGTAGCCATCACGAGCGTTTCGATGGTCAGGGCTATCCGGATGGCCTCTCCGGCATGAGCATTCCGCTGGGCGCGCGTATCTTGGCTGCGGTGAACGATTACGATGAGCTACAAAACGGCACGCTGACTTCGACGCCGATGAAAGAAGAGGATGCACGCGCCTATATTCGGGATGCGCGCGGCACACGCTACGACCCGCAGGTGGTCGATGCTTTCATGGCGGCGCTGGGCGTGGTCGCCATTGATGAGAGGGGCGTTCTGGTGCAGGCGGCGGGGCTCAAAGCGGGCATGGTGCTGGCGCGTGATGTATCGACCGCAGAAGGCATTATGTTGCTGACTAAGGGCTATGTATTGACCGACGATATCATCGGTCAAATTTACAGTTACGAAAAGAGTGAGAGCAAGCTGCTTCCGATTTATGTGCAGGCTTAGGGGATGACTATGTATCGCTTGATGCTGGTGGACGACGAAGAAAATATACTGCGCGCTTTGCGCCGGACATTAGTGGTGAACGACGGCAGTGAATACCAATTCACCGTGGAAATATTTTCCTCTCCCGCGGCCGCGCTGCAGCGGGCGGATGAAATCAAATTCGATCTCGTGCTGTCCGATTACCGGATGCCGGAAATGGATGGCGTACAGTTCTTGCGCCAATTCCGCGAGAAGCAGCCGGATGCGGCGCGCTTGATTCTCAGCGGCTATGCCGACCTAGAGGGGATTATTAGCGCCATTAACGAGGCGCAGATTTTCCGGTTTATCGCGAAACCTTGGCACGATGCGGAATTGCGCGTCACGCTGGCACAGGCTTTGGCTTATCACGCCCTGCTTATAGAGAACCGGCACTTGGCAGATCGGGTACGCGCGCAGCAGGGCAAATTAACCCGCCAGGAGTTTGAGTTAAGGCGCCTGGAAACGGAGCATCCCGGCATCACCAAGGTGAATTGGGGACCGAATGGGGAAGTGATGCTAGATGAGGCGGCGTCGTAGATTAAACGAAGATTCGCCCTACCAAAGACGCGTTTGAAAGGCTCATTTGCGTTGATCGATGCATCCCAAATAACGCTCGGCGTCGAACGCTACCTGATGGCGTTGCACATGCCAGATTTCTTCAGCGAGGCATTCGAGCATGATGTGTTGCGCGTCGTGCGTATCGTCGAATCGTGCGAGCAAGGCCCGATGCCGGTCGCGGATACCGGGCGGTTGGTCGATGGAGAGTTGCTCGTTGAGCGCGAGATGCATGCTCATGTGCAGGAAGGGGTTGGTCTCGCCATGCTCGGGCGCATAGTCGCGATCTTGATATTGATCGGGCTTGGATAAGATCGCGTGGTATTCGGGGTGCTGCAAGATCACTTCCAGCAGCATGGCTTCCATGCCCGCCACCGGTTCGCGTGCTTGGTATTTGCGCCAGGTTTCAAAAAAGCCCCGGCGCGCATCTTCCCGGCTGGGGCTAAACATCGGTCTTGAACAATCCCAACACGGCCGAGTATTGGAAAATCTCATTCTCGCCGTTGAGCGGGCCGATTTCGCCGTTGCCGTAGAAGCCGATCATGGGCATGC
>JADMJT010000133.1 GCA_018781585.1 Burkholderiales bacterium
TATGCTGCTTCACGTTTTCCTTCGCGGGAAGCTTGGCGATCAGCGTGCCCGTAGCATCTTTCAGCAACAGCATGCTGTCGATCTTTTGTTTCAATACTGGGCTCGGCACGGCATTGTCCGTCACCAACCACAGCCGCAGCACGCGATCTTGTTCCTTGCCCTGCATCAATCGCACTTGGCGCATGGCATACAATTTTTGCTCGCACGCGGCGGCGCACCCCCCTGCATCCACCTGCACCATTAGCCATTTGCCGCGCAATTCTTTCAGAGTGATCTGCCCGCCCTCAAGCTTGGCAAAGCGTAATGTCTCCGGCAAAGGCTCAGGCTGGATCAGTTCGCCATAATTACCCACGGCGCCTTGCGGCTGCCACACGAAATAAGCCAGATAAGAGGCAATCAGTGGGACCGCGAATACCGCCATCACCAAGAGCAATCTTCTTTTATTTTTGCTTGCGTCGTTTTGCATACATCACCCCATAAATCACGATTGTCGCGACGGCCAGTGCGAACCATTGAAAGGCGTAGCCCACATGCTTCTCGATTCCGACATCAGGTCGGTTCCAACGCCGCATCAAGCCATCTCCATTGTCATTCAACTGCGTGATCACCACCGGCTGCACCGGGTAGCGTAATAAATCGGCCATGCGCTTCATATTCAGGTTTTGCCACACCTTTCCCTCGACGGTTTGCGTCGAGAGCTCCAAATATTTATTGCTCGGCGGCACGGCGATGCCCTCGATCACTATCTTGCCTAGGGGGGTGCGTATCTCCGGCAACAGCGTGCGATCTACACCCCGTGCCACCCAACCGCGATCGACGAGCACATACCGTTCAGCGCTATCCATCTTTAACGGCGTTACCACGTGATATCCCGGCTTGCCATTCAGCACCCGATTATCCAGCAATATCTCATGCGCTGGATCGAATTGCCCTGTCACGCTTATCCGCCGAAAGCGAAACGCTTCGGCATCCACCAATGATCCCGGTAAAGCGACGGGCGCGGATTTTACCTGCGCGTCATAGCGCGCTTGCAAGTCGCGTTTAAATTGCGCGCGATTCGTCTGCCAAATTCCGGCTGATGTGGCGAGCGCGACCACGACGAGTGCCGCGACGGTGGGCAGCCAAAAGGGACGCTTGCGCTCAGCCATCGCGTCCATGGCGAGCAGTCCAGCTTTCCGCTACACTGCGCCGATTCCCGCTGCCGATTTCCTCGTCTGGAGCCATCATGTCTTACACGCTATCCCGCATCATTATCGTCATTTTTCTGCTGCTCATCGTCGGCAGTCTGGTTTCCGCACTCTACTATCTGGTAAAAGATAAAGGCGGCTCAGACCGCACCGTGAAAGCGCTCACGGTTCGCGTCTCGCTCTCCGTCACCCTATTCTTGCTGCTGATGGCAGGCTTCTATTTCGGGATCATTCCCGCACGGCATTAAGGTACACCTAGGTATCGATTGTAAGGGCAAGCACCCTATGCATTCGTACTTACCTCCCCCCTAAAAACAAAAATGGCGTCGCGATACTACCGCGACGCCAAATCCCCTTTTTTATTTTTAGTTACTAGGAGTGTTCTCCTCCACCGCTTATCGGGTGCTTAGAGCCAGTACACGAACACAAACAGGCCAAGCCAGACCACGTCCACAAAGTGCCAATACCATGACACGGCTTCAAATGCGAAGTGGGATTCGGGTTTGAAGTGCCCTTTCAAACAGCGCACTAAAATCACCGCCAGCATGATGGTGCCGATGGTCACGTGAAGACCGTGGAAACCCGTCAGCATGAAAAAGGTCGCACCATAGGCACCGGCACCCAGCGTCAGGCCCATCTTGGTGTAGGCGTGGTGGTATTCATAGGCTTGCAGACCCAGGAACACGACGCCCAAGAGTACGGTCAGGGCTAGCCATAAATTAAGCTGGCCACGATTGCCTTTCTTCAGCCCCCAGTGCGCGACGGTCAGCGTGACACCGGAGGTCAGCAGGATCAAGGTATTGATCGCGGGGATACCCAGCGCCTCCATGGGCGAGAATTGGTTCGCGCCGGCGGCAACTTCCTTGCCGAAACCAATATTTTCCGCACCCAGCGGACCGGCGGTAGGCCAGGTTGCCTTGAAGCCTTCCCACAACATGGCGTTGGTGTCACCCTCGCCCAACCAGGGCACCGACAGCACGCGCATGTAGAATAAAGCACCGAAGAAGGCTGCGAAGAACATCACTTCGGAGAAGATGAACCAGCTCATGCCCCAGCGGAAGGAGCGATCCACTTGCTGATCGTATTTGCCGGACTCAGATTCGGCAATGACAGTACCAAACCAGCCGAACATCATGTAAAACAGCACCAGCAAACCGGCCAAGATAACCCAGCCGCCCGATGCGATGTGGTTTGACCACATCACCAAACCGCTGGTCAACAGCGCCACCGCGGCCGAACCGACGATGGGCCAGCCCGATGGTTCCGGAAGATAGTAGCTCCCTGCTTGATGATCACTCATTTCTGCTCCTCCTTAAGAGTCGAATCGTTAATTTCGATTTAAACTTGCTTGCTTCAAAATTTTTATTTGGCGGCAAGGTGGGTGACCAGATACACCACACCCAGCAACACCCCAACAAATAGTGCCGCGCCGATCAAGCCGGCCGCGATCACTTGACCGAGCGTGAGCTTTACTGCATCCGAATCGTAATCAGTGCGCTTGCGCACGCCGAAAAAGCTCCAAAACACGGCGCGCGCGGCTTGCAGAAAACTGGTTTTGCGCGGCGCTTGTTCCATATCTCCCTATGAAGCGTCCGCTTTCACTTGCTCGTAAAACGTGTACGACAAGGTAATCGTGTGCACGTCTTTCGGTAAATCGTTTTGCACCACAAATTGCACCGGCATGATTTTTTCTTCGCCCGGCTTGAGTGTCTGCTGGGTAAAGCAGAAGCATTCGATCTTTTGAAAAAAACTGCCCGCGCGCGCCGGTCCGTAACTGGGGATGGCTTGACCCACCATCGTGCGGTTGGTCGTGTTCACTACCCGGTACATCACTTGCTTAAATTCACCTGGATGTACGCGTAAATGAGCGGTCAGCGGCTCGAACTTCCACGGTAAATTTTTGCCCACGTTCGCGTCGAACTCGATGCTGACCCAGCGCGCCGGGTCCATCTGCGTATTCGATACCGCAATCTTGTCCTTCGATATCCCGGTTACTTCACAAATCTTCTTGTAAAACGGCACCAACAAGAAACCAAAACCAAACATCAAGACTGTGACGATGATTAATTTCTTGAGTACGGTCGAATTCTGCTGTTGTGCGTCGGCCATTCTTACCACTTCTTGTTGAACGTCCAGAGAAAAAGCCCAGCCGCGATCGCAAACAGAATCGCCGCAGTGAGGTATTTGTTTCTTTCCTTGGGTTGCTTTTCCACTCAGCGCTCCAAAAATCCCTCTCTCCTAACTCTCTCCCGCAAGCGGGAGAGAGGGATGCGGGCTCGCTTCGCGAGTTTCACGTTAAGCCGATTATTTCACGACTGGCGGTGTCACGAACGAATGGTAGGGCGGCGGAGAGGACAAGTGCGTCCACTCCAACGAATCCGCGCCTTCCCAAGTGTGGTCGGCCGCTTTCGCGCCGCTCTTAATGCACTTGAGCACCACCACCAACAGGATCAGTTGGCTTAAGCCGAAGCCGAATGCACCGATAGTCGCCAACGCGTTGAAGTCGGCGAATTGCAGTGCATAGTCCGGGATGCGGCGCGGCATGCCGGCCAACCCCAGGAAGTGCATCGGGAAAAACAGGATGTTGAAGAAGATGGTCGACAGCCAGAAATGCAGCTTGCCCAGCTTCTCGTCGTACATACGGCCGGTCCACTTCGGCAACCAGAAATACACGCCGGCGAAGATGGCGTACAGCGAGCCCGACACCAGCACATAGTGGAAGTGCGCCACCACATAGTAGGTGTCCTGCAACTGGATATCGACAGGCGTAATCGCCAACACCAGGCCGGTGAAGCCGCCGATGGTAAACAGGCACACGAAACCAATCGCGAACAGCATCGGGGTTTCGAAGGTCATCGAACCGCGCCACATGGTGGCCACCCAGTTGAACACCTTCACCCCGGTCGGCACGGCGATCAACATGGTCGCGTACATAAAGAACAGTTGCGCCGAGGTTGGCATGCCGGTGGTGAACATATGGTGCGCCCACACGATGAACGACAGAATCGCGATCGAGCCCGTCGCATACACCATGGAGGCGTAGCCAAATAAAGGTTTCCTCGCGAACGCCGGAATGACCTGCGACACGATGCCGAACGCCGGCAGAATCATGATGTACACCTCGGGATGCCCGAAGAACCAGAAGATGTGCTGGAACATCACCGGGTCGCCGCCACCGGCCGCGTTGAAGAAATTCGTGCCGAAATGGCGATCAGTCAGCAACATCGTTACCGTGCCCGCCAACACCGGCATCACCGCGATCAAGAGATACGCCGTAATCAGCCAGGTCCACACGAACAGCGGCATTTTCATCATCGTCATGCCGGGCGCGCGCATATTGAGGATGGTGGTGACGATGTTGATCGCGCCCATGATGGAGGATATCCCCAGAATGTGTACCGCGAAGATGGTCATGTCGTTGGAGATGCCGCCTTGCAGGAACAAGGGCGGATACATGGTCCAACCGCCCGCGGAAGCGCCACCCGGTACGAAGAACGACGAAACCAGCATGATCGCGGCCACCGGCAGCAGCCAGAAGCTCCAGTTGTTCATGCGCGGAAACGCCATATCGGGCGCGCCGATCATCATCGGAACCTGCCAGTTGGCGAAGCCGACCATGGCGGGCATGATCGCGCCGAACACCATGATGAGGCCGTGCAGCGTAGTAAGCTGGTTAAAAAACTCCGGCGTAACCACTTGCATGCCCGGCTGAAACAGCTCAGCGCGAATCAATAGTGCCAAACAGCCGCCGGCGAGCAGCATGATGAATGCGAACCACAGGTACAGCGTACCGATGTCCTTATGGTTGGTGGTAGTGATCCAGCGCATCAAACCGGTCGGGTGACCGTGTCCGTGATCTTGTGCGTGTGTGGCTTCCATTGTCGGCCTCCTAAATTATTTACGTAATGCTTTGATGTCGGCGGGCTGGACCAGATCGCCGGTCTTATTGCCCAGGGCATTGCGCTCGTAGCTGACGACCGCTGCCAAATCCACATCGTTAAGTTGTTTCCCAAACGCGGCCATCGCAGTGCCCGGCTTGCCATTCATTACGATTGCAATGTGCGCAGCCTTGTCACCAGTCGCGATTTTCGAACCGGTGATCGCGGGGAAAGCGGGCGGGAGCCCTGCGCCATTCGCTTGGTGGCAGGCGGCGCAGTTGGCGGCGTACACTTTCTCGCCTTGCGCTTTCAACTCACCCGCACTGTAGGTCTTGTTCGGGTCCAGGGTTACGGCAGCGGTTTTGGCTTTCTGATCGGCAACCCACTTGGCGTAGTCGTCCGCAGACTTTACTTCCACCACGATCGGCATGAAGCCATGATCCTTACCGCACAATTCGGCGCACTGGCCGCGGAAGGTGCCAGGTGTTTTCGCTATAAACCAAGCATCTTTGATATAGCCCGGAATTGCATCTTGTTTAATCCCGAAGGCCGGTACCCACCAGGCGTGAATCACATCATTTGCAGTCAGCAACAGACGGACTTTCTTGCCGACTGGAACCACCATTGCGTTATCTACTTCCAGCAGATAGTTATCGCCTTTTTTGGCGCTGCCTTCGATTTGATCACGCGGCGTAGACATTGTTGACAGGAACTTGATGCCCTCGGTGCGATAGTCATATTCCCACTTCCACTGATAGGCGGTGACTTTGATGGTGATATCCGGATTGCTGGCATCGCGCATATTGAGCACGGCCTTAGTGGACGGAATGGCCATGGCGGTCAGGATGATGAAAGGAATAATCGTCCAAACGACTTCGACCGTGGTGTTTTCGTGAAAATGCGCGGCTTTGTGTCCGACCGACTTGCGGTGCTTCCAGATCGAATAGAACATCGCGCCGAAAACCACGACGAAGATGCCCACGCACACCCACATGATCAGGATGTGCAGATCAAAAATCTCCTGCGCTACTTCACTTTGTGGCGTGGGAAGATTGTATTTCGATTCCTCCGCCCACGCGGCCATGGACATCAGCGCCGCGAGCGCCCCCATTCCCAATCCCCTCAACTTACTTAGCATTGGCTACCCCTTTAGCTGGTTGAACCCATTTACTTAAAAATAAAACCGAATTCTTTAAGGACGACCCCTTAAGAAGC
>JADMJT010000109.1:0-26457 GCA_018781585.1 Burkholderiales bacterium
TAAAAATTCCTCGGCCAGAATCACGTTGGAGGGTATCTCGCACATCATGATGACGCGCAAGCCATTCTCCCCGCGCACGAGGCCATGCTGCGCGAGCAGGTCGATGACGCCTTTGCCCTCTTCCACCGTGCGCACGAAGGGGATCATCAGTTCGACGTTCACCAGCCCCATATCCTCACGCACTTTTTTCATGGCGCGGCATTCGAGCGCGAAGCAATCCTGAAACGCAGGTGCAATGTATCGCGAGGCGCCGCGAAAGCCGAGCATGGGATTTTCTTCTTTCGGTTCGTAGCGCTCGCCGCCGACCAGGTTGGCGTATTCGTTGGACTTGAAGTCGGACAGGCGCACGATCACCGGCTTGGGCCAGAAGGCGGCGGCGATGGTCGCCACGCCCTCGGTCAAGCGCTCCACATAAAAGCTCACGGGATCGGCATAGCCCGCGCACATTTCCTCCACGGTGTGCTTGAGCTCACTCGGCAGCGCCGGATATTCCAGCACTGCCTTGGGGTGGATGCCGATCATGCGGTTGATGATGAATTCGAGCCGCGCCAGGCCGACGCCGTCATTGGGCAGGCTGGCAAAGTCGAAGGCGCGCTCCGGGTTGCCGACATTCATCATGATCTTGACTGGGGCTTTGGGCATGGCCTCCAAACTCACTTCGCGCACTTCCGTCTCCAACAAGCCGGCATAGACGAGGCCGGTATCGCCCTCGGCGCAAGACACCGTAACCGCTTGGCCGTCGCTGAGCTTATCCGTTGCATCGCCGCAGCCCACCACCGCCGGGATGCCCAGCTCGCGCGCCACGATGGCCGCATGGCAGGTGCGTCCGCCGCGATTGGTGACGATGGCCGCGGCGCGCTTCATCACCGGCTCCCAATCGGGATCGGTCATATCCGTCACCAGCACGTCGCCTGCCTGCACCTGGTTCATTTCGGCGGCATGCAATATCACCTGCACCTGCCCGCTGCCGATGCGCTGGCCGATGGCGCGGCCCGACACCAGCACGGCAGAATGCTGCTTCAAATGATATTGGCGCAACATGTCTTTCGAGGCGCGCGCTTTCACCGTCTCCGGCCGCGCTTGCACGATGTAGAGCAGGCCGTCTTGGCCGTCCTTGGCCCACTCGATATCCATGGGGCGGCCATAGTGCTGCTCGATGGTGATGGCAGCGCGCGCCAGATCCAACACATCGGCATCGCTGATGGAAAAACGTTGGCGCTCGGCCGGGGCGATATCTTCGATATGCGTCTGCGCGCCGTTCTTACCGTACACCATGCGTTTGGCTTTGGAACCGAGACTACGCCGCACCACGGCAAACTTGTTGGCTGCCAGCAGCGGTTTGTGTACATAGAATTCATCCGGATTCACCGCGCCCTGCACCACCATCTCGCCCAAGCCGTAGGAAGAAGTGATGAACACCACATCGGGAAAGCCCGATTCGGTGTCGATAGTAAAGATCACCCCACTCGCCGCCAGATCGCTGCGCACCATGCGCTGGATACCGGCGGACAAGGCCACGTCGGCATGCTCGAAGCCATGGTGCACCCGGTAGGCAATCGCCCGATCGTTATAGAGCGAGGCGAAGACCTCGCGCACCTTGAGCAGCACCGTGTCGATGCCCACCACGTTGAGATAGGTTTCTTGCTGCCCGGCGAAGGAGGCGTCGGGCAAATCCTCCGCCGTGGCGCTTGAGCGCACCGCGACCGATAATTCACCCACCGACGCTGCCGCCATTTGCTGCCACGCAGTGCGAATTGCTTGCGCCAAAGCGGGTTGCAGCGGTGCTTCCACCACCCATTGCCGTATTTGCTTGCCTACCTGCGCCAAGGTCGTGACATCGCTGACGTCGAGCGCTTGCAAAGCCTGGTTGATGCGCTGCGTGAGATCGCTGTGCACGAGAAAATCGCGGAAGGCCTGCGCCGTGGTGGCGAACCCCCCAGGCACGCGCACGCCGAGGTGCGATAAGTTTTGAATCATCTCGCCGAGCGAGGCATTTTTGCCGCCGACGCTCGGCACATCTTGAATGCCCAGTTGCTCGAATGGAAGCACATAGGGTTGATTGCTCATGGCGGCCCCTGTAGAGTCATTGCATGGGTGAGAAGCGCATTGTTTACATTGTCTCCGACCGCACCGGCATCACCGCCGAAGCGCTCGGCAAAAGTTTGCTCACGCAATTCGATCATATTGAATTCGAGCGTCACACGCTACCCTTCATTGATACACCCAAGCGCGCCGAGGCCGCGCGCGACTGGATCAACCGCAGCATAGCCGAAACCGGCCAGCGCCCCATCGTCTTCAGTTCTATCTTGCAGCCTGAATTGCGCGCAACGGTGGCCGGCGCCAACGCTTTGTTTATCGATTATTTCGACACGTTTATTCCGCCGCTGGAAGCGGAGCTCGGCGAAAAATCCTCGGGCGCAATCGGCATGGCGCACGGCATGAGCCCGAATTATTTATCGCGCATCAATGCGGTGAATTTCGGGCTCACGCACGACGATGGGCTGGGCAGCCATCTGGAGCAGGCCGAGCTCATTCTCGTCGGCGTATCGCGCTGCGGCAAAACGCCGACCTGTCTGTATCTCGCGCTGCAATACAGTCTGTATGCCGCGAATTATCCGCTGACCCCGGATGATTTCGAGTCGACGCAATTGCCCAAGCCCCTGCAGCCGTTCAAATCCAAGCTATTTGGCCTAACCATCAGCCCGGAACGGCTGGCGCAGATTCGCCAAGAGCGCAAACCCAATAGCGATTATGCGCGCTTAGACACCTGCCGCGCCGAGGTGCGCCAAGCGGAAACGCTGTTCAAAATGCAGGACATTCCCTATCTTGACTCCAGCCGTATGTCGATCGAAGAAATCGCTTCCTCGATCATGCATCAACGCGGCTTGACCCCGCGCTGACGCACGCATTCGAACAAACACACGGCAGCCGCCGCGGCCACATTTAACGATTCCACTTTGCCCGGCATGGGGATTTTGACTTGATGCGTTGCGGTATCAAGTAATGCCACCGAGAGCCCCGCGCCTTCGTTGCCGAACACAAAGGCCACCGGGCCGCTGAGATCCAAGTCGTAAATGGATTGCTTGGCATTGAGCGAAGTCGCCACGAGCGTTTTAAAATCGCGCGCGACAAGCGCCAGATCGACGTGCTCATACACTGCTAGCGCAAACTGCGCCCCCATGCCCGCGCGCAGCGCTTTGGGCGACCAGACTTCCGCGCAGCCCCTGGAGAGATAGACCGCGTCCACCCCCGCTGCCGCTGCCGTGCGCAGCATTGCGCCGAGGTTGCCGGGATCCTGAATCGCTTCCAGCAGCACGCAAAACCGGCCCCGATGGCTGGGCGGCGCTGGTGTATTGATCAGGCCCAGTACCCCGGTGGGATGTTCGACGGGCGACAGCGAATCGAAAAGCGCCTCACTGAATACGAGACGCGGCGTGTCGGGAAAACGGCTCAGACAACCCTCGATTTCCGCATCGGTCTCCTTGCCGCCCTTTAGCGCAAGCAAGTTGGGCGTGCCGCCCGCATCCGCTAGCGCATTGAGCAAATGCACGCCATCGAGCAGCGTTTGTCCACACTTTCGCCGTTCGCGCGAGGAGGAGGAGATTTTCTTAAGCAGCTTGTAGTGTGAATTTTCGACAGAAGTAATGTGCTTAAAGCGCGCGCTAGTCATCTACTTGCATTCCCCAACCGAGATTACTGCGCACTGCCGGCCATCGATCCAAGTGGCCTCATCTAGCCGCGCACCAATCAGCGTGGCGGCATCAAGCTTGGCGCCGCGTAAATCGGCATAACGCAGATCGGCATCGCGCAACTCAGCGTAGGTCAAATTGGCCGAGGTGAGATTGGCGCCAACCAGTTTCGTTTGTTGCAGGTTGGCAAAGCTCAGATCGGCGCCCGTCAGATTGGCATAGGAAAGATTACTATGACTCAGATTCGCAGCGTTGAAGCGGGCTTCCAGGAGCAACGCGCTAGTCAGGTCCACGCCCTTGAGCCAGGCGCCATTTTTGTCGCAGTGCGACCAATTGACTTGACTGGATGCGGGCTCAGAGCAAGCGGCATACGGACCGTGAAAGCCGACCTTTATTGGGTTGACCGGCGCCAAGTTGAACACCGCATACACCGCCAAGGCGAGCAGTGCTATCAACACCATGGACACGCCAAAAAAACGGTCGCGCCGATATTTGAGTTCAGCCTCCCACTCTGCGTGACGGAGGCGCAGCGCAGCCCATTCCGCACTTTCAGTGAGCAGGCGACGATCCGCTCGGCGCTTGTTCATCAAGAATGGATTGGGCTCGCCCACATCGCGCCGATCCCGGCTATGCCGCTCATCCGCCCAGCGCAACGCCGCTTGACGCCGCTCTTCATACCAATCCATCGGGGAATCTGCCGGGCCGACTACGCGTTGTTTAACATTAATCCGTTCTTTAAAATCAGGAATTTCCCCTACCGGGGACCAGAATACTTGATCCACGCTCGCTTCGTCCGAGGCTTGTACGCGCCCCAGCATTAAATCGCGGCTAATCAGCTTCGCCGGAAACGGCCCGCTCACCTGGTCGTCGTGCCGCAGAAACCACAGATTCTGTGTTTTCATCCGCAGGCTCGCGCAGTGAAATATGAAAATACGGTTGTAAGGGGGTAGGATTTTTGCGGGTACATTTGGCGCACAGTCTAACCTGAACCGCCAAGCGTGAAAATCTTTGTCTATTTGTACGCTGATAAAGCAACGCTGTAGGGCAACCTATAATTGCCGCTATTTTTTTCCGGCGAGTTGATTCAAGGCCTGAGTCACTTTCAGACCGATTTCTTTAAAGACTTGATAGCTGCGTTCATCCAATCCGCCAGCAGCCGCGTCGCGCCGGTCGCCATAAAATAATCCAAATGGTTGGGTGCCGAGAAAGACTGAGCTTGCGAAAAATTCACCGCTGCCGGCCACGCTGGTAATGTCACTGGTCACGAATGATTGCAAGTTGCTTCGATTCTGTTCATTGAACCAAACGCTTTGCGGCTTGCTCATGAGATGCGCGAATAAATGGTGCTTGGCTAAGCCGATTTCGAAATGTGCAAAAGGCGAATTCGGCTCAACACCGACGGCAAATTTCCCACGCAGATTCATGCCATCCGGAGCGCGTAGCGCAAACACGGCTCGACTCAACCCCGCATTTTCTATCAGCGCACGCATCGCCCAGGCCATCACTTCTGGGGTGGAGCCAAAGGGGGCGGGGGCGGCTGTGCTTGCCAGCTTGACGGCTTGCTCGGGCACCACTGGCGGCTGTAGTAGCGGCAACCAGCGTGCGGCAGGCGGTGCCTTGTACCACTGCCAAGCACGCGCCGCTAAGGCTGCGGTACGATGAATGCGCCCGACCACATCTTCCAATGGCAGATGCAACAGCACCGCCACCCCCGCCATATCCCTTTCCAGCGCCGCACCATGCCAACCAAATTCCGCATGACGCGCAACGGAGGCGGCCAACTGCACATTTAGCGCCCGCGGCTTTTCCATGTTGGCGGGGTCGGTCAGGTCTTGCAATAAATCGGGAAGCTGGAAGGCGTGGACAATTTCTGCATGCAGGGCGCGCAAATCGAAGCCGAGTATCGACTGTTGTGCCTCGCGCGTGCCTTCAGGGTCACGGCGTATTTCCTCAGTTAATTTGGCTGCCGATTCCGGCGCAAAATAACACAGCAATTGTTCCCCAATATCGTTGAGCGATGCGGCAATATAAACTTCCTCCGATTCGATGTCTTGACGAAAAATGGCCCAATCGCGCGCTTGGCAAGCCGCATGATGCGCGCGCGACAAGGCACGCCGCAATTGCAATAGCGCGCGCGGATTGGGCTTGAATTGGTTCTCGATAATGCCGGGATTGGCAAAGCGCTCGAACAATGGCTGCGCGCCGAACATCATGACTGCATGTTCTATGGTGGTGATCTCACCTGCCAGCCGGCCGCGTTTGCGCGCACCCATCGCGCGCAGCACATTGAGGGTGAAGAAGGGATCGTGCAGCACAACATCTACGATATCGCTAGGATCGGCACGTTCGCCGCGCACGGCAAGCTTGTCGAATTCGGCAGCGCTCACGGACAAGATGGGTAAATCGGCGTTACCGAGTTGGCTGATTAAATCCTGGACTGAAGTGGCCACCGCCGACACTCGATGCCGTTAGACGCGCCACACATACAGCTCGGTTTGCCCTAAGTCATTCATTTTCACGACTTGAGCAGGCATCACGCCGGGAATGGGAAAGCGATAGCTGATGAATAAGCTCCCCGGGCGCATTTCGCGTTTTACTTTCTGCCACAAGGCCGGCATCGGCACCGGTGACAAATAAGCGCACACCACATCGTATCCGCTCAAATCAGTCTGCCAAAAATCGCCCCATTCAGTATGGGCATTGGGGCGACCCATGATGCGCAGCTTGCTGATCAGACAGGGCAGCGGCGCGGATTCAATCCCGCTCACATGGCTGTCTGGCCGTACATCAGCCAAATGCTGGATCAAGCCGCCTAAGCCCGAACCCAGATCCAGCACGCGCAAACCCGGTGCCTGTGGCAACAGGTGTTGGATCGCCAGCCATACCCGCCGCCGTGACAAGTACAAGGGCACTTGCGTCGTATAGGTGCGGCCGTAAATTAACGCGAGTAAAATAAATCCGCCTAAAAACCAAGTTGGCGCGATGGACAAGGCCAGCGCCGCAGCCAATGCCGGTACAAAAATGGCCTGGATCGCTAACCACCAGCTAGGCATGCCCATCAAAAAGCTTACCGCTACCGCCAGCACGCTTTGCGTCAGCAGAAGCGGAACGATACCAATTTCCAATCCCAAAAATTGCAGGCTTAACATACCTAAACCAGTCAGCACGATGGACAACACTTGCGCCAAAGCCGCTAAGCATATCGGTGGCATGCGGCGCGGCGCGGTCATTTCAAGGCTGGGCATTGGGCGCGGGACCATTTTTCGCCACCTCCTTGAGGTTATTCGCATTAACTTCAAGCTGCCCACCATCATTTTTCACCGCTTCTTCGGTCTGTTTGTTCATCACGATGATGCTGATGCGACGGTTAATCGGGTTGCCCGGATCGGTTTTGTCGAACAACACCGCCGAACCCAAGCCCACCACCCGTAGAATCTTGCCGTCATCGATACCGCCCACCACCAACTCGCGTCGACAGGCATTGGCGCGGTCGGCGGATAATTCCCAGTTGCTGTATCCGCGCTCGCCTCCAGAATACGGGGTAGCATCCGTGTGGCCGGACAAGCTGATGGTGTTGGGTACATCGTTCAGCACCTTGGAAATCTCGCTCAGGATTTCCTTCGCATAAGGCTGCAACAGCGCGCTACCAATATTGAACATGGGACGGTTTTTCTCATCCACGATTTGGATGCGCAGCCCCTCGGCGGTAATGTCGATCATGAGTTGTTTCTTGAATTGCTTGAGGAAGCTATTCGAATCAATTTTCTTCTCGAACTTGATTTTTAATTCCTCGAGCTTCGCTTTCTCCTGCCGGATCGCTTCGGCTTTCCCCGCCTCTGGATCAGAGGTTTTCTTTTTGGCGGGCATGTTGGCCTTATTTTCTTGACCTGCTTTGCGGGTCAAATCCTTGCCGCCACCTTTGATCAAGCTGGTTGCATCGCCGCTGCCCTCCCCACCAAATAGGGCAACTTTCATGGGTTGGTTGAAATATTCTGAGATACCGCTGAGATCACCCTTCGAGGTAGACCCCAGTAGCCACATCAAGAGGAAAAACGCCATCATCGCCGTCACAAAATCCGCGTAGGCGATTTTCCAGGCGCCGCCATGGTGCCCGTGCGCATGCTTCTTGATGCGCCGGACAATAATCGGGCGTTGGGAATCGTCGCTCATAACTTATTTTTTTCCTTTGCGCTGTTTCACTTCTTCCTCCAATTCGAGGAAGGTGGGGCGCTCGGTGGAATACAGCACTTTTCGCCCAAACTCAACCGCCACTTGCGGCGCGTAGCCGTTCAGACTCGACAGCAGCGTGACTTTGATGCATTGGTAAAATTTGGTGGATTCGTTGAGTTTGAATTCCAAGATCGTCGATAGCGGACCGACGAAGCCATAGGCAAGCAAAATACCGAGGAAGGTGCCGACCAGCGCATTCGCGATGAGAATTCCCAGTTCCGCCGGCGGTAACCCTACTGAGGCCATGGTGTGCACCACCCCCATTACCGCCGCCACGATGCCGAATGCCGGCATGGCATCGCCGACTTTGGCTACTGCATTAACCGGTATTTCACCCTCGTGGTGGTGAGTCTCGATTTCGTTGTCCATCAAGTTCTCGATCTCGAAAGCATTCAGACTGCCGCTCACCATCAAGCGTAAATAATCAGTGATAAATTCGATTGCATGGTGATCCGCCGCCACCGCCGGATATTTAGCAAAAAGGGGGCTTTCATGCGGAACTTCTACGTCGTTCTCAATCGACATCAGGCCTTCCTTGCGCACTTTGGCCAGAATTTCGAATAAAAGCGAGAGCAGCTCCATATACAAAGCCTTGGTGTACATTGAGGGCTTGAAAATGGTTGGAAGCGCCTTGAGCGTCGCCTTCATGGGCTTGCCGCCATAGGCGACGACAAAGGCCCCTGCCGCTGCACCGCCGATCATGAGGAATTCCACTGGCTGCAATAAAGCGGACATATGTCCGCCCGCAAGCACGAAACCACCCAGAACCGAGAGCAGCACAACGATGTAACCGACAATAACAAACATGGAATCTGGCCTCGCTCATCCAGCAAAGAACAATGAATAGCGGCTTGACCACGCACAGCGAGGATAGGTGAATATCCTGCTCCGCAATGTAGAACTCAGGCGGAAGGTACCGACGTAGCTATAGCCTGGATATAACTACGTCAAATTTCGGCAATGCTTTAGTTTAAATCCACAATTTGCCCAGAATCGCGATAAATATAACGGCAATTCCGATACTTAGGTTAATGCCGATCAGCACGCGAATCTGCGCCAGCGCGGCCGCTGCAGATTTCCATTCCTGGGCAGCCACGCCGTTCTTTAAGCGCCGATAGGGGGCGAAGTACACCCGGAAGAAAATCAACATCATGATCAAGCCGAGTATCAACATCGTATGAATATATAGCCCTACTGCGCCGAACCCACCATAAACCGCGATCAGATACAGGCCACTGACGAATAGCGCGATCACCGATAGCCAAACCCAGGGGAAAAAACGTTCAAATGTCGCTGCCCACAGGGGCAAGCGTTGTGCCGGCTCAAGCGTTTGCACCGCCGCGGGGCGCAAGGCCACATAGGCGAAAAACATACCGCCGACCCATACGACCACGCCCAATACATGCACTAACACGGCGATACGTTGATCCATTTCAAGCTCCTATTTATTCAAGATGCGCGTTACAGGCCCAAAGGTGCGGCGATGTTCCGGACAGGCGCCGTGCACTTGAAGTGCTTGGATATGCACCGGGGTCGGGTAGCCTTTATGCTGATCGAAACCATATTGTGGAAAGCGCGCATGCAACAAACGCATCTCGGCATCGCGCGCGGTTTTAGCCAGGATCGATGCGGCCGAAATTTCGGGCACGGTGGCGTCGCCTTTCACGATCGCTTGCGCTGCCATGGCAAGGTTAGGGCAACGATTACCGTCAATCAGGGCGCGCGTAGGTTGCGGAATCAAGCCGGCCACCGCGCGCTGCATGGCAAGCAGGGTTGCCTGCAGTATATTGAGCCGATCGATTTCTTCGGCGCTTGCGCTGGCAATCGCCCAAGCCAACGCAGATTCTTTGATTTCAATCTCCAAGGCCTCGCGCCGTTTTTCGGATAATTTTTTGGAATCGGCCAAGCCTTGAATCGGCCGTGCCGGATCCAGTATCACCGCCGCCGCAAACACCGCGCCGACTAAAGGCCCCCTGCCCGCTTCATCCACGCCACAGATCACCGCTGCCCCCTGGCGTGCAGCAAACCGATGATCGCGTCGGTGGCGCGCTGCGCGGTATTTTGCCGCAACGCGAGATGCATACTTTGAAACGCCTCGCGCAACGCCTCGCGTGCCGGCTTGTCTTCCAGCCAATGTTGTACTGCCTGCGCCAAATTATCTGGGGTCGCCTGATCTTGCAAAAACTCTGGGACCACAAAGCGGCCAGCGAGAATATTGGGCAAACCGACATAGGGTAAATAGCGTTGTGCACGCATGATGATTGCGGTTAATTTCGGAACACGATAAGTGATCACCATCGGCCGTTTCAGCAAGGCTGCTTCCAATGTGGCCGTGCCGGATGCGACCAAGACACAATCCGCCGCTGCCATCGCCGCTTGCGCGTGACCAAACAGAATGGTCAGCCGTAAATCTTGCGCGTTATTGCGATACAAGGCTGCTTCGAATAATTGGCGCGTTTCCTTGGTTGCGAGTGGCGCCAGGAATTGAACCTCCGGCATCAGTGCTTGCAAACGAAGTGCGGTTTGAATAAAGAGATCGGCGTGCAATTTCAGTTCACTTTGGCGGCTGCCTGGCAGCAAGGCAACGAATTTGGCATCATGCGCAAGCTTCAACTGATCGCGCGCGACAATCAAATCGGTTTCGAGTGGGATCGTATCCGCCAGCGGATGACCAACATAAGTGGCCGCAATGCACGCTTGATCGTAGATCGGCTTTTCAAACGGAAAAAGCACCAACATGTGATCGACGGCGCGCTTGATCTTGTGAATGCGCCCGCCGCGCCAGGCCCAGATCGACGGACTGGCGAAATGCACGGTGGCGACACCGCGACGACGAAGATAGCGCTCCAATCCCAGATTGAAATCCGGCGCATCGACGCCGATGAATAGCTGCGGCTGCCATTCTCGTAGCTTGCATTTTAAGCGTCGGCGTATGGACAAAATCGACGGCAGGCTTTTAATCGCCTCGACATAGCCGCGCACCGATAGTTTTTCCAGTGGAAACCACGACACAACACCCGCTGCGATCATTTTCGGGCCACCTATGCCGACGAACTCGGCTTGCGGCAGGCGTTCGCGCAAAGCGGCGACGAGATGACTCCCCAGCAAGTCCCCTGACGCTTCTCCCGCGACGATGGCGATCTTGATGCGTTCCATTGTGGGCTAACGGATAATGCCGCGCGTGGCACTGGCAAGAAAATCCAGGATCGGCTGTATCTCGGGATGCTCGCGCGCCTGATCTAAGAGCTCGGCCTTGGCTTGTTCCAATGTCAGGTTATTGCGGTACAAGGTTTTGTACGCCTGCTTCACCGCGGCAATCGCCTCGGGGGTGAAGCCGCGCCGTTTCAGCCCCTCGCTGTTGATGCCGTTCGGTTTGGCGCCATCGCTACCGGCCGCCAGCACAAAGGGCGGGATGTCCTTGTACACCACGGTGGAGATGGCAGTCATGACATGCGTGCCAATTTGGCAAAATTGATGCACGCCGGTAAAGCCACCCAGCACCGCATGATCGCCCACGGTGACATGGCCCGCGAGTGAGCTGTTGTTGGCAAAGATGGTGTGGTTACCGACCTGACAGTCGTGCGCGATATGCACATAGGCCATGATCCAGTTGTCGTTGCCGATGCGCGTTACGCCCACATCTTGTGCAGTGCCAATATTTAGGGTGCAAAACTCACGAATCGTATTCCGGTCACCTATTTCCAGTTGCGTCGGCTCACCTGCGTATTTTTTGTCTTGGGGAATCTCGCCCAGGGAAACAAACTGAAAAATGTGATTGTCGCGGCCGATACGGGTATGCCCGGTGATCACGGCGTGGGCGCCGACCTGCGTATTATCGCCCAGCACGACATGCTCGCCGATGAGCGCATAAGGACCGATGCTAACATTCGCGCCGATATGGGCGCGCGGGTGGACAATAGCAGTAGCGTGAATCATGCGACGTTACGCACCGTGCACATGATGTCGGCTTCCGCGACCAGTTGCTCGCCGACAAATGCCTTGGCGGCGAACTTCCAGATGCCTTTGATCGTGCGCGTGATTTCTACTTCGAGCCGCAATTGATCGCCCGGTTCGACCGGCTTTTTGAAACGCGCGTTGTCGATACCGACAAAGTAATACACCGAGTTGGCATCGGGCTTGGTGCCCGCGGTCTTGAACGACAAAATTGCCGCCACTTGCGCCATCGCCTCCAGAATCAACACCCCCGGCATCACCGGACGGTTGGGAAAATGCCCTGGGAAAAATGGCTCATTGATGCTGACGTTTTTGATCGCCACAATGCGTTTGCCTGGCTCTACCGTTTCCACTCGATCCACGAGCAAAAATGGAAAACGATGCGGCAAATAATTCATGATTTCGTGGATATCCATGGCGCTCACGACGGTTTCCTTTCCAATGCCTCAATGATTTTTTCCAATTCGCGTACGCGATTGGAGAGTTCTTCCATGCGCCGCAATTGCGCCGCATGTTTCAACCACTCGCGATGCGGCTCAGCGGCCCAGATGGCGCTATAAGTGCCGGGTTCGGTCAGAGACTTTGTCACCATGGTTCCTGGTGAGACCGTGATGCCATCCGCGATCTGCAGATGGCCCACGATCATCGCTGCACCGCCGATCCTGCACCCCTTGCCGATGACTGCACTGCCGGCAATGCCGGCACAAGCAGCGATGGCGGTGTTTTCCCCAATTCGCACGTTGTGCGCCACTTGCACCAGGTTGTCGATCTTCACACCCGATTCAATCACGGTGTCATCCAGCGCACCACGATCAACCGTGGTATTGGCGCCAATTTCAACATCGTCGCCAATGATGACCCGGCCGGTTTGCGGCACTTTCAGCCACTGCCCCTGATCCTGGGCAAAACCAAAGCCATCCGAGCCGATCACTGCGCCAGCATGAAAAATACCGCGTGCACCGATTCGGCAGCCAGGGTAAACCACGACATGGGGGTAGAGGAATGCATCGGGGCCGATTTCCACCCCATCACCCAATTGGCAACCCGCGCCAATCACAGCGCGATCCCCGATATGCACATTGGGCCCGATTACTACATGTGCACCGATAGCGACATCGACACCGAGTTGCGCGGATGGATCCACTACCGCACTTGCATGAATGCCGGCTAAGGGACGTTGCAGCGGGTTAAATAGCGTTGAGACCCTTGCCTGATACGCATAGGGATTATCCGTGACGATTCTGGGCAGGGACGAGGCGTCACGATCGGCTAAGCCGATGATCACGGCGCCTGCGAGCGTCTCAGCGAGTTGATGTCGATATTTACTGTTGGAAAGGAAGGCAATTTCAGTGGGGCCCGCGCTTGTCAGGGTGCTAATGCCGGTAATCTCCTGGTCAGCGTTACCCAGCAACTCGCCGCCGAAAGCTCGGACTAAATCTTTTAAGCTGACACGGGTTGCTTGGCCCACCTTGCTTTATTTGTCCGCCAGCGCACGCAACACTTTGTCGGTGATATCAATCCGATTGCTGACATAGACCGCTTCTTGCAACACCAGATCGAATTTCTCACGCTCGGCGAGATCGCCAATCGCTTTATTGACACGGTCTTGGAACGCCGCGCGCTCTTCGTTTTGACGCACATTCAAGTCCTCGCGAAATTCGCGTTGCGCGCGTTGTAAATCCCGATTCAGATTTGCCAGATCGCGCTCCTTGTTGCGCCGATCGCCTTCGCTCATGGTGACCGTTTCCTTCTCCAGGTGTGCTTGCAAATCGCGAAATTGCTTCGCCAATTTTTGGATATCCTGGTCTCGCGCAGCAAATTCTTTCTCCAACTTCTTGCTCGCGCGTACCGCCGGCGCCGATTCGCGAAAAATACGCTCGGTATTCACGAAGCCAATTTTTGAATCGGCAGCCACTGCCCATGGGGCCGATAGCGCTAGCGCCAGTACCAACAATAATTTTTTTCCGTTCACGCTGCATTACTCCTAGAACACACTGCCTAATTGAAACTGGAATACTTCGGTTTTATCACCGGACTTGGAATTTAAGGGTTTAGCCAAACTAAAGCGTAGCGGTCCCACGGGTGAAACCCAGTTGACGCCCAGCCCCGTGGAGTAGCGCATGTCATTCGTACCGAATGAGTCGTTGGCCGCCACGATGGTGCCGATATCCATGAATGCGCTCAAACGAATCGATTTGTCCTGCCCTAAGCCTGGCATCGGGAAGAAAATCTCCGCATTGCCCACCAGACGACGACCGCCGCCAATTGCATCGCCATTACTGTCTTTCGGCCCTAATGTACCGGATTTAAATCCACGTACGGAGGATATCCCGCCAGCGTAGTAATTTTTAAAGAACGGCAATGGATCGTTCGCCAAGCCGTTTGCGATGCCAATTTCGCCATTCAACATCAGGGTATAGTCACGCGCGAGCGGGTGATACCACTGATGTTGGTAATTAACTTTGTAGTAGTGCAGCGTTCCACCCGGCAAACCCATCTCGCCATACGCGCGCTGCACGATGCCACGGGTAGGCGAAATACGGCTATCCAGGCTGTCGCGCGCCCAACTGGCATCGCCACGCAAAGTTGAATAGCTGGAACCAGTGCGGTTGACAAAATCACGGTAAAGCGTGGAAGCGTTATCGGCTAAATTGAGCTTGGTACTATCAACCCCCAAACCAAAATTAATGCTGTCCGTCTCATTCAGCGGGATACCGGAACGAGCGCCTAAGCCGACGGAAGAGGTGTTGTAGCTGGTGATGGAGAGCGAACTCGAATCCGTCTTACGCAGATAGGCGTCGAAGCCGAGGCTGACGCCATCATCGGTGTAATAGGGGTTGGTATAAGAGAGCGAATATGTTTTATTGACCTTGCTGGTGTTGATTTGCACCGCCAGGTGGTTACCCGACCCCAATACGTTGGATTGCGATACCGAACCGCTCAGCACGAAGCCTTCGCTGCTGGAAAAGCCCGCACCCGCGAGAATGTTGCCGGTGGCTTTTTCCTCTACCGCAATATTCATATCCACTTGGTCTGTGGTGCCGGGCACTGCCGGGGTCTCGACGTTGACTTCTTTAAAATAGCCCAAGTTGTCGAGGCGCTCACGGGAGCGATTAATTTTATCTTGCGCATACCAGCCGCTCTCGGACTGACGTACTTCACGCCGAATCACTTCATCCCGTGTGCGCACGTTCCCGGACACATTGATTTGGCGCACATAGACTTTACGGCCCGGATCCACAAAGAAAGTGAATGCGACACGTTGATTGATTTTATCCAATTCCGGCACTGCATTCACGTTGGCGAACGCAAAGCCGTCATTGCCCAAGCGATCCGCGATGGCCTTGGTGGATTCAGTCAACCTTTCGCGCGAGAACACCTCCCCCGAACGCATTTTTACTAATTTGCGTAACTCCGCCTCGCCAATAATCGGTTCGCCGGCTACCTTGATATCTGAAATCGTAAAACGCTTACCTTCGGTGATATTCAGGGTAATGTAGATGTCCTTCTTGTCGGCGCCAATTTGTACCTGGGTCGAATCAATTGCGAATTCGAGATAGCCGCGATTGAGGTAATGCGAACGCAAGGTCTCCAAATCGCCGGATAATTTCTGCTTGGAGTATTGATCGTTCTTGGTGTACCAACTGAGCCAATTCGGCGGCGTGAGGGTGAACAAACGCAGCAAGTCTTTCTCGCGAAACGCCTCGGCGCCGACGATATTAATCTGGCGAATCTTGGCGACTTCGCCCTCGTCCACGTCGAACTGCACCGCGACGCGATTACGTTCCAGCGGCGTCACCGTGGTTTTGATCTCCGCCGCATATTTGCCGCGCGACAAATACTGACGCTTCATTTCTTGCTCGGCCTTTTCCAACAAGGCGCGGTCGAACACGCGGCCTTCCGCTAAGCCCGTTTGCTTGAGGCCGTCCTTCAACTGATCTTTGTTGAACTCCTTGATCCCCTTGAATTCGATCAAGCCCACGGCAGGTCGTTCTTGCACCTGCACAATCAACACACCGCCTTCATATTCCAAACGCACGTCTTTGAAAAAGCCCGTGGCGAACAAGGCTTTGATTGTGGCGGCGGCTTTTTCGTCGTCCAGGGTATCGCCCGCCTTGACCGGCATATAACTGAACACCGTGCCGGCTTCGGTACGCTGGATGCCTTCAACGCGGATGTCCTTGATGACGAAGGGCTCGATGGCCCACGCGCGGCCCCCGCAGCAAGCTAATAGAAACAGAAATAGCGGCCGAATTTTCATTGTATGTTATGGACCGAATTGACGAACAATATCGTTGTAAAGGGCTACCGACATTAAGAGCACCAGCACTGCAATTCCTACGCGTTGCCCGATATCCATGGCTTGGCTTGATACCGGGCTGCCTTTAATGAATTCGACAATATAATACATTAAATGTCCGCCATCCAGGATAGGCACCGGCAGCAGATTGATCACCCCCAGGCTGATGCTCACCAGCGCGATAAAAATCAGATAGGGCAGCCAGCCAATATGCGCCGTTTCTCCCGCGACCTGCGCGATCGTCAGCGGCCCGCTCAGGTTACGCCACGACACATCCCCGGTAATCATGCGCCCGAGCATTTGCAAACTGAAGACGCTGGTGTCCCAGCATTTAGCTAAGGCATGCGACAAGGCCTGACCAAGGGGGTACTGCACCATCACCAGCACGTCAGGCGCTACGCCGATACGGCCAATTTCTTTTCCCCCTACCTGCTCTCGCTTAGGCGTCACTGCCAGCGGAAGCGTTCGACCTTCGCGCGTGACTTCCAAACGCACGCGCTGACCCGGTTTGGCGCGAATCTGTTCGGTAAAGCCATTCCAATCGCCGATGGGTTTTCCATCGATCGCGCGAACGATATCGCCGGCTTGCAAGCCGGCTAGCGCAGCGGGCGACTCGGGCAACACTTTCCCCAGGCGTGCTTGCACGTGCTTGGCTGGGGCCAAACCCAGCTTGGAAAGAAAGTCGCGATCCAGATCATCACCTGTCACCGCATCGAGATTCAGTTGCTTAACACGGGCTTGGTCCTGCGCGTTTCGTAGCGTCAGTTCCACTGCGCCGCCCTCGACGATTTTCTGCGCCAGCCGCCAATTCACCTCTTCCCAAGTGGCGGTTGGCACACCATCGATTTTTTCGATCGTTTCCCAGCGCTCGATTCCCGCGCGCGCCGCCGCGGTACCTGCGGCCGGCAGCTCCAAAATCGCGCGTTGTCCTGGCATGCCCGATACGAATAAGCCCCAATACAATAGGATGGCGAGCAAGAAGTTCGCCAAGGGGCCTGCCGCCACAATAAAAAAACGCTTTGCCAAGGATTGGCGGTTGAAGGCAAAAACCGATTCTTCCGGCGCCACTTTATCGTCTTGCTCGCCCAGCATTTTCACAAAGCCGCCCAGGGGAATGCTGGCGACCACCCATTCTGTGCCCCCCGGGGTGAATTGCTTGAGCAGCAGCGGCTTGCCGAAACCGACCGAGAAACGCAGTACCTTTACCCCACATAAGCGCGCCGCCAGATAATGCCCGTATTCGTGAAACACGATCAACACCACGAGCGCTAGCAGAAATGCAGCCACGGTCAACATATTGCTTGGCTCCGCGCAACTTGCTCATGGGCGATGTGCCGTGCCAGAGCATCCGCCGCTAAGACTTGTGCCAGCGTCTCCACCGCGCCCAGGGGAATCGCGGCCAGCGTGTGTTCGATCACCGATGCAATCGCCTGAAACGGCAATTGCGCATCAAGAAAGGCGGCGACGGCAATTTCATTCGCGGCGTTTAGCACCGCCGGCGCAGTGCCGCCGGCGCGCAAGGCGGCATAGGCCAACGCGATGCAAGGGAAACGCCGCGCATCCGGCGCCTCAAAATCCAGCCGGGCGACCTGAAACAAATCCAGCGCCGACACCCCGCTTTCGATGCGTTCGGGAAATCCCAGCGCATAGGCAATCGGCGTGCGCATATCGGGATTGCCAAGCTGTGCGATGACCGAACCATCGATATATTCCACCATGGAGTGAATCACGCTTTGCGGATGAATCACGACTTGAATTTGATCGACCGGCGCATTGAATAGCCAATGCGCTTCGATGACCTCCAGGCCCTTGTTCATCATGGTGGCGGAATCGACCGAGATTTTGCGTCCCATCACCCAGTTCGGGTGCGCGCAAGCTTGCTCGGGTGTAACGCGCGCCAAGGCATCGATTGGGATGGTTCGGAAAGGCCCACCCGACGCGGTCAACAGAATGCGTCGCACACCCATTGCCCGTAAATCCCCATTGCCGTTGTGTGGCCCATTTCGAGGCAAAGATTGGAAAATCGCGTTATGTTCGCTATCGATTGGTAGCAAGGTGGCGCCATGATCGTGCACGGCTTGCATGAATATCTGACCGGACATGACCAAGGCTTCTTTGTTCGCCAGCAACACCCGCTTGCCGGCACATGCGGCGGCCAATGCAGGCTTTAAGCCTGCCGCACCGACAATCGCCGCCATGACGGTATCCACACCCGACTCACTCGCGACGTGCTCCAGTGCAGCCAGGCCTTGCAGCACCTCTGTATCAATACTGTTGTGCTTCAGCTTTTCCCGCAACTGTTCGGCTGCCGCTTCATCCAACAACACGGCATAGCGTGGCTGGAATTGTTTGCATTGGTCAAACAAACGTTCCCATTGCCGATTCGCGCTTAAGGCATGCACGCGAAACCGCTGCGGATGGCGCGCGATCACATCCAGCGTGCTCATACCGATCGAGCCGGTGGCGCCGAGCACGGTAATGGTCTGTACGTTCATGTTCCTAAACCAGCAAAGTAAATTAAGGCCATCGCCACCGGCAGTACCGAGGTTTGGCTGTCGATCCGATCCAAAATCCCGCCATGCCCTGGAATGAGGCTGCCGCTATCTTTCATGCCCGCCACGCGCTTGAGGTGCGATTCGAACAAATCGCCGGTGATACTGATCGCGACCAACAACATCGTGGCCAGACTCTGCCCCCACCATGACACGGCGGAAAAACGCGCCACCGTTTCCGGAGCAAAAACGCGCCAGAGTCCCACATAGAGGATTGCCACGACAAGGGCGCCGACCACGCCTTCCCAGGTTTTGCCTGGACTAATGAGTGGTGCGAGTTTATGTTTGCCCCATTGACGGCCAGAAAAATAAGCGGCGCTGTCGGCTACCCACACCAAGCCCATGAGGAACAGCAGCAACAAGGCATTGATGTCGCGTAACCAGACGAAGGCGAACCAGGTCGGCAGCAGCACGATTAAACCGATGAATAGTAAAAAACCGCGATGTTTGATCGTCCAATGTTTGATCAACCACATCGGCGCAAGGATGAACCAAAACAGCAGTGCAGCCAGCCATAATCCCTGCATCATGAGCGCGCTGGAAACTGCATAGAAAGCTGCAATCACGCCGACTACGAGCAGTGCATACAGCCCACGGGGTAGGCCCGACAAACCGCAGAGCCGCGCCCATTCCCAGGCAGCGCCGAGCGCAATCGCGCCCATCAAGATCGCCCACACGATGGGGGGAGAATAAAAGAGCGCCGCCAGAAAAGCGAGGATCAATACCAACGCCGCCCATACGCGCTGTTTAAGCATTGTCCTTCAACCTAGAAGCGGCGGTTGGACGCACCCGCAGGCGCGTAGCGCGCTCTCCCAAATGGTGATATCTGTCAAAGCAGTGAAAGATTTTATTCACGCGGCATTCCGGCGGAGGGGGAGCGGTCAACTGCCGTATCTAGGTTTAACTGCTCACTGGTACGGCCGAAGCGGCGTTCGCGATTTTGATAGGAATCGATGGCGACCTGCAGCGATTTCGAATCGAAATCCGGCCAAAGCGTGTCTGTGAAATACAACTCGGAATAAGCAAGCTGCCACAACAAAAAGTTGCTGATGCGTTGTTCGCCCCCGGTGCGGATAAATAAATCCGGCTCCGGTGCATAAGCCATGGATAAGAAAGGTGCTAAGTCTTCCTCACTAAAACCCTTTGATAATTCTGGGCGCTCGGCCAATAAACGATTAACTGCTTGCAGTACATCCCAGCGGCCACCGTAATTCGCCGCAATGGTGAGCGTGAGACGCGGATTGCGCTCGGTTAAGGCTTCTCCGTCGCGAATCAGTTGCTGTAAGCGCGGTTCGAACGGCGTCAGATCACCGATGACTTTGAAGCGAATGTCATTCTCATGCAGCTTGATGACTTCACGCTCCAAGGCCATGACGAAAAGTTGCATCAAGAGCGATACTTCCTCTTGGGGACGTCGCCAGTTTTCGCTTGAGAATGCAAACAGCGTCAGATACTCGACGCCCATATCAGCGCAGGAACGAATCACGTCGCGCACGGCTTCCACACCACGTCGATGGCCTTCGATACGCGGCAACATTCGGCGCTTGGCCCAGCGCCCGTTGCCATCCATGATGATGGCGATGTGTTTTGGAATGTCGCGCGCCTCGGGAACGGTGCGCGTGGAGCTTTTAAAAAAGGCCACGGAGGGTCGTTCGAAAAAGCTGGCCTAGATGGCCAGTAATTCCGCTTCCTTGGTCTGGAGCATTTTGTCGATCTCCGTCACAAAGCGGTCGGTGAGCTTTTGGACTTCTTCTTGTGCGCGGCGTTCATCGTCCTCGCTCACGGTTTTCTGTTTGAGCAGTTCTTTCAAGGCGGTATTGGCATCGCGCCGCACATTGCGCACCGCGATCTTGGCATCCTCGCCCTCGCTTTTCACCACTTTGGTCAAGTCGCGGCGCCGCTCTTCGGTCAGCGCCGGCATCGGCACACGAATCAAATCGCCCTGTGAGGCGGGATTGAGCCCCAGGTCGGAATCGCGAATCGCCTTTTCGATCGCGCCTACTAATTTTTTTTCCCAGGGCGAAACGCCGAGGGTGCGCGCATCCACCACCGTGACATTCGCCACTTGCGCGATGGGAACTTGGCTACCGTAGTAATCCACCATCACATGATCCAACAGGCCGGAATGCGCGCGGCCGGTGCGGATTTTACCCAGGTCATTTTTCAGCACCTCGATCGATTTTTGCATTTTTTGTTCGGCGGATTTTTTGACTTCTTGGGTGGTGCTCATTACCGTCCTCCTAGGAAACCGTCACTAGCGTACCTTCATCCTCGCCCAGCACGAAACGTTGCAGCGCGCCATCCTTAAAGATGCTCAACACACAAATCGGCAGATTTTGCTCACGGCATAGCGCGAAGGCGGTCGCGTCCATCACCTTTAAATTGCGGTTGATCGCTTCATCGAATGTCAGATGCGTAAAGCGTTTTGCGTCCGGATTTTTCTTCGGGTCATCGGTGTAAATCCCATCCACTTTGGTCGCCTTGACCACGATGTCCACATTCATTTCCATGCCGCGCAGCGACGCGGCGGTATCGGTCGTAAAAAACGGATTGCCGGTACCCGCGCCGAAAATCACCACTTTGCCTTCTTCTAGATAGCGCAAAGCTTTGCCGCGAATATACGGTTCAGCCACTTGTTCAATGGTCAGCGCCGATTGCACCCGGCTCACCAAACCGATGCGGCGCATGGCGTCTTGCAAGGCCAGCGCGTTCATCACCGTAGCCAGCATGCCCATATAATCCGCGGTGGCGCGATCCATGCCGGCCGCGCCGGGCGCCACACCGCGAAAAATATTGCCGCCCCCGATCACCACCGCCACCTGTACGCCCAGCTTCACTACCGCCGCAACCTCGGCCACCATACGATCGATGGTGGCGCGGTCGATGCCATAGGCGCCGTCGCCCATCAAGGCTTCGCCGCTCAGCTTCAACAGAATGCGCTTGTATTTCAGTTGCGCCATGCGTTTAAACTTGGCCAGCTGCCGCGACTTCTGCCGCGAAATCGACCACTTTTTTCTCGATGCCTTCGCCTACGATGAACATCTGGAAGGTGTTGACTTGGGCGTTTTTGGATGCGAGCAGTTTCTCCACCGTCAGCTTGTCATCCTTCACGAACGGCTGACCATGCAGCGTGATTTCAGACAGAAACTTGTTGATGCTGCCTTCCACGATTTTATCCAGGAGATTGGCCGGCTTACCGGATTCCAAAGCACGCGCTTTGGCGATGTCACGCTCGCGCTCGATCAATTCCACCGCCACTTGATCTCTGGAAATAGCCACCGGTTTGGATGCGGCGATATGCATCGCCAGATCCTTGCCCAACGATTCGTCACCGCCCTGCAGATCGACCATCACACCAATCTTATTGCCGTGCAGGTAAACCGATAAACGGCCCGATGTGTCGAAACGCGCCATGCGGCGCAGCGTCATGTTTTCGCCCAGTTTCATCACCAGCGCCTTGCGCGCCTCTTCCACGGTCTGGCTGGAAGCCAGCTTCAGATTGGACAAGGCATCTAGATCGGATGGATTGTGCTCTGCAATCAATTTTGCGGTTTCTTTAGCCAAGGCGGCGAATTCGTCATTTTTCGCCACGAAGTCGGTCTCGCAGTTTAATTCGACCAGTGCGCCCAACTTGCCATCGGTGCTGATAAAGCTGCCGATTACGCCTTCGGCTGCGATGCGGCTGGCGGCTTTATTGGCTTTGGCGCCGCTCTTGATGCGCATCAAGTCTTCCGCCTTTTTCATATCGCCATCGGCTTCCGCCAAGGCTTTTTTGCATTCCATCATGCCGAGCCCGGTACGCTCGCGCAGGTCTTTCACCATGCTCGCGGTGATTTCTGCCATGTCTAGCTCCTTAAAACAAATTCAAATATTGGGTACGATTGAAAAAGGGGCTCACGCCCCTTTTTTTCTGCTTTGCTTAGGCGGTCGGCGCTTCGCTCACTTCGGCAAAGTCTTCGGTGACGACTTCTTGGGTGACTTGCGACTTACCTTCCAATACAGCGTCAGCAAAACCACGCATGTACAGTCGAATCGCGCGGCTCGAATCATCGTTGCCGGGAATGACGTAGGAAACGCCGTCTGGCGAATTGTTCGAGTCCACCACGCCAACCAGCGGGATGTTCAATTTATTCGCTTCGGTGACTGCACCCTTTTGATAACCGACATCGATAATCACAATGGCGTCGGGCAGGCCGTTCATCTCCTTGATGCCACCCATACTGCGCATCAGCTTGTCCAGCTCGCGGCGGTAGCCCAAAGCTTCTTTCTTGGACAGCTTTTCTAGCGTACCGTCCTGCGTCATTTGTTCCAATTCGCGCAGACGCTTCACCGATTGTTTGACGGTCTTGAAATTGGTGAGCATGCCGCCCAGCCAACGTTGGTTCACGAACGGCATGCCGCAGCGCTCGGCTTCTTCCTGCACGATTTCGCGTGCTTGGCGCTTGGTGCCGACGAACATCACCGTGCCTTTATTCGCGACCAGCTTGCGCACATAACCGAGTGCGTCCTGGTACAAGGGCAGGCTCTTTTCTAGGTTGATAATGTGGATCTTGTTGCGCTCCCCGAAGATATAGGGAGCCATTTTGGGGTTCCAATAACGGCATTGGTGGCCGAAATGAACGCCGGCCTCCAGCATTTGACGCATGGTTACAGACATGGAAGTACTCCTAAATAAAGGGTTAAGTCCTCCACCCGCTTGCTTGACACCGGCCTGAACCCGATTACAACCCGGGTATAAATCTTCTAAGGCGCGGCACCCTTTATGTGAAGCGAGTGTGCGAATTTTCATCCCGACGGCGCCGGAATGAAGCCCTGTATAGTAGCATGCCTAGGCTAATCCATTCAACCTTATAGGCATTTTCCCTGCATAGGGTCGGCTTTAAACCCTCTTCCGACGACAGCGCTAAATGATTGAATAGCTCCTCACTCTTAGATAAAACCGTGCCCACATTAGGGCGATTCGATCTAATCATTTTGGCGCCAAGAACCCGCGAGCTCCTCCACAAAGAATATCTATCTTATTGATTAATAATATATTAAAAATTAGCCCCCCCAAAAAAATCAACTAAAGATGGCGCGCATTCTGCCGTTAAATCAAATTACCAGGAGTCGGAAAACATACTGGCTTCACATTTGTTGAATCAACTCGTGGTTAATATCAAGGAGCGGAACAAACCATGCTGAACAAGCTAACTATCAAATTTCAATTGATCGGCGCTGCCGTCATGACCATTGCCATCGTTTTGGTATTGGTCGGAATGAACGTCTTTTCGATCCGCCAAGGCTCTTCTGCCTTGGCCGAAGTCTATGAAAGCAATGTGCAACCATTAACGTTGCTGCAAGAACTTGACGCTGTGCTGAAAGAGGTGCGTTTCAGACTGGTGGCTGTACCGCTTGAGCAAATGTCAATTAAAGGTTCGGGGGATCAATTAAAAGAGGCGCGTGCCCGTGTTCCCCAAGTCTGGGCTGAATTCAAGAACAAAGTAGCGGATGTCAAAATTTCAGATGCAGATCGCGAATTGATCGCCAAAATCGACAAGGAGATCATTTCAATAGACGCTTTCTTCGGCAAGCTCGACAAAATCTATGCGGCAGGCGAGAAAGACGCACTCATGGCGCCGTTGCAGGAAGAATGGCCGATGATTAACCGCAATCTACTCAAACCCATCGGTCAATTGGTTCCGGCCCAAGAAGCGGCGGTTAAAAAGACCTATGAAAAGAATCTAGCCTTAGGGAAAAAATTAACGATCATCTCGCTCGTTGTAGGGGGAATCAGTTTGGTTATATTGCTGGTGTTCGTGGTCCGGCTCGTGACCATGCTGAATCATAATATTGGCATACTCAATAAAGCGTTGCGCGGGGTTGCGCTGGGTGATTTAAGTGTTCGGGCGCATATTATTCAGAAAGATGAGTTGGGTTCGATGGCAGATTCGATCAATCAAACGGTGGAACAGTTGCGGAATATTATTAGTGGCGTGAAAAACGCAGCCGATAATGTTGCCGCCTCATCAACCGATCTGTCCAAAGAAACGGAACGCGTCACCAAACGCGCTGACACCCAGGCGGATCGGGTGATGCAAGTCAGCGCTGCAATGGAAGAAATGAGCGTTGCGGTAACGGAAATCTCCTCCGGCGCAAATAATGTGGTCGAAGCTTCGGCACAAACCCAATCCATTGTTGAAGATGGCAAGGGAAATATGGCTAAAAGCATGGAAGCCACGCGCCGTATCGTGGATACGGTCCAATCATCGAGCACCGACATCACCGAGCTTAGCCAGGCGATCGGCAAAATTAATGAAATCACGAAAGTCATCAAGGACATCGCAGATCAAACCAATTTGCTTGCCCTGAATGCGGCGATTGAAGCGGCCCGCGCCGGTGAGCAAGGCCGGGGATTCGCCGTCGTGGCGGATGAAGTCAGAAAACTTGCCGAACGCACCACCTTAAGTACCGCCGATATCACCACCATGGTGGAAACGATCAGCAGCAAAACCGGCTCTTCGGTACGTTCAATGGAAACGGTCAAACGCGAAGTCGAAAGCGGCGCCAGTTACAGCAACTCCACCAACAACACACTAAGCCAAGTGATTGAAGCCGCCGTGCGGGTGACAACCCTGGCGCATCAAATCGCGTCGGCCACGAACGAGCAATCCATTGCCAGTGAGGAAACCGCCCGCAATATGGAGGAAATATCCAGCCTGACCGAGGAAAATGCCGCGAGTATTCACCATGTGAAGCAAGCCGCAGATACCTTGTCGGGCACCGCCAGCGAATTACAGCGCTTGGTCGGCCAATTCAAACTGGCCAGTTAACCTTCCCCTGCGGCAGTGCCGGACGCATCCTCGATGCATCCGGCGGACATACCTTCTCGCATCGCGCCTCAGCGCGATGCGCTCCCAGCCCCGCATCGCCCTGCTATAATCCCGAAATAACTGACGGATTTCCTTACTCTTTATATGGCTATCACCATCAAATCGGCGGACGAAATCGAAAAAATGCGCATCGCGGGCAAACTTGCCGCCGAAGTGCTGGATTTCATCGGACCCCGCATTAAACCTGGTATGACTACCGCTGAAGTCGATCGTTTATGCCACGATTACATGGTCAAGCAGCAAGGCACAATTCCGGCGCCGCTCAACTATGCGCCACCGGGCTATACGCCCTACCCTAAGTCGATCTGCACCTCGGTCAATCACGTCATTTGCCACGGCGTGCCAAACGACACCAAAAAACTCAAGAACGGCGACATCATCAATGTCGATATCACCGTGATCAAGGATGGCTACCATGGCGACACCAGCCGCATGTTCTTCGTGGGTGAAGCGTCGATTCAAGCCAAACGGTTGTGTGAAATCACGCATGAGTGCATGTGGATCGGCATCGAGGAAATCGCGCCGGGCAAGCACCTGGGCGATATCGGCTTTGCCATCCAGCACCACGCAGAAGCTTCCGGTTATAGCGTGGTGCGCGAATTTTGCGGCCATGGCATTGGGCGTAAATTTCATGAAGAGCCGCAAGTATTGCACTATGGCAAGCCCAACACCGGCGTGAAATTGATTGCAGGTATGATTTTCACCGTGGAGCCGATGATCAACGCCGGCAAGCGCGATATTCGCCAGTTGGCTGACGGCTGGACCATCGTGACCAAAGACCATAGCTTGTCCGCGCAATGGGAACACACCGTGTTGGTCACCGAGACCGGCTACGAGGTGCTCACGATCTCGCCCGGCAT
>JADMJT010000109.1:26557-64534 GCA_018781585.1 Burkholderiales bacterium
ACACCGTGTTGGTCACCGAGACCGGCTACGAGGTGCTCACGATCTCGCCCGGCATACCCGCCAAACCAGCGGTGCTTCACGCGCATGCCTGACGGTCATGGCGCAAGCGTTGCATAAAATTGACTCGCCATGACCGTTCCCTCTCTCGTCCCTCTCTCCCGCAAGCGGGAGAGAGGGACGATGGCTCGCTGCGCGAGTTACAGTTGAATGCCGCGGTACGCGCCGAACCCCCTGCCCCGGCGCGTTGGCGTGAATTTCTCACTGAACATCGCAACCGACTGCGCGAAGAATATACCGCACGCCCTGATCCTGCCCGGCTGCTCAAGGCCTTATCCCAACTGATTGACCAAGTATTGACCTGCGCCGCGCGCGAGATCGGGCTCCCGCCTGAAGTCTCCCTACTCGCCGTCGGTGGCTATGGGCGGCGCGAGTTGTTTCCTTATTCCGACATCGACTTACTGGTGCTGTTAAAACAAGCACCGGATGACGTACTGGCGCCGGTGCTGGAACACTACATCACCTATCTCTGGGACATCGGCCTGGAAGTCGGCCACAGCGTGCGCACGCTGGATGAATGCCTGAGCGAAGCGCGCAAAGATATTACCGTCGAGACCACGTTGCTCGAAGCACGTTTGATCGATGGCAGCGCCACCTTATTCCACGCATTTCAACACGCACTCGATCAAGCGCTCGATGGTCGCGCTTTTATGGAAGGGAAGCTGCTCGAACAACAGCAGCGCCATCTGCGCTTTCACGACGCCACTTATAACCTGGAGCCTAATCTCAAAGAAAATCCTGGCGGCTTGCGCGACTTGCAGACCATATTGTGGATCAGCCGCGCATTGGGGTTGGGCGCCTCGTGGCAAGACTTGCTCAACAACGGGCTGCTCGCCGCAGAAGAAGTACGCGAGATTCGCCAAGCCGAACGTCTATTACGCGACCTGCGCATTCGCCTGCATTTTCTGGCGCGGCGGCGCGAGGATCGCTTGCTGTTTGACTACCAAGCTGCGCTTGCGCAAGCACTGGGCTTTAACCCGCGCGGGACACGCAGTGCGGCCGAAATCCTGATGCAGCATTACTATCGCGCCGCCAAGCGCGTCGGACTGAAAAACAAAATCCTGTTGCTCGATCTCAAAAGCCGCGCCCATCCCGCAACCGACTCGACCCCGCAACCGATCAATGCACGCTTCGCCATCAGCCGCGGCATGCTGGAAGCGTGCTCGCCGGATTTGTTCGAACGCGAATCGAGCGCGATACTTGAAGCTTTTTTACTGTTGCAGCAACAATCCGGCGTACTCGACATGAGTGCGCAAACGCTGCGCAGCTTGATTCGAGCGACCGGCAATATCGATGCGGCATTTCGCCGCGACCCCTACAATCGGCAACTGTTTCTCGCCATCCTACGCGCCCCGCGCGGACTGACCCATGCCCTGCGCCGCATGAACCAATACGGCGTATTGGGACGCTATATCCCGGCCTTCGGCCGCATCGTCGGCCAGATGCAGCACGACTTATTCCACGTCTACACCGTGGACGAACATATCCTATTCGTGGTGCGCAATCTACGCCGCTTCGCCATGACCGAATTCGCCCATGAATATCCCTTATGCAGCCGCTTGATTCATAATTTTGAACGGCCGGAAGTGCTCTACCTCGCCGGCCTGTTTCACGACATCGCCAAGGGTCGTGGCGGCGATCACTCCACCTTGGGCGCGGTGGATGCGCGCAAATTTTGTCGCGAGCATGGTTTGCATGCAGAAGATGCCGAGTTGGTTGCGTGGCTCGTCTCACAACATTTGATGATGTCTGCCACCGCGCAAAAGCAAGATCTATCTGATCCGGACATCATTGCCGCCTTCGCTGCCAAAGTGGGCGACATGCGGCGCTTGACTGCGTTGTACCTGCTCACCGTTGCCGATATTCGCGGCACCAGCCCCAAGGTTTGGAACGCTTGGAAAGGCAAGCTGCTGGAGGATTTATTTCGCGCCGCGCAACGGTTGCTCACAGGCGGCGCCGCACCGCTCGATCAGCAAATGGAAGTACGCAAGGAAGAGGCACGCAAACTGCTGCGCCAAGCCACCGTACCAGAGGAAGCCCAAACGGTATTTTGGCATGAGTTGAATGATAGTTATTTCCTGCGCCATACCGTGCGTGAGATCGCTTGGCACACGCGACACTTACACAGCGTGACGCACAGCGCACGGCCCGTCGTGCATGCCCGTAGTGCACCGGAGGGCGAAGGCATCCAAGTGATGATTTACACGCTGGATCGCGATGACTTGTTCGCGCGCATTTGCGCTTTTTTCGAGCGCATCAACTACACCATCGTTGATGCCAAAATCTACACTACGCCGCACCACTACGCGCTCGACACTTTTCTGGTACTGGATATGGGGGAAACCGCAGTGCACTACCGTGATCTCTTATCTTTTATTGAGTTCGAGCTAACGCAGCGCTTGGTGGATGACACGCCGCCTGAACCACCGATGCAAGGGCGCGTATCACGCCAGCTCAAGCATTTCCCGATTCAGGCGCAGGTTGCTATCGTGCCGGATGAGAAAGGCCAATATCACCTGCTGTCGGTGACAGCGGGCGACCGCCCCGGTCTGCTCTCGCGCATCGCACAAGTGCTGCTCAAGCACGGTGTTCACTTACACACGGCCAAGATCATCACCCTAGGCGATCGCGCCGAAGACGTTTTTCTCGTGCGCGCGGATGACGACCGGCTGTTGAATCAAAAAATCGTGTTGAAAATCGAAACGGATTTGCTGCAAGCGCTGGCCTAGCGACTTCGAATTTGTAGCGCCGGCTTCCAGCCGGCATGCAAGCAAAGATGCTTGCGCTACTTAAGACTTGCACTCGACGTTGGCGCGGGCACGGCCAATCCACCATGCTCGATTTGATACAACCACGCCAGCAATTCCGCCACTGCCATGTACAGCTCGGGCGGAATGTGCTGATCCATATCCACCTGCATCAAGAGTGATACCAGCGCCGGCGATTCGTGCACATAGACACCGGCCTCTTTCGCGCGCTGAATGATGGCCTCGGCTAATATGCCGCGCCCCTTCGCTACCACTTTCGGTGCCTGCATGCCCTCTTGGTAAGCAAGCGCGATGGCGGTTTTACGCTGTTCAGGCTGATCCGTCATTCGTTTTCACTTTCATCTCGATCAAACGTAAACCGGCGCGCTCCATACTTTGATTTAGCAAGGGACCTGCTACCTGCAATGCCGCTACCGTATCTAATGTCGGCGCGGCAAGTTCGATGCGAATGCCTTGCGGCGTGAATTTGAGCAAGGCGCTCACCTGCCCTAAGTGTGGCAGGCTCAAATCGAGTCGCGTCTGCCAGTCACGCTCGGCTTCTTGCTCCCCCTCGTGCGCTGGACGTTCCTCGATTTGCCAGCGCATTTCCTGCCCCGGCCAAACTTGGCCTTGCCATAGGATTTGGCGCTGATCCAGGGTCTCCAATTGCTGCTGAACCAGCAGTGCGGTTTGCGGATGCACCGGCTCCTGTGCACTGCTTGCGTGAACGAGCGCCGTGGCGAGTGGATTCAGCAGATCCACTTTTGGTGGTTGTCCCAATACTGTAGTTGCAAGCGCAGCATGTTGTGCCGCAGCAGACTGTTGCGCGGTAGTAAATGCGCGCGGCTCGGATAAACGGCCCTGGGGCTCGCGCAACAATTCGGTCAATGGCCGCTCGCCCGCCGCCCATTGCGCCTGGTGCGACTCATAAAACAAGCCGCTTTTGATCACGGTTTCTTTCAAGAGCGCGGCGAATTGCGCTAACTGAGGTGGTGCGCCCTCGATAATCGGCTTGGCGTTGGCGAGTGGCGCGGCTTGACCTTGCGCCGATGTAGATGTGCGTGATTGGGTCTGGGGCTGGCTTGTGGCCAAGTCTCTCACCCGATCCAATAGTGCATTCAGATAGCGCGAGCCGTCACTTAAATTGACCGGTGTTTGTGGCTGGCCCGGCGGCAACGGCTCACCTGCCAGCACAAAGGTTAAACGAGGATTGGCCGCCACAAAGCGCAGTTCGACGTTTTGCCCAGGTTGCGTATTGCGCGGCAAATTAAGATCGAGTTGCTGATCGCGAATCAGCACCAAGTAACGCCCGCTGGCAATCTGTTCTTGTACCTTAGCGGTATAGCGTTCGCCTGGCACAAAAGGAATAGCCACCTTCGACTGATCGGTCACTTCGATCAGCTTGGGCGTAGCCCCCTGAATCAGGAGCTGCAATTGATTTAAAACATCGTTAACCGCCATGACGCCTCAATCAGCCGGCCTCGCGGGTCCGGCGCGGGTTAGTGCAAATGGTTGCGCTGCATGGCGACGATCAACTCGGCTTCCGAGCGCGATATGCCACAGTTCGCCGCCACTTGCGCCACGTCCATGCCCTGTTTGGCAAGGCTGAATGCCTTGCCATAAGAGTTGGACGCGATCTCCCCTAATGTATCGGCAGAATCCTCGCTTCCCTCAAGCTGCGCCAAGCGGATTTCCAGTGCCGCAAGTTTATTTCTCAGCTCGGTCAATTCCCGGTTCTCCGCGCGCCGGCGCCAAAAGCCCAATCCAATGGACTTGCCCGAACGCATGAGCAGCAGCAACTCGGCGATATACACCGCCAGTACGATAATGCCGGCGATCAGTAATTCCTTCCAAGAAATGATAAAACTGGCATCCATGCTGATTCCTATTTTATAGCCGTCAGGCGAAGTTCTCTCGCCTTGATTTAAGCATATTCATCCACTTTATGCTCGTCGTCTGGCTTGCGCTTATCTTTATCGGGGCGTTTTGGAGGGAACGGAGGGCGTTTGCGCTGTTGGGGATTTTGATACTTGAAGCGTTCGATATCTGGCCGCAACGGCGATGTTGACGGTACCTCGCCGACTGGATCAGTGGCGGCCCAGCGAGGGGAGGGATGCGCTGGTGAAGGGACCGCGATCATCTCTAGATATCCTAACCAGTTTCGTAAGCTCTGGCGAGTTTCCTCTCCGCTTGCACACTCGTCAAGATGCCTTCCATTTCCGTCATCCAAGCCGCAGTGAGGGCCTTAACTCGTTCATCCGCCGCCAGAATCCCGCGGATCAAGCTTTCCTTGCGTGCTTGCAGCGCGGCATCGGCATAGGGGGTAGCCGGTTCCGCGGTCACCACGACAATGAGATCGCGCCGGGTGATTTCCAAGTTGACCAAGTCCTCCCAACGGTTTTCTTCAGCCGCCGCGATCATCTCGCCGCTTGCAGCGAGGATATGTTCATAACGCTGGATCACTTCTGCCGCTTGCATTATGCCCTCAGGCTCCCCGTTTCATGCGCAGGTTGTTTTTGACTCATTTTTGCCATTTCGGCCACGGCGGTGGCGCGCTCGCGTTCGTCCAGTTTGGCCCAGGCTGTGCGTAAATCATTCAGTAAACGCATCACTTCGGCTGGTCCCTCCGGATCATTTTTAAGATTGGCAATCGTTAACCGATGCTTCATGTATTCGTATAGATCATTCAAATTTTTGGAAATCTCGCCGCCCTTGTCAAAATCCAGCACGGAGCGTAAGCCTTCGATAATCCCGATTGCCTTAGAAATCAAACGCCCCTTCTCGGCAAATTTCATATCCTGCATATGACCCTTCGCGGTGGCTAGCGAACCGATCGCGCCATCGTAAAGCAACAAAATCAACTGCAAAGGGCTGGCTGAATTGACAGCTGAGATTAGGTCGACATTGGAGTATGCGCTGAGCGCCCGGTTAGTCAGATTCGTCATGATTTCCCTCTTATTAAAATAATGATGCCATTAGCGAAGCTGCCGCGAGAGTAAATTGCTGGTGGAACTTAAGGTACCGAGCAACGCATCCAGGGTCGAGAATTGCTTGCGTAAGCGCGCCTCGATACTCGTCAAACGCGTTTCAAATTGATTAATTCGAATATCCAAATTTGATATTTGAGCGGCGATGCCGTCATTCTTGGCGTCTATCACGCCATCGGCCTGCAACAACTTTGTCGTTTCGGTATAAAAACGTTGCGCGAAACCTTCCGTGGTGTCCGTAAACAGTTTCACCACATCATTTAATTTCCCTGAAAGCGCGCTCTTGAAATCGGCGGAATTAATCGCCAAGGTGCCATTGGATTGGAGGGCAATGCCCACCTCCGCTAGATAACTGTAAGCATTGCCCGGGATCGTGGCTTTGGTGTTAAAGATGCTCACCAATTGCGACTGAAGCGTAATGAGGGTGTTGTCCGCTTCGAGCTTCCCACCTTTTTTGTGTAGATCGGTGATATCCGTCACCAGCTTGTTATACGCCGTCACCAAGGCAGTGGCTTTATCTGTGATGGCGCCGGTATCGACTGCGACGTCAAGGGTAGTTGAAACAGCACCGCCTGTTTTTAGATTCAAGGTCACGCCCTGAATCACGTCGGTGATGGTGTTCGAGGCCTTACTGATGCCTGATAAACCATCCACGGTGATGAGGGCGTTTTTCGCGGCCTGGGTTTGGCTGAGATTGAGCGCACCCGCAGTATAAGACAGCCGCGATAAGCCGTTCGTGTCGGTATTGTTGCTATCGCCCGTATCACTCACCGCCACGGTCACCGCATAAGCGGTGCCTGTATCATTGGGCGAAAACAATAAACGATAACCCGTGCCGTCATTCACGATGGAGGCGGATACGCCAAAATTACTGGATCCGGCATTCACCGCGTTCACAATGCCATCCAACGTGTTGTTGGACGAATCAATGGTTACCGCGAACGAACTCGCGCCGTTTGCGATTGTCAGCGAACCTGTGCCGATTGTCGTGGTGGTGGTGTCGGCAAACGTGACAGAAACCAATTTTTGCGCCTGAGCCAAGTCAGTAATGATGATCGAATGACTGCCCGCGCTCGCGGTAGAATCCGCACTGGCGCTCAGATACGTGGTGTTCGCAGCAGTAGCGGTGAAAACCTTAAAACTTTCGGCTGTTTTGAGCGCTGAGACAGCCGATTGAAATCCTGATAAATCGCTGGATATTTTTCCATAGGAAGAAAGCTCAGCGTTATATTGCGTTTTACGTAGGTTGAGTCTATCCAAAGGTCGGCGCTCCAGCGCCAACAACTGGCTAACCAGCGAATTCACATCGATATTGGAGCCTATCCCGGCTGAGCTGATTGCCATGATTTAATCCTCCACTTCCATTTCAATTCACCTTGAAAAGGGTGCGACCCCAAAGAGCCGCACCGGGTTTACTACTTGTCAGGCTTTAGACTGAATCAGTACGCCTTTCGACGTATTCAAACTACTCGCGATAGCAAGTGTTTCTTCTCCAGGAATCTGGCGAATCACTTCACCGGTTTCCTTGTCCACAACTTTCACGATAATCCGGTTATTGGCTTTGTCCACCAAAAATTGCAGGTTGCGCGAGCTTGATTGAATAAACTCGTTAATCTGCGCGGCGGCTTTTTTGACCAATTCCGGATCAGCGATGGGTGTGGATTTACTCGATCCCGTCTGCGTTGCAGCCGGGGCACTCGCCGTTTCCGTGGGAGTAGGGATAGGCTGATTTGCTGCCTTTCCACTCTCCCGTGCTACTCCCTGACCGATATTGCTAATTAGGTCGTTTGGCATGGCTATGCCCTCCAATCAATGAAGCGTTGAGCATGAACCGCACCGATGCGATTATTTGCGGCGATGTAGTTCATGATTTCTTCGCTTCCCTAGTACGCTTAGCGCAACAGACTCAAGGCCGTTTGCGGGAGTGCATTGGCTTGAGACAACACGGCGGTACCCGCTTGCTGCAAGATTTGACCACGGGTTAAGTTGGCTGTCTCTGCCGCAAAATCTGCATCCAAAATACGGCTGCGAGATGCTTCCAAGTTCTCCACATAGTTCTGCAAGCTGGAGATCACCGCTTCAAACCGGTTCTGCACCGCGCCAAAGGTCGAGCGTATCGTCGACACTTGGCTGATGTCGGAATCCAAGGACGCCAGCGCAGCGGAAGCAGTGGCCTGGGTGGTCACGTTGACAACGCCCGTAGCCGTCAACGTACCACTGAAGGTAAATAGCCCCGCCGCGCCCGTTAGCGCGAGATTGGTCGTGGTCACCGACAATTGGTTGGTCGATGTGCCGTCCGCGCCGACCTGGAAGGTTAGCGTGCTCGCACCCGAGAGCAGATTGGTGCCGTTGAACTGCGTGGTGCTGACAATCCGCGAGATCTCTTGCGTCAGCTGATCCACCTCTTTTTGCAGTTGCGACCGGTTGGTGTTGCTAATCGTACCGTTCGCCGCCTGCACGGCGATTTCACGAATCCGCTGTACGTTACTGCCGATCTGACCCAGCGCACCTTCCGCCGTTTGACCGAGAGAAATCCCGTCGTTGGCGTTACGTACTGCTTGGCCGTTACCACGAATTTGCGCTGTGAATGCTTGCGACACAGCAAGACCTGCTGCATCGTCTTTCGCGCTGTTCACACGCAGGCCGGAAGACAAGCGCTGCAAGGTAACAGCCAACTGTTGGCCTGACGCAGACAGGTTACGTTGTGCATTAAGAGATGCAATATTGGTATTGACGACTAAAGCCATGATGATTCTCCTTCAAATTACAAAGTGCGTTGCCGCAGACGGCTGCTTAAATGCCGCCGTCAATGTTTCTCGGCTACGATTACCGCAACAGACTCAAAGCCGTTTGCGGGAGTGCATTGGCTTGAGACAACACGGCGGTACCCGCTTGTTGCAGAATCTGGCCGCGGGTCAAGTTGGCCGTCTCTGCTGCAAAATCCGCATCCAAAATACGGCTGCGAGATGCTTCCAAGTTCTCCACATAGTTTTGCAAGCTGGAGATCACCGCTTCAAACCGGTTCTGCACCGCGCCAAAGGTCGAGCGTATCGTCGACACTTGGCTGATGTCGGAATCCAAGGACGCCAGCGCAGCGGAAGCAGTGGCCTGGGTGGTCACGTTGACAACGCCCGTAGCCGTCAACGTACCACTGAAGGTAAATAGCCCCGCCGCGCCCGTTAGCGCGAGATTGGTCGTGGTCACCGACAATTGGTTGGTCGATGTGCCGTCCGCGCCGACCTGGAAGGTTAGCGTGCTCGCACCCGAGAGCAGATTGGTGCCGTTGAACTGCGTGGTGCTGACAATCCGCGAGATCTCTTGCGTCAGCTGATCCACCTCTTTTTGCAGTTGCGACCGGTTGGTGTTGCTAATCGTACCGTTCGCCGCCTGCACGGCGATTTCACGAATCCGCTGTACGTTACTGCCGATCTGACCCAGCGCACCTTCCGCCGTTTGACCGAGAGAAATCCCGTCGTTGGCGTTACGTACTGCTTGGCCGTTACCACGAATTTGCGCTGTGAATGCTTGCGACACAGCAAGACCTGCTGCATCGTCTTTCGCGCTGTTCACACGCAGGCCGGAAGACAAGCGCTGCAAGGTAACAGCCAACTGTTGGCCTGACGCAGACAGGTTACGTTGTGCATTAAGAGATGCAATATTGGTATTGACGACTAAAGCCATGATGATTCTCCTTCAAATTACAAAGCGCGTTTTAAGCGGACGACAGTCCCGAAAATTCATTTCCGGCGTCGACATACTCTGTAACGGTCTTGAAGCAGCCAAGCTTTAGCGAACGCTGATAAAAAAGGAGAACCCAACTACGGTCTTGTTGAACTTGTTTTATTTGTTTTATTTCAATTAGTTAACTTTATTGCGTAAGGCCTCGGCCAGTGTTTTCAAGACGAGTTGCCAATCTCCGCGCAGAGTTTGCCGAAATAGGCGTGCCGAGGGATACCAAGGCGTTGTTTGCATCTTTAATCCCCAACGCCAATCCGGCGCATAGGGCAGCAAAACCCATACCGGCACACCCATCGCTCCGGCCAAGTGAGCCACTGCCGTGTCCACGGAAATCACCAGATCGAGTTGGCTAATGGCCGCAGCCGTGTCGGCAAAATCGCTTAGCAACGGGGAGAGATCGTTCATCGGAAGACCAGCATTTACGTATTCACCCGTGTCACGCCCTAGTTGCAAGCTATAAAACACGGTGCGTGGCATGCCGGCGAGTGCCGCAGCCAATAATTTAACGTCCAAAGAACGATCCAGATCATCTTGATGTGCAGCCGCGCCCGCCCACACCAGCCCCACTTTGAAACTATCAGCAGATTGCGTAATCGCTGGCTTGATTCGTGCGATGCAGCTTGCATCTGCCACCATATAGGGCGCTGGCTCGGACACATCAGCCAGCGTCACCCCGAACAAACCGGGCAAGCTCATGAGCGGAACCTGCATATCAATCAGCGCAAGCGGCACATCGTTATTCGAAATCACGCTATCGACGCCCTCACATGCACGGATCAGTGCATGCAAGGCCGGTTGGCATGCAACGACCAACTTACCCACGCGCGACCTGGCTCGACTCAAAAAGCGAGTAAACTGGATGGCGTCACCGAAGCCCTGCTCGGCGCTAACCAGCAAGGTTTTCCCTGGCAGCATGTCACCCTGCCAAGCAGGATAAGCGTATTGCGTCATGGGCCGCGCACCCGCCCGGATACCCCACTCGTATTCGGGCCAACCTCGGGCATAGTCGCCCAATAATAGCCAAGCAAGCGCGCGATTCCAGCGCGCCTCAGCAAAATCTGGTGTGATTTGAATAGCGCGATCAAAAGCGTCAAGCGCCGCTTGCACTTCGCCTTGGCGTTGCAAGGCAGCGCCCAAATTACTCCAGGTGCCAGCGTTCTCAGGGTTTTGCGCGAGTGCTGCCCGATAGTGCTTTACCGCCTCATCAATCCGCCCCAAGGCACGGCAGGTATTGCCCAGGTTGTTTCGCGCTTCAAGCAGGGACGCATCAATGCTTAATGCCTGCTTGAATTCGGCCACAGCATCAAGCAGCTTTCCCTGCGCCTTGAGTGCTACGCCGAGCGCATTGTGCGCGCCCGCATGGTTCGCTTGAATACTCAAAGCTTGACGGAAACAGTTTGCCGCATCTGCAAGCTGCCCTTCCAAATACAGCGCATTGCCCAAATTCACCAAACTTTCCACAAAAGTCGGCGCAAGCCTGATCGCTTCTTTGAATTGCGTGATGGCCTGATTCCGCTCTCCTAAACTCAGCAAGGTCAAACCATAATTATTCAGGCACTCAGGGCTATGTGGCTTTAGCGCCAACGCGGCTTGATAATAATGGCTCGCGTGCAGAAGCTCGCCTGCGGTATGACGCAATAAACCTAAGTTAAACAACACTTCAGGATCATCATTACCGAAGCGTAGCGCCTCCAGATAAAAAGCCTCTGCTTGTTCAGCTTGCCCCAGCGATTGCAAGGCGATGCCCAGCAGCCGCAACACCTCGGGATGCTCAGGCCAAGCCTCATAAGCCACGACCAAATGCGTTAAGGATTCAGCGAATAGTCCTTGCTTCAATTCCGCTACACCGAGCAGCCAATTGGCTTCCGGCATTGCCGCATGCGTTACTGCGGATAGCGCAGTGGAATCCACCATATCCCATCTTGCTTCGCGCACCGCTAGCCGTGTCTGGCGCAGCAAGGAGATCGTTATTGCGTCGTAAGTTGCCAGGTTTGCTGTCATCGGTGCGCGGGTCGCAACAAGCTGCATCAGCGATGATTTCAAGCGCGTGAATACACTCTCCCAATCGCCCGCATTGGCTTGCCGAAACAAACGCATGCTGGCATACCAAGGACTGGCATCCCCTGCCTCCAGCCAGCGAAAATCAGGCGCATAAGGCAGTATCACCCAAACCGGTTTATTCATCGCGCCTGCCAAATGTGCGACGGCGGTGTCCACACAAATCACTACATCCAGATTGGCTATGGCGGCAGCCGTGTCGGCAAAATCGTCAATCTCTGGATCGAGGTCGACGACGCGCTCGCTGAATTCCAAATCTTGCAAATCGCGCACCGCCTCTCCCTTTTGCAGGCTGTAAAAACCTATGTCCGGCAGCGCGAGCAAATCGAGAAAATGATGCAGCGCACAGGATCGATTTTTGTCGTCTTCATGCGTGGGCCGCCCTGCCCACACGATCCCGACACGCAAGCGTGGATCGCCTCCCAAGCGCGCGGCCCAACGTTGCACTAAACATGGTTCGGGATGAATGTAGGGAAATTCGCATGGGATGGTTTCGCTCCGCGTATTAAAAACACGCGGCAAACTCAGTAAAGGCAAGTGCGTATCGAACGCCACCAAGGGCGCACCCGAAACCGGTCTCTCGGCAATCATGTCGATGCCGGGCGTACGCAATAACAGCCGCTTGAGTCCGGGCTGGCACGCCATCACGACTTTACCCCCCAAGGCCCGAATCAAAGGCGCATAGCGCACAAACTGAAAGGTATCGCCAAATCCTTGCTCGGCGCGCAACAGAATGGTTTTGCCAGCGAGCGGCGCACCTTCCCATTGCGGCTGATTAAATGCCATCAGTTGCCGCTGCTTAATACGCAATCGCCACTCATATTCGCGCCAGCCTTCCTCAAACTCGCCTTTAAGCAGCAAAATTAAAGCGAGATTAAAATGCGCGTTAATGTGGTCGGGCTGATGCGCGATGGCTTGTCTGAATGCCGACTCGGCCTCGGTCATGCGCTGGCATTTTTGTAGCATGACGCCCAGATTACTCAACAGCTCTACGTCGTTGGGTGCGATGGCCAATCCCGCTTGAAAATACGCCACCGCATCGGCGTAGCGCCGTTCCTGCATGGCGATGGTGCCAAGCCCGCGATGCGCCTCGACCTGGCTTGCATCCAGCACTAATACACGTTGGTACTGCGCTTCCGCCTCGCGTAAGCGCATCAGCTCATGCAGCGTAGCGCCCAGATTAAAATGGCCCTCTACAGACGATGGCGTCAGCGCGACAAATTGCCGATATGCGCCTTCGGCTTCTGCAAAATTTTTCGTCCGATAAGCCATGAGGCCCAAGTGATACCAGGATTGTGCGTCATGCGGACGATGCGATAGCACCGCCTTATAGCACTCCGCCGCAGCCGCTATATCAGATAGCGCCTCCAATACATGCGCTAGGTTTAGCCAGGCATCTATATGAGTGGGTTGCAGGACGACCAGTTGGCGCAGCTCGTCGGCGGCCAACGCCCACTTGCTTTGTTGCGCGTGCAAGGTCGCATTCAAGAAGCGCGCGTCGATATTGTCAGGATCAGCGGCGAGTAGCTGCATATAGCCCGCCTCTGCTGCCGCTAAATCGCCGCGCAGATGGCTATCGGAGGCCTGCTTGATTAAGGCATGCGTGTCCATTTGATCGGGTCAACGCACCAAGGCACGCAACCATTCGTCTAAATGATCTTCAAGCATGTAGTTTTGCAATACCCATTGTTTTAATTGATCGCCTTCGCGTGCGGCAGCATCCAGATCATGCACACGCTCGCGAATCGCATCGACCCAGGCTTGCGGATCATTATTCGTCACGCGCGCAACCGGTGCATTCTGATAGGGATAGATATCGGTACACACTACCGGCCAGCCCAATATGCCGTACTCCAATAGGCGCAGGTTGCTCTTGGCTTCGTTGAACGGGTGAAGTTCCAGAGGCGCAACCGCCAGGTCAAGATTTAAGCTGGCCAATTTGGCCGGATAGTCATAGAAGGACAAGACAAAATCATGGAACTCGCGCACATAGGGGCGCAACGTATCGGGACACATACCGAAGAACACCCAATCCACTTCACTCGCTGTTGCTTTAACCACCGCTTCAATCAAGGCCAGATCGCCCGCGTGCTGTTGTGCGCCCGCCCATCCCACACGCGGTTTTGCCCCCTGTCGGCGGTGTGATGTTAGATCGCCCCATAGGGCGCGTTCCAAGCGATTGGGTATCACATGCACTTCTTCGATCATCGGGCGACACAATTCGGCCAGCGGCTCGGTACTGACCACCGCCCGGTCGCACAAGGCCAACGCCTTGCGCATCCTCGGCTTGGCATCCCGGAAGGAATGGCGGTAATAAGCGTTTTGTCTGGGAACCTGCGTCATCAAGTCATCCAGCGCAAACACGCGCAGCACATCTGGATTGTGCTGTTTGTAAGACGCCAACGCTTGCAGATGCGCGTTGTCTATCGCGGTTTGCAACACCAGGGTATCCGGTTTTGAGCGCTCGATTTCCGTCGGCATCAATATCCGTGTTTGGAACATTTTCCCCATTTGAACCACATCGCACTGCGCCAGACCCGCGCGGCTCAGGGCCCGGAACGGGCCGATCACGCGATACTCGCCGGATCCACCCGCTAGCGGCGATGCGAGTATTCTCGGCCGATCGTGAAAGTTCGGATCCCAATCAATGACTACCGTGCCTTCCACTTGATAGCCCGGCTGCATGAGACTTAAGTGCCGATTGTAGGCAGGGTCACTCGCCAGCAGCGGCAACCAACGTTGAAACATGGTGGTGTATTCGCGTTTTGCGCGTTCGGCGTTGATGGCGTATTTCATCACGTCGGGCTCCGCCTCCTTCAAGCTGCTCGAACCATGATGCACAACCGTCGCGAATGGGGTCCAGACAATTTTGTAACCCAAATCACCCGCTCGCAAACATAAGTCGATATCGTTGAAGAGCACCTTCAGGTGTTCCGCATCCATTCCCCCAATCTCCTCATAGAGGCTCTTGCGAATCAGCAGGCAGGCAGCGGTCACCGCTGAATAGTTCTGATCCACCTGGGCGCGATGCATGTAGCCGGGGTCGGTAATAGACAGGACACCGTTGAACGGATGATCGGCAATGCAGCTCATGCCCAATACAACGCCGGCGTGCTGGAGCTTTCCCGACTCTGGATACACCAGCCGCGCCCCGACGATGCCGACGTCGGGACGCTGCCCATATGACAGCAGGCGCTCGAGCCATTCACCCTGAACAATTTGCGTATCGTTATTCAACAGCAGGAGGTACTCGCCTTTTGCCTCCCGTGCGGCCAGGTTATTCATGGCCGCGAAGTTGAATTCGGCGTCAAAAGAAAGCACGCGCAGCCGCCCCGGGAACCGCTGCCGCAATTCCTCGTAGTAATCGAGTACATCGGGATCGGTGCTCTGATTGTCCACGATGAGAATTTCATAATCGGCGTAGCTGGTCTTCTCGAGCACGCTCTCCACACATGGCTCCAGGAACTCGAGCTTGTCGCGGTTCGGGATGATGATGGATACGAGCGGATTACCCACCCGCTCATAGACAACGCGATGCGTGCCTGGCACATAACCCTCGTCCACCCTGCCTTGGATCCCCTGGCGGACAAGGTGCTGGTTGACCGCCTCTCGCGCATTCTCCTCGTTGCCTATGGCATCCCAACTGCTCGGGAGGTGCAGCAGAACATCCGCGACATGACCGATCGCCTGCTCCCCATACCGATCAAGCACCCGCAAGGCCATATCGTAAGTCTCTGCCCGTTCCAGAATCGAATATCCACCGGTCTCACCCAGCGCATCGGCCCGGAACAGGCAGGGTCCGATATAGTCCGTTGAACGCAGAAAGTCGAGGTTGAAATCGGGTTTAAAGCGCGGTTCGGCAAATTCTCCGGTTGCGTTGACCCGATCATCATCGCAGTAAATAAGCCGCCACTCCGGATGCAGGTTAACGTAATCTCCACAGCGAATGAGGGCATGCGGCTCGAGCGCCGCGCCCGGAGGCGCCAGCAACAGCCATCTCGTGTCCGCCCCAGCAATCAACGCATTCACGGCGGCCCCCCTTTCGGCGGTCGTACGCGCTTCGATCCAGCGCAACTGGGCTAGCTCATGAAAAACCGCATCCGGGGCTGGAAAGTCGGCAACGACTGTCAATCGCCAATCCGCATAGAACTGAGCCCCAAGCGAGTCAAGTGTGTCCGCTAGGAGCGGCTCTTCGCCGGGCGCCAAGATCAGCACAATCTGAAACACGGGGCGCTCTTTCCAAACCAGTGTCATGCGTTCCGCAAATAATTGCGCGTCGATCTCCTGCAAGCTACGCTTGCTACGCCACGCTAGGTATTCTTGCTGGTTGCGATCGATTTCGCGCGGCTCTTCCTTCTTAAATGCATGTTTTACATAACCGGCATCTTCGACATCATTCAGCGATGGCCGTGCCAGCATGAAAAACTGAAGCGCACTTAGTTCGAATACCTCCTCCGGTGTAGCATTCTTGATTATGATTTTGTCTGTTTCGATATCAACACTATTTCCACTCATACTCGGAATGACCACTCGGCCATCCTTGTTTGCTCCGATTTTCGACACTGCATAACCGGTTTCTCTAAAAGCCCTCTTCATTTCTTCAAGCGTAAAAAACCGGATGGGCGTCATATCCGAGAGGTCAGCATGCTCGCATGACCAACGCCCTTGTGCTAATTGATCCATCAGCCACAAATTTCGTACGTTAGGAATACCGGCAAGAATCTGCGCATCGGATGTCAATACCTTTTTAAGGTTGGCAAGCACACTCCATGGATCATAAAAGTGCTCAAGAACGTCAGCGATAATTACCGTATCTATGCTGTTGGGTTCAATTCCGACATCGTCCCAATTGATCCCATCGATTTTTTCATTTATCACCCTGTCAATCCGACTACTGGCAACTTCGGCTGCCGCTTTATTAAATTCAATGCCGATTACTTCCGCTTCCGGAAATTTTTCCTTAATCGCTGCTCCGATTCCCCCCCTATTGCAACCAATTTCAAGTACACGTTGAGGCCGCCGCTCAAACATTGCTATCAGGTCTATGCGAGGAATATCCGGATGGCCTTCCATCAGGGTTGCGCTACTCGCGCCCAATGCATCATAAGCGCTGGGTTCGGCCTTGTGGTCGGGGCTAGAAAGAATCGTTGCGCGCAGGGAGGGTCGCGCAGAAGTATCATTATCCAATGCCATTTCACCCATTAGCTTTGTCACCTGTTCAGTCGCTGTCCCATCTATGGTGGAATTGTAATAATGCACTCTTGCCTTCGAGGCTTCCAACAGTTGCGCACGAAAATCGGTATCGTAGAGAACACCCACTAAGGCATTGATTAGATTATTCGGCTCCACCTCGACAATACCCGAGCCGCCATCAAAAATTGGGCCTAGACGCACACCAGGCTCGTTGATCAAATTAATAGCCGGAACTTCTGCGAGCATCGCTTCCACTGTAAGATTTGAATCCACTGAAACTACAACATCTGCTGCCGTTATGTGTATCTCGGTTTCGCTTGTCACATAAGCAAAAGAATTAGACTGAACGCCCGCTTCACTTGCTGCAGCCATAACAAGATTGCGCCCAAAAGCTACATTAGACGCGCGATCTTTAATGATCAAATTTAGGGCAAAACCTGTCTTCCGTAGCTCAGCATAGGCCTGAAAAACTGTAATCAACGTGTTATCAATGAGTGCATCATCAGCAAGTGCCGAATGCTCTCCACGCGAGGTTGTTCCAAACAACAAGATGGGCGCCTCTGAATCAAAGGCATACTTGGTAATGACGTATTTGCGAAGTAACTCACGTTTCTGCTTGTATTGTGCATAAATATCCCAGGCCGGATTTCCCGTAATCCTTATGCGATCGGGAGGTATTCCAAGATCGTAGTAGGGCTCCGCTCCTCTCTCCCCAAAAACCGCAACCACATCAGCACTCAACTGCCCATGCACCGTGTAAGGCTTAGCCAGTTGAAGCGCATGCGCAAGATGTAAGCTTGGAATGTTTCTCGTTTTGGCCCAACAGACAACAGTCTTTGATAATTGCATGTAGTCCTCGTTGACAAGAACCAACTCAAGAAAGAACTGCTGATGAACCTTTTCTAACATCTCAACGATAACCATACCTTCAAAAAGATGCTGAACAAAATTTTGTAAAATTATTGCATCTGTTATGCTCGGGTCAGCACTAAAACGATTACGCCAGCTTATCCATGAAGCATCTGTCATTAGCGCTTTACATTGCTCAGCACGCGTAGCAGACGCTTCTCTCAATTTATCTATTTCGCTCTTTGTAAGAAGCGATTCGAGAATCAGTAACCGACTTCCTCTTAACTCAATTTCGCGTTTCACTTCATCGTTGCAGTACTGTGCCAGCGTCAGCACAACCCGTGGCTTCTGAGACAAGTAATTGAGTAAGACAAGGCCATTCTTAGACCAAAGAAGATATAACACAGCGGCCTGTTTCATTTTATTTTATCCGGCATGTGCCCAGCAGCACTTAATAAATCCTGCATTAGTAAATATTCCATACCGGATCCAAGCGACACACCCTTATATTCGAGCAGTTCATTTATTCTGGGTTGGCAATACCATTCTTGTGCGAACTGAAGCGTTGTCTGATCTTGGTTATCTTGATCACGCCAACGCTGCATCGCCTTAATGTGGCGTGGCGCCAACAATGACTCCAAGTCAAGCCGTCCAATTTTAGGGAACAACTTGGACCACAAATGATAGAAAAAAACGCTATTCCTCGAATAATCCAGATGCTCATTCAAGGTGTTGCGCCATGCATCAAATGGCTGAGGCAGATAGGGTACGACTGCAGACGATGAGAAATTCCCGAGGAGCGCTTCATTGAGATGCTGGTTTCTTTTTAGCCAATTTTCATTGGCGCTGTTGTCAGCGCGATTTTCCAAGATGACCATCATTCGTCCGGTCATGGTGCAACTCAAAGAAGAGACGCATTGTTCTTCCAAAAATAAGACAAACTGGAACAAGCGTTCGTCTACTGAAAGGAGGGACATAAAACGATTCCACCAGAAACTCGACTCCAAAGAGTCATACAACCAGTAGTTAGTATTTTCCCCTCCAAAAAATGCGCCATAAGGAATAATTTCCTTAATTGTTAGCCCGAGTCGGTTAGCCTGCTCTACCACGTCAGACACCGACACACGCATGATGAAGGAGTCGCCATCCTGTGCAGTACTCCTAGATAAGATTTCTGCCTTACTTTCTCCGCATGCAGCTAAAACATGATCCAAAGAATGAATATCAAAAATTATTCTTCCACCAGGCACCACAACCCTTTTCCATTCCGCTAGCACTGTCTGCCAGTGAGGGAATTGCGCCATCACGTTGAGTGCCATCAGGGTATGATATTGCTCGTTATGGAAAGGGAGGGCAGCAACGTCACCCAGTTTGAGCGCTATTGGCAACTCAGCGGCCATACGGCGACATTCGTCCAGCATTGCTTGCGAGCCGTCAACACCGGTAACCTCGAATCCCAAGGCCGCAAGCGCGAGGGATGCCCGCCCCGTGCCTACACCCACATCTAGTATTTTTGGCCCAACCGCATAAGTCGTACACAAATCCATCTCCACTTGGTTCTTAAGCAGGATAGTGCCTTCATTTTCCCGCATTCTCTGCGAATACAAAGAAACCACACCAGTATCTTTACAGGCGTCCGTTTCCCCTTCAATTAAAGTACGCTCGCTGTCCATTATGATGGCTCTCCTGATTGTCCTGATGTACCTAACTGAGGCATGGTTCAAGTCACTTCAACCATGCGGCCCAAATACCAAACATTCCTTGGCTATCGCCAGAAATAATTATTAACTATTGAGCACTATAGCGCGCTCAACACAACAGAAAACCGCATTAACCTACCTCCCGTTCGTGAAGTGTCATCCAACTCACACAGGGAAAACCAAAGCCGAGTTAAATAGCGATCTTGCGACCGATGATGTTGCAACATGGGTATAGCTGCGCAGTCGGCGGGATCCCAGGTCAGAACAAACCCACGGCTTCTGGCATCCTCAATCACAAGGCGCCCATCCGTTGCGCCGAAAGCGGCCGTGCTTGAGACTAATGTCGAAGCGGCGCGGCCATGATTAACCACATGGTCGAGCGAGAACAATTCGGCTTCTTGCCCGCCATTTACGCAACGCACTGTAAGGGGTAACGAAAACGACTCAGGAAGAAGGGTGACGATTCCAACGCGAACGATCCCCAGCGGGCGTTCGAACTGCTGAAAATCGTACGTCAACTTTACCTGTTCGGTTTCAACATCAATCGTGATTGTTTTCTCCAAAGTGCCTTGGACCAGTGAAATCATTGCGCTGATCAATAGCTCAGTGCCTCGCTGCCGGATGTTTGGCGAAACCCATTCAAGATCGGTCATGCGAGTGCGCTCACCGGGCATTTCAATGACCACGCCTCCTGAGTACCAGTCTGCACCCAATTCAATGGAGCTAAAGTAGCCTTGCGGCAAAGTGCCGACAACAGGCTCGTCGTTATGGGACTTGAACGCCAGCGACTTTATTGCCAGGCCACGACGCGCATTCAAGACAAGCTGAACATGGGGCGTCTTGATGGTCCACAGAATCCCCTCCTCGTCCTGATCAATCCGTACGCCTTCCGGCATCGTGATCCCGTTCAGGGGCAGATGAGCTCCGGCGGTTTCGATGCGCTTACCCCGGAGTTGTTCCAGATCCAATCGACGCCTTAACGTAGAAACACGCGCAACCACATCATTCCAACGCCCGTCGGTGATATGAGTACGGAGATCGCTAGCCCATAATTCGCAGAGTTCCCGCCAGTTGACGTCATGCTCATCACCGTTTTCAACTAATGCCTGATGAATCTGGTGGCAAGACGTGTTGAGCCACAGATCATCCCTGCCCGTCACTGCCCAGCGAGTAATGTTGTACTTTGCCTGTTTCTTGACGGGAATCGGCTGGCTCACTGAAGTCAATCGCTTGATATTCTGGCTTGGCGTAGCTGCCTGGAAATTCAAGGCCTCGCTAGGGCTCAGCCAAGCTAGCGCAAGGTCTTTTTGCAGCCGGTTACATACGCGTTTAAGTCGTTCCCACTCCCCCTCTGGGTGCAGGCGCGACTCGGTCGTAAATCGCCCCGGTCGGTAGTCGAATATCTCTGCGTCATTGCAGTAGATGGGCAGCGCAGCACCGTCCTGATCTGCGCGTTGCTTAACGTAAGCCATGTACTCGGAGACCGGGATATCTCCATGCACGACCCGTTGCAACCGCTGAAAAAGTATTGAGTCCGACCACAGCACGGGTACTGAAATATCTCTACAGCCCATCGCATGTGTTGGCGTTGCCGATATCGGCGCATGATCCAGGTCCAGCGCAAGGCGCACATTGTCCCGATCCATGACGATGCCTTCGTAACCGGCCTCGGCATACACATCCACCATTCCAGTCGAAAAAGCCATCTCGTTAACCAAGGCGATCTTGGGCGTGCCCCCCAGCATTTGCTGATAAGCCTCCAGCCCCAGTTTCTGGTTCCAGCGATTCACCTCGTACGGCACCAGCGGCCCAATGATCTGGGACCAACCGCTGCCGATTAGTTCGCACTGCTGGCCTTCAAGCATCTGGCGGAAGCGCTGCACCCAAGACCGATCAAGCAAAACCATCTGCTGCAGGGTCCAACCGGTCAGTTCTATTCCGATAGGGATACCCGTGCTCTCAGCCAACTCCAGCAACGGCCAGTAACACTTACGAATCGCCTCGGGCCGCGCCTCAGCCGGGATCGACGAGAATGCGAGATTGAGGTGAAAAATGAGATAGCCTTGAGTCATGACTAGGCCAACAACGCCGCCACGGCCTGCACAAATTTCTGCCCACCCAGAGTCGGCATCCTCCGCCTCGCGTGATGTGAGAGGGAGGTAGCCAACTTATGATCTGCCATCAATTCCTTCAGTTTGCCCACCGCATCCACTTCATCCTTCGCCACCAGCGCAACCCCCACTTCCGCAATTGCGGCCAGTTCTTCATCATCTTTGTTGCCGTAGGGCGAGAACACGACTGTTGGCACGCCGTAATAAAGCAACTCGAAAAAGCTTACGCCATAAACTGTCACCGCATAATTTGCTTCGGCCATCAGGTCATCCAGACCGGATGGGGATTGATGATTCAACATCGAAAGCCGCGGGAAAACAGGCCAAACCGGTTCTTGTGCATAAGGACCGGTAACCCAGTGCAGTTCGGTGCCGCCAGGAAGCGCCTCATTCAGTAGCGTCGGCAATGTCTTACCCAAGCCTGTTGCGTCGCTGCCCCCAGTCAAGGCGAGAACCTTCCCGCCAGATTTCCACTCAATGGGGGGGCGTCTCACATTCAGCAGAAAGCAGTCCCATCCAAACAGAATCGGCGCCGCCCCAATTAAACCCTCTGCTGGCGAAAAACGAAACGACGGGATAAAGACCAAATCCAATTTGCTGCGATGATTCACGAGGCCATCTACGCTGATGACTTTGCAACCACCCCGCCTCAAATCCTCCAAAAGCCCATCGATATCCGCTGGCACTAGGCGAGGATGCAAATCAAGAACCACAATTTTGACATCGACATTTTGTACCTGCTGCCTGACCGCATAGAGCAGGTTTTCCTGAACACTCAGAAAATGATGTTCAAACTCACCCAGATCAGAGCGCTGAACCGGATCTCCCTGAATCAGAAGATGTACCTTGGCGCCAAGTTCTTGATGTAAAGCACGGGCCACTACAAGGGAGCGCGTCAAATGCCCAAGACCCAACCCCGCGCCCGCATGGCAGACAATCAGGGCATTCATGCAAGACCGCCAAGCCCCAATTCGATCATTTCCACTGCTCGCGAATCCCCTTCAGCGGTCGCAGCCCGTCCGATGGATCCGCGCGCCACATACGATCGGACAGTTCAGAGGGGACTGGCTCCTTGATGCCATTACCATCAGCTTCAAAACCCTTCTTCACATCCCGAATCACGGCAGCGATCTGATCCGGCAGCCAGCAATGCCCCGCCTCGAACTCTTCCCCCTTGCCATCCAGATCGAGATGAAATTCAATGATCCTGGCGCCCCACCGATGAATCGCCCGGTGGATAACGGCGGGCTCCACGGTGTGATCAGACCAACCTACCTCGCAGCCCGTCACCTGGCGAAGGGTCTCGATTGCAGCAAGGTTAGCTTCAGCGTAAGGCGTAGGATAGGCCGAAGTGCAGTGAAGAAGCGTCGGGGTCTTACAACCGTTTTGATGAAGCACTTCAACCGCGTGCTTGATCTCATCAATCGTCGCCATTCCGGTAGAGAGAATCACTGGCTTGCCGGTTCGAGCGCAGGCGGCCAGCAGCTCATCCCAGAGCAATTCGTAGGAGGCGATTTTGAAGAACGCCACATGCGGCTCAAGTGCTGAAACCGCGTCCAGGTAGAACGGCGTACAAGAGAACTCAATGCCCAATTCACGGCACCGTTGTGCCAGTTTGGGTACAAACTCCAGCGGCAGCTCCCAGTTTTTTCTCCGTTTTACTTCAGATGCCGGCAACGCATTGGCTACAAACAACTGATCCACACGGAATAGTTGAAATTTGACCGCAGAACACCCCGCATCTGCAGCGCACTGGATAAAATCCAAAGACCGCTCAAGGTCTCTGGAATGATTACTTGAAACCTCAGCAATAAAATCGACCATGATTAAGACTACCCTAAAAGGTTACCGCATCCAGCGAGCCAACCGCCATCGACATAGATTGACTGACCCGTAATATAACTCGATGCATCAGAGGCTAGGAAAACCGAAACACCAGCCAAGTCTTCTGGCGAGCCAGCACGCTTCATGGGTATAACGTCAAGGAATTTGGTACGTTTCGATGCATCGACAAACAAATCTTCGGTCATATTGGTTCTAAACCTACCTGGCCCTATACAGTTCACAGTAATGCCATGCTGGGCCCACTCCACTGCCATGGCTTTGCATAGCTGTCGAATTCCTCCACGACTAGCGGCATAAGCGGCGATATTAGGTATACCAATTTCTGCCGTAAGTGAGGTGATCATGATAATCCGCCCGGAATTTTTCGAAATCATGTGCTTAGCAGCGGCCTGAGCACAATAAAACGTACCGTTTAAATTGATCTGTAGGACCTCATTCCATGCGTCGTGATTAAAAGTCAGCGCGGGGCTCCGATGTTGAATTCCGGCTGCGGTCACCAAAATATCGATTTGTCCAAGTCGCTGAATCACACCATCAATCATCGCATCAACTTGCTTAGCGTCAGCAACATCGACAACATAAGTGATGACCCGATCTAAAGATTCCCCCAATTTTTGAATAGCGCTTTTAAGTTTATTCTGGTCGCGTCCTGCCAGAACAACAGTGGCGCCTGCTTCAATATACGCTTTTGATATTGCAAACCCCAAGTCACCAGTCGCGCCGGTAATGATGGCTACCTTATTCTCAAGAGAGAAAATTGACTTTTCCATTCACTGTGACCCCTCTGCACAAAACGGTAAATTATCCTAGATATGCGCCATTGAAATGCAACTCCCGAAATATTTTTCATTCACAGATCTGTGTGCCGCCCCCACCAAGCATTTTTCGTCCATCCACCATCCACGACAATCTGCTGTGCGTTGATATGTTTGGCTTCGTCCGAGACCAAGAACGCAACCGTGGAGCTAACATCTGTTAAGTCGCCGATCCTCACATTAGGTGTACGAGAAAGCATTCCGGCTTCATTGTTGACATCTTGCGAAAGAAACCATCTTGTTCGAGGGGTGAGAATTGGACCAGGCGCAACCGTATTTACGGTGATTCCATAGTGCCCCCACTCAACCGCCAATGCACGTGAAAAACCCTCGACTCCAGACTTGGCAGCATTGTAGACAGACCTGAATGGGTAAGTGGCGACGTCATGGAAGCTAGTCAAGTTAACGATCCGGCCATATCGTTGCTCGATCATGGATCGACCAAATGTCTTACAAGACAAAAAAACACCGTCAAGATCGGTAGCAAGCACGGATCGCCACTGCTCCATGCGGATGTCCTCTAATTTCCCAGATGCGGCCGGTGCTGCAGCGCAGGTCACCAGAATATCGACTTTTGAATAGGTACTAATAGCCTGGCTATAAACACGGGCCAATGAGGCTTCATCGCTGACATCACAAGCATAGTAATCGCTACGTTTGCCGTCAGGATCAAGTTGCGCAAGAGCCTGCTCCATTTTTTCTGGAGAGCGCCCCAACAAAATAATATGCGCACCGAGGGAGTGGAGTGTTTCGGCGATGGCCAGCCCGAGAGCACCGGCGCCACCAGTGATCACCGCAATACGGTTGGGAAGAGCAAGCATTAGATTTTTTCCCACGATGGTTTTTTGCACAAGTAAGCCCATACGTAGTGAACCTTGACACCAGGCTCGCCAACAACCGGGTGATAGCCCATGGGAATGGTACTGAATGAATGGTCATCAACAAACCATGCGGCCTTTACAGCACTACCATCGTGCCACACTCCCTCGCCGACTTGGATAGCCCTTTGATTACCGCCGGCAATCAGATAAAAGAAAACTTCTTCAAAACCAAGTTCCGGGTTTAATTCAAAGTCATGCGGAAGACTCGACCAGGTTCCATTACCACGATGCTTGGTAATTCCCAGGCGCAACTCCGGCGCCGGACCGCCAGGCTTAAGATAATGGTAGACATCCCTTTGGGCATTGCCTTCCCCGACCACTATATGGTGCGCTTCATGGTTTTGAATGACCGTTTTCCGGCCACCATGGCGGCATACGACGCTAAGAATATCCGCACCATCCAGATAAACCTCTGCAGTTTCATTAGCTGTTTTAAAAATGAGCTTTGATTCGCCACCACTCGCGTGAAGAACGTCAAGTTTTGTCTCGTTACACCATGGGTATGACATAGCTACTTTCTTTGACATTATTTAATGCTAATTGCAATGATTTCTCGCGTTCGAAATCGATCCCTAGCGCAAATTTCCGCCCGATACAGTCTTTAGCCCCGGGAGAAATATCAGCCATTATTGATGCATACAAACTTGGGTTCTTAAATTCGAAGAACGAGTACCACAAATCCAAGTCGAGTTGTTCACCAAGTGCCAAGCGAATTATCCCGCCCTGAAAGTCTGCGCCTCTTGCTGGGGTCGTAGCCGAACTATCCCACCCACCAGACAAGCGGGGGGTCAGTTCGATAATAATGGGGCCGTGGTTAGTCAGCATGACGTCTGCTTTCAGGATATGCCCACCGCTTTCCTCTTTCATGCCCAGGGCAAGCCCTGCAGCATGAACCATTTCATGAATTTGATTCCTGATCGAAACAGAATGGCATGCTGGATTGATATGTCCGATTTCAACCCCCCAACTCACGGGATCGATTTGCAAGCCATGTAGACTTGGAAAAAATTTCAAGTCCGATCTAAATAAGCGATCGACCCAATTCAGCCAGTACATCTTTCCATTGAACCAGAGGGTCTCAACAGACAGTTCCGAAATGCAGTCCTCGCGAGGATTCAATGCTTCTTCGATGATGACTGAACCGCTCGTCCCTGCGCTGATGGCCGTTGCAAATACATCGTCAGTTAACTCCACTGGTGAATTGATTTTAGCGAAACCTCGGCTCCCCGAGTTGTCCGTGGCCTTGATCACACATCGGCCTCCTAGGATTTCAAGAAATGATCTTGCCTCTTCGATATTTTGCACACAGGCGAATTGTGGCTGAGGAATCCCCGCATCAGTCAAGACCGCTCTTGTGAGATTCTTATGTCTGCAAATGTGCGAAATCTCGGGGGAGATTCCGGGGAGCCCGAGTTGTCGATTGACATGCGCGACTGTCTCGTGGCAGTCCGCCGCAAGCGTGACTCCTGCGGAGATAGTGTACTTTTGTCGAAGTTTCTCGGCTGCCGCCTTGTTCCCATCGATATCAAAAGTATCGCACTCAACAAATTCATGCGCATATTTCGCGCAAACACAATCTCGATTGAGGTCTGCAAGTATTAGCTTGTACCCGAAATCGAGTATCTTCTTAGCGGCAGATTCCTGCATCGGTCCGCCCGCGAATAGCCATATTGCTTTTTCTTTCTTCATGCTATAGCTGCCCCGTCAACTTAAAATGAAGAACTTGGGTAGCGCCAAAGTCAAATTTTTTGCTAATTTGTCAAACGCTGTTTTATATGGATCAGAAACATATTTTGCATAAGCATTAGCCCCAAAAGAAGACTGCGCTACGCATTCGAATCCTTCATTTTCAAAAAGAGCGAGCAATGCTTTTCGAGAAAATAAATGCAAATGCTCTACCACAAGGTAATGCGCGAAAGCCTCCTTCATGAATAGCGTCAAATCTCCAAAATGTGGCGTTTGAACAATAACCCTCCCGCCGATTGACAATAATGATTTGATTTCCCTGACTAGCTCTCTAGGATGTGGTACATGCTCAATCACATCCCATAGAGTTATTAAGCCAAAGTTTTTCTTAGAGATCTCTTCAATATGAAAGCATCGATAACCTTTTTCTCTTGCAACCAAAATCATATCTGCGCCTATGTCAACGCCATAAAGATTTTCCTTAGGCACACCTTCGGCTACCAAAAAATCAAAAAAAACACCATCCGCACATCCATAATCCAATATATCACCTGAATTAATGAGCCTCCCAGATTCAAACCCAACATCATTCAGTGAATAAGCGTATTCGTTAAATACTGTCGATCTATATTCGTCAGAAAAGCGGAGCTTATGGCTAACACCTGCATCCATTCCGTCCGATAGATCCATTTTTATATAATCAGAGTTGTAATACTTCGTAAGTTCTTCCTGTGTCGGATAAGGGTCAATATGTGCGCTTCCACAATGTTTGCAAAGTACCCATGCAGACTTGAGGTGCCCATGTATTTTTTCTACAAGAAAGACACCTTCAAATGACCCACATATACGGCATTGATTTTTCATGAGTACGGTCATTCTATGAATTCACTGTTTTTTTTCATATACAGAACAACCTCACGACCCATACCCTGGCTGGCAAATGCAGAATACAAATCTGTTAGTACATTACCCAGCCCGCTTTGGTTCATGGCCTTCTCAAAATTCATGCGTTTTGTATGACATGCCCGCCCCAATTCATCGTTCCCAATGTAGTTATCGCCCATGAGTAAGAACATATCGATCGGGAAGGTGGCCTCTTTGTGCACCACTTCGAACCCGCATCGCTCTACCAGCCTGGAAAGCGAATCAAAATCGAAATAGTTAATGTGGTGCGGGGGAGCAACCCACCAAGGTTCGAATCCGAGGTGATCACGCAGCACCATCTGAAAGGGGTTAAAGTCGTTGGGCACTATGATGCAAACCATGCCGTTATCGTTCAATTGACCATTTACCAAGGACAAGAGTGCAGCGGGGTCTGGGATATGCTCCAGCACTTCACCCATGTTGATGGCATCGAAATGCCCAAACTTCGGCGCCGTTGTCTCAGTAAAAAACACATTCTCAATATCAAGACCTAACCCAAGACTGTGCTTGGCCGCCTGCATAGAAGGCTCAATGCCCTTCACCTGCCAGCCCCGCTTCTTGCCGTTGAGCAGGAAGAAGCCTGGTCCTGAACCGATATCCAGCAAGCGCCGCCGCTCAGCAGGCAAATGCTGTTCCAGAATTGCGTAGCGCTGAGCGTAGACCATATTCCACCAGTCGAGGTCTTCTCGATAGCGCTCTATGTAGAGCGGCTTTTCCTGTATGTAGTAGTCGTGCTGATAAGCCTTCTCCAGCTCTTCTTCGGTGGGGATGGGAATGATGTGCTTGAATCCGCAAAGCTTGCAATCAATGACATCAAAGCCATTGGCGGAGGCAACTACGGTGCCTTCATGGCCTTGCCAATTTTTTTGTATGATTTGGTTTTCGACCACGCTTCTACTCTTTTGTTAATCGCTGAAAACCGGTATGCGCGAGCGGGGTATCGATACTGCTCGCGGGATCAGCAGCGATGAGCGCAAAAACCTCATTAACCGCGATTTGGTATTTCTCAATATCCGTTGGCTGATGTGCCAGTGATGGTTTGAATTGCCGAAAACCTAGAAAGCCGCGTTTGAGCATCTCGATCGTGAAGCGCGTGTTCAACGCTATCGTGTTGGCGCTCTTGAAAGCAAATGCCGCAAGCGACGGCAATCCCGTCACATTGATTTCCATGCCATGGGTCTCAGCAGCACCTCGCCAGATTTGTTTAACCTGGCTGCCCGTGTCGATCAAGTGCTTTTCCACCCCCAACCGCTGATATTTCCTTAGGGTCGCCAAAGCGGCGGTGGGACCGATGCGATCTGTCCAATTGGTGCTGGAAATGAAAGTGGTCTGGGCGGACTGCATCACTTTCTCGATCCCCATCACCACCGACATGGCATAACCGTTGGCCATGGATTTGGCAAAGACTGCCATGTCGGGGTGAACCCCATAATTGCGGTGGATGCCACCGGCACACATACGGAACCCGCTGGTGATTTCGTCAAAGATGAGTACGGCGCCAATCTCCGTCGCCAGTTCGCGCAGGGCTTTGAGATATCCGGCGGGAGCGTCCTCACCTCGGGCGGGTTCGATGATGATCGCGGCAATCTGTTTTTCCTTACCCCGGACCTTTTCGCGAAGTGAATCGATATTGTTGGCATCAAAGGGGATAGCCGTGCCGAGCAGCCCCCTGGGAACACCGTTTGGCTGAAGACCGGGCATGAGTTGGCCATCCAGGCCGGCGCTATCTGCCAAGTTGGCGGCCAGGTACCAGTCATTCCAGCCGTGGTAGCCGCTGAACATGATGACATCGCGCCGGGTGTGGGCACGGGCAATCCGCACGGCCAGACCCATGGCCTCGCCGCCACTTCTGGCGTAGCGCACCATGCCGAACCAAGGATGAAGCTCGATGAGCGCTTCTGCCAGCTCGACTTCTTCCGGGCAGTTGAGCGAACTATTAACTCCACTGCGTAGTGCCTGAACGACGGCATCGTCTACCTCGTCATCGGCATAGCCGAGGATGCAGGCACCGACCGCCATGATGGACATGTCGATGAACTCGCGCCCATCCAAATCCCAAACCCGACAGCCCTTGGCCTTGGAGTAGTAAGAAGGCCAGACATCGGGCGCAAACATCTCCGGACGCTTGGAGAGTAATTGTGTGCCGCCGGGGATGAGGGACTTTGCGCGGCTGTAAAGCGCCACGCCCTTGCTCTGTTTCAGTTCTTCAAGGCTGTACATTTGCTTTCCTGTCTTCTGCGAGGGATTTCAGATAACCCTCGTTCCGAATAATGTTGCTGTTGATAGTCATCACTTCGGGCTCTTTGTCGAGCAGCGCGAGAATTTCCGGGGCCAGGAACGGGGTTTCCTCCCGATAGAGCCGGGCAAAGATAGCTTGAAGAAATTCGTAATCGCGCGGCTCATCCAGTGTCCAGCGATGGTGTGATAAACCCTCGAACTTCTTGAGTCCTCCTGTTTTGAACAGTTCGGGATGTTTTTCGATATAGGGGCCGACATGCTCGCGCTCGGATTTCAACTTGGCCTCACGCCATGCGCGCTCCAGCGCGGCAAACGAAAAGACTGTGCAATCCAGACCATCCGGGAACTCGCCCGAAAGTCCGTAGTAGTCATACCCGCCCGCCAAAAAGCCCGTGACCACTTCATCCACAATCGTCGGGTCAAGGGCGGGGCAATCCGCAGTGATGCGCACAACGACATCGGCCTGATAGGTCTTTGCTGCTTGGTAGTAACGATCGAGCACATCATCCAGACTGCCACGGTAATGGCTGACCTCTTCCTTTTCGCACCAAGCCTGGATGGCGTCGTCAGTGTGCTCGGTTGAGGTGGCAACCACTACTTTCGTGATTGTCTTGCAGGCTCGGATACGTCTGACCACGTGTTCCAACACCGGCTTGCCTGCCAAAGGCATTAAAACCTTTCCCGGTAGGCGCGAGGAGCTCATCCGGGCTTGGATGATGGCAACGATGTTCTTTGTCTGATTCATAGGTTTTCCCAGCGCGCGGGGTTGATAAGATCAATATCGTTGCTATGCACTGCTTCCGGCAGTTCGGGGAGCGAACCTTCTGCAGCCAGCAAAATCTCCTTGAGTTGCACTAGGCTGTCTACGCCCACAACCACACGAGCAATACCCGTTTGCGCCAATGCATCACGCAGGCAGGCTTGCAATGGCGTTAAACCGGTCTCGGCAAGCCATTGTTCCCATCGCTGCCAGATCGGCAGCCAACGATTGAATTTGCTGGGACGCTTAGCTGCAGGCATAAGTAACAACCCTTGCAGGAACACCGAACGGGCATGTAATTCGATGTTCATTTGGGCCAAACGATCCATCCAGCCAGAAGTAATCAAACGGCGATCTAGCATATTGAACGGTGCTTGCACGATATCCAGTTGGAAACGTTGGGCGAGTGGGTCAAGTTCGGCCGGGTCGTAGATTGAAACACCGGTTTTTTCGACCAGGCCCTGCTGTTTGAGTGCGCGCAGCGCTTGGTAGATATTTTCTCCATGCTTTCCGAGGAGTTGCTCTGGCCGATGCAGCAGCAAGCCGCGCAGACTTGTAATGCGCAACCGCTCAAGCGAAGCCTGAACCTCACTGCGCACCCATGCTTCGACATCTTGGCATTGATCTGGCAAAGCGGGCAACTTGGAAATCACTTGCCAACCTATCACCCCGATTTCACCCAATCGCTGTTCGCTGTTGCCATAGTTGATGGCGGTATCCAAAGTGCCAATGCCATGAGCCTTGGCATGATCCAGGATGGATCTTGCTTCATCTTGGCTGACCTGGCCGCGTTGATTGGCGATGCCGTAGTCGAGGCCGAACTGGACGGTGCCGAGGGCGAGCTTCATTGCACCACAACCGCGCGTAAGGCACTGACAACCTGATCTTGCTGCCTGTCCGTCAGCCCCGGATACATCGGCAAGCTTATCGCTTCGGCGTAATACCGCTCAGCCTCCGGGCAATGTCCGGCCTTGAAGTCCAGCCGTTCGTAATAGGGCTGGCGGTAGACTGGGATGTAGTGCAGGTTCACGCCCACGCCCTCTGCTCGCAGTGCCTCGAAGACCTCGCAATGCGACTTGCGAATCTCTGCGAGCTTGAGTCGAATCACGTACAGGTGCAGCCCAGAATAGCTGTCTGGATGCTGCCAAGGCGTGACCAGCGGCAAGTCAGCCAGTAGCTCGTCATAACGCTGGGCGATGGTATGGCGCTTGATTACGAACTCATCCAGCCGCTGCATTTGGCTCACGCCCAATGCAGCCTGCAAGTCGGTCATACGGTAGTTGTAGCCAAGGTCGATCTGTTGGTAATACCAAGGGCCGTCCGGCGCATGGGTCATCTCGGCCACGTCGCGAGTAATGCCGTGGGTGCGCAGCCGTGCCATGCGTTTGGCCAGTTCCGCATCGTTGGTCAGCGCCATACCACCCTCGGCGGTGGTGATGATCTTGACCGGGTGAAAGCTGAACACCGTGATGTCGCTGTAGCGGCTGTTGCCGATGGGCTCACCGCGATACCGGCCACCGATGGCGTGTGAGGCATCTTCGATGATCTTGAAGCCGTAGCGCTGCGCCAGCGCATGTATGCCCGCCATGTCGCAAGACTGCCCGCACAGGTGCACCGGAATGACTACCTTAGGCAGGCGGTCGGCCTGTTCGGCCTGCGCCAGCTTTTCCGCCAGGCGCTCCACGCTCAGGTTGTAGGTGCGCGGGTCAATATCCACAAAATCCACCTGCGCGCCGCAATACAATGCACAGTTAGCGCTGGCCACAAAAGTGATAGGGCTGGTCCACACCCAGTCGCCCGGCCCCACGCCCAACGCCAAGCAGGCAATGTGCAGGGCGCCGGTAGCGCTGTTGACGGCCACCGCATGCTGCGCGCCGCAGTAACTGGCGACAGCCTTTTCAAATGCAGGGACGGCAGGGCCTTGAGTGAGAAAATCCGAACGCAGCACATCCACTACTGCCTGGATGTCAGCTTCTGAAACGTCTTGGCGACCGTAGGGAATCATTTGTGCCTCAAACTGTATGGCTTTGATCGACATACGTCTGGATAAGATCGCGTAACTCATCCACGGTGAGGAAATGCTCATTGTTGCCACTGTTATAGCTGAAGCCTGGTTCAACCAGTTTTGCATCTGTTTTAGCACAGTATTCCGCAATGCTGTAGGCGCCGCCAAAAGGCAAGATGGCGTAGTAAGAGCCCATGTCCACCGTATTGAAGCTGTCACTAGCGGTGATCATTTCTTCGTGAATTTTTTCACCGGGACGCACACCGATGATCGGATGTTCACACTCTGGGCCAATGGCCTTGGCTACATCGGTAATGCGGTAAGAAGGAATCTTAGGCACCAGTAATTCGCCGCCCCTAGCATTTTCCAGCGCCCACAATACCATGTCGATAGCTTCTTGCAGGCTGATGTTAAAGCGCGTCATGGCCGGGTCAGTAATAGGCAATACCCCACTCGATCGCTTTTCAAGGAAGAATGGAATAACTGAACCACGACTACACATTACATTACCGTAGCGCACCGCGCTAAAACGGATGTCGCGATGGCCTTTGATGTTGTTGGCGGCCACGAACAGCTTATCCGAACAAAGCTTGGTTGCACCGTAGAGATTAATCGGCGCTGCGGCCTTGTCAGTGGACAGCGCCACCACGCGTTGCACACCAGTATCCAGACAGGCTTCGATAACGTTCTGCGCTCCCAGCACATTGGTCTTGATGCACTCGAAGGGGTTGTACTCAGCGGCCGGTACCTGCTTGAGCGCAGCAGCGTGGATCACCACATCGATGCCTTCCATCGCACGACGCAGGCGAGCCTGATCGCGCACATCGCCAATGAAGTAGCGAATGCCTTTGTACTGACTCTCCGGAAACTGTTGTGACATCTCGAACTGCTTGAGTTCGTCGCGGGAGTAGATTACGAGGCGTTTGATATCTGGATGGCGCGCGAGAACGGTTTTGACGAAAGCCTGGCCGAAGGAGCCAGTGCCACCAGTGATGAGGAGAGATTTATCGTTGAGCATGGATTTTTCCGTTAAACATAGTCATTACATTCCTTTGCTATCGCCAGAAAAAATATTGCACAGAAATTCACTTCACAATATTTCATTTTTGCACTGGTATATTTATCTCTGAAACAAAAACATCTGCATACCTAAACATCCGCAAATTCTCTATTCTGGAAAGATGTAGAACCCCCATCACACCCCAGCGCAACATCAGTACCCCAAGTAACCTGAGCGACCGGTACCCTGGCTATGTCTCTGATCCGCGCTGTTACAACATGGACGTAGGCAGGCTGTAGCAAAGGCCAGGCCAGCTAATCAGCGGCTATAAGTAAGAAAAACTTGAGGATTCTTTGAATTTTTTACGATTTTCGGCAATTTTTGCAGCCTTGCGGCCAAAATTGCCGATTCAGCATAGGAAAGTATGTCGTTGACTATCATAAACATCTGGCTTTGTAGGATGACCAACCCCACCAAATACTGAGCACCGAACTAGCCTGGCATGGTTTTCAGAAGGCCATATTTCATCAGCCAGATAACGCAAAGCCGCGTCACTGGAGGTGCTGCGCCGAACGCTGACTGACCGGTCTGGATAATGTCGGACAAGGAAGCGTGGTTACCCATTAAACGGGACAGCAAGCAGGTCAAGAGTGCGCCAGGAAGAAGCGGCGCGAGCTCTTCGTAGGTTGCGGGCATCAGCACCTTGCCTTGCAATACGTCATGTCCCAACTCGCTCAAGGCCAGCACGGTCGTATCCGTCAATATTTGGCTTGGATAATGCTCAAACACACGCGCCATGTCTGGCAGGTTAAGGTCAGTTCCGGCTTGAGTAATTGGCGTCTCCAGCGCCAGGTTCTTGAGCGTCCCCCACAGCTGCTCATATTGATGGATGATAGTGCGCCAATGAAATCTCCGCTCAGCAAGCGCGCGCCCTGTATCACCCATGCGTTTGCGCAGCGCACCATCCGCAATCAAACTTTGCAATCGCTCAAATAATGCCTCCTGGTCCAACGCAATGCTTTGAGCGGCATAAAAGCTGGAAAGCGCGGGCTCCAATATTCCCCTGATATCTGCAATATCTTCAGGTGCTTTCAACCAAGTGGTCGGTATGCGGTAGCCCGTCACCCCCTCTTCCACCAGATCTCGATACCCATCGAAGTCTGAGACTACCGTCGGCAACCCGCTTGCCATCGCTTCTACCACGGAGATGCCGAAGGTTTCCTGAAAATTGTCGATGGGCGACACAAAGATATCCGCCGCCGCATACAGGTCGAATTTATCCGCATCCGCGATATTCGGTTTTAAAAGAACGCGCTCGCCCAGCCCCAACTCGTCGATAACCAGCTTCAGATTTTGGACATTTTCCTTGTCTGCACCTCCAGCGAGAATTAGGTATACTCGATTCACTGCCCCTTCCTCCGCGCACAAACGGTGGAAGGTATAAAGTAAAGGGGCCAAATCCGCCTTGGTGGAGATTGATATTCGCCCTATGTAGAGCAGCAGCACCGCCGACGACTCCAGCCCCAATTGGACGCGCGCTGCAGCACGGTCACCTGGGCGAAAACACTCATCGCCCACCCCTAAGGGAATCAAATCCAGCCTTGCTGGAAGGCTTAAAGCAGTATCTTGCGCATGCGCTGCTTCCACATAATTTTGAAAGACCTGACGCCCAGACGCCGATGTACAAACGATAGAATCACACCCAGCGAGCGGTGAACGCATCAACTCACGCACATCCAGAATCACTTCAGATGGATCGAGGCTATGGATAATGCCCGTCAACGGAAAGCTGGCCTGATACTTGACGCGCAGATAGGCGAGCCGCGGTAAGTACCAGTTCCAACCTCCCACATGGAATGCGGAAAAATCGGTATCGCGCAGTGCATCCGGGAAATTCAGATGATGTGAAAGGATGACCCGGCTGAGCACCCTATCATCGACCACGCCCTCAAGCCGATGTTTAAGCAATTTAAGATTGTCGAAGGTAGGGCAATAAATTTGGTATTGATCGAAAGATCCGTAAGTCAGCAATGCTTTCAAGAATTCGAAATTGGCCACCAGCCTGCCCAGCTTGAGGCTTGTCTCGCCAGTTTCGACAAATGAATCGATGCTTCCAAAGACTTTCACTGAACGCCCTCTACCGGTCCATTTTTTAAGCTATCGGAATAGTGCAAGAATTTGCGCATCATTCGGCGCATGCACCACTCCCTTTTCCGTAATCAAGGCCGTCACCAACTCAGCCGGAGTAACATCAAATGCAGGATTGCGCACAGCTACCCCTTCCGGCGCCCAACGACTCTCTCGGAATCCATATACCTCCGAGGCATCGCGTTCTTCGATGGGGATTCCCGCACCAGTTTTAATTTCCAGATCAATCGTGGATAGGGGCGCGGCGACGTAAAACGGTATGCCATGGCGTCGCGCCAATACCGCAACCATATACGTACCGATCTTGTTGGCGACATCGCCATTCGCCGCGATACGATCCGCGCCAACGATGACCGCGTCGACTTCTCCTCGGCTCATCAGATGCCCCGCCATACCATCGGTGATCAGCGTCACCGGGATGTTCTCTTGCATCATCTCCCAAGCCGTAAGCCGTGCGCCCTGCAAAAAAGGGCGTGTCTCGTCCGCAATAACAGCGATACGCTTCCCAGCCTCGACGGCTGAACGAATGACGCCTAAGGCCGTGCCATGCCCCGCAGTCGCCAACGCGCCCGCGTTGCAATGCGTTAGCACCCGCGCCTCATTTTTCAACAATAAGGCGCCATGTTCACCCATAGCGCGGTTAATGCGCACATCTTCAGCCAGAATCTCATGCGCTTCACTCAATAAGCGCTGTGCAAGTTGAAGCGGTTCGACCGCGCCCATGGCTTGCCATACCCGGCGCATACGCGTTAATGCCCAAAACAGGTTGACTGCTGTGGGACGGCTTTGCGCCAACACATCAAAACCTGCTTCCAATTGTTTGGCGAATTGCTCGCCCAGCGTTGAGGATGCCAACCTGAGTGCTTCCAAAGCCACGCCATAAGCCGCCGCGCAGCCAATCGCCGGTGCGCCGCGCACCACCATGCTGCGAATGCCTTCCGCCACACTCGCCGCCGAGTCATAAGCAATAAACTCGAATTGGGCCGGCAATACGCGCTGATCGATCATCTCCAGCTTACCGTTCTGCCAGCGCATTGTTTCTACCATCGAAGTCGCCATCTCAAATCACCCTATCGTTTCCGCCATCCACCGGAATTTGCGCCGCGGTGGTTTTTGCGAATAGCGACCCGCACAATTCAGCAGCCAATTCGGCTACATCATGGCTAGTGACTTCAGTTTTCAATACATTGTTGCGTTTGTATTCATCGACCGTGAGACCGTAATGTTTAGCGCGCGAAGCCAACACTTCCTCGGTCCATATGCCGGTATCGAACACGGCATTGGGGTGCAGGGTGTTGATGCGGATGCCATCCGCCCCCCATTCCAGCGCAGCCACGCGCATGAGTTGGTTGAGCGCGGCTTTGGAAGCCGAATAGGCGGCAGCGCCCGGCCCCGGTGCGGGTACATTCTTGGAGCCGATCACCACTACGCGGCCATAGCGCGGCGCGAGCTTGAGCAAAGGATAGGCCTCGCGCATGAAGGATAGATTCGCATCCAGATTTACGCTCATCACTTTGCGCCATTCTGCGGAGCCAAGCTGATCGATGCGGCAGCCGCCGGGGAAGATGCCTGCATTTAAGACCAGCATGTCGAGCCCGCCGAAGCGGCGCACGGTTTGCTCCAACGCGGATTGAATTTCGCTATCGCTGGAGATGTCGCATCGAATACCCAAGTAATCGCAACGTTTAAATAGCGATTCAATCTCAGGATTGATATCTAACCCTACCACCGCCGCACCGCGCGCCAAAAGGGATTCCGCGCAGGCTTTACCGATTCCGGAGGCAGCGCCGGTCACTAAAGCTACTTCGCCCGCGAAGGCTAAGGGCTTGCCGCTTTTCTTGAGTTTGGCTTGCTCCAAGTCCCAATATTCCACATCAAAAATATCTTTGGCGGGTAGCGCTTGAAATCCACCGAGCGCGGTCGCGCGCAGGATGATATCGATGGTGTGATCATATATGTCGGTGATGATTCCGGTGTCTTTCGCGCTTCGTCCAACCGCGCACAGGCCAAACTCCAGATCGAGAATGACGCGCGGCGCAGGATCAAGCATGGTTTTGGATTCTTTAGCTTGTGGCGCATACGCATCAAAGTAAGCGCGGTATTGCGTGGCGTAATCCTCCAGATCGCGACCCAGCATGGGAATCCGTTTGGTACGGATCACATGATCCGGTGTCGCGGGGCCTTGGCGTGCAATAACAGTTGCATCAGACCGCTGGGCAAACGCCAAATATTTTG
>JADMJT010000103.1 GCA_018781585.1 Burkholderiales bacterium
CGATACTTGTGACCCCGACGATACTTGTGACCCCGACGATACTGCGTGACCCCGACGATACTGCGCTTGACCCCGAAGTGCGTTGACCCCGAAGTGCGCAGACTCTCTCGAATGCAAGGTTAGGCATCGGCTTGCTTAAGCTGCGAGAATACAGGATTGAGATTAATGCGTTTTGAAATGACTAAATCCTCAGAGTTTGTCGCGAGAGAGAGATATTTTCGGGCGGACGGCAAGTCATTTAGAGCAATATAGAGTCTCGCTATATTGAGTTGAATTATTCGGATAGAGCTAGGCACCAACTCTGCGTAGCCAACAAGTTGGTCAAATCCGGCAATTCCAGCACGGATGTTTTTTTCATCTCCCTCGGCAATCCAACGATCTGTCAGAAGGTCACTGATGGACCAATACGACAAATCTCTGGGCCAACCCCGAATTAGGTTCGCCTCCCCTGTTAGACCGCAGAATCCAAGAACGTAAGCAAAAACGTCTCTTTGATCTCCACTGTGGCCTGTCGCGGGTTTTGTGATACCTGAAACTATCTCAGAAAATGAAACATTTGAGGTTCTAAGCTTGATCATTACCGCCGTCATCAGAGCCAATACAGTGGCTGCAGCGGAAGCAATGAGGGTCAATAGATCCTTACTGCTGCTACTTTTTTCGCCTGCACTTCGGTCGCTAGGTATTCCTATCGCACCTTTTGCCCGTAGATCCACAGTTGGTTGCTGAAGAGCTTGTGAGTTAGGTGACACAAGTATTTGGACTGAGAAACCCTCAGTTGCATTTAAAAACGGGATTTGAAATCGAACATTGCTTCGCTCTTTGGTTGACATTTGAGGCGTCAGACCTTGAAAGAGTACCTCTTTTACTTCTGCATCGGAAAAACGAACCGTAGCGTCAATATTTTCCAGCTCTTTCTTCCCGGAATTAGAAATTCTTACTGCAACAATTCCGATGCGCTCCTGTCCCGGAAACGCTTGTATTGAAGTTATGTCGTAAGTTAACTCTGCCTTTTTCTCACTGAGCCAATTGACACCATAGCCAGATGCGACACCGACAATCACACTGAGAACGCCGCTGAAGATCAATATTGTAAATTTAGAGTTGGATGATTCGCTCACAATTGAATTCCTATGCCTATGAAGAGAGTGCCTAGTTAATATACGGACGACAGCGTCCGTATAACAATCATAAATTATGGGCGCCCATTATGCTCATCTAATTCGCTGATTCACAAGCAATTTCATTTTTCTGCGTCAAATATGCGGGCAGAGCGACCGCATCTGAATGACTGCTTCTGGGTAGCCGAATTTGGTGATAGGTGAGCCCGAACTAAATGCTAGCTCCGCTGCAAAACAGCCCTTCAACGAACGATATTTTCGCCGTGCGCTTCGAGAGGCCCCCTCCACCAGCCCCTATCCCATCCACCGCATCACCAGCGGCACCAGCAATGCCGTCATCAAGCCATCAAGCCCATTCCCAGCCATGAAAAAGCCCCCGCCATTTCGCTGATCGAAACACACAAGCGACGCCGATGCTGTGGGATTTAGATCAAGCGCAATCTCTTGAAGATTACGCCAATCAGTATTCATCCCGCCTGACCGAACCGCTCACACAGGCTCTTCACCGCCTCGCGCTCGCCGCGAATGCGCATGAACGCGCCTTCACTATCGGCGCGCTCTTCCAGCACTTCGCAGCACGCGAAGATTTCACCGCGCATTTGCTGTGCCGACCAGGGCAGGAAAAGTTCTCCTTCGACGCGATCGCGCTGGAAAAACGCGATGATCGCCTCGCGTAATTTCGCGACATCGCCGCTGCGGCGCGCGCTCATCACGATGCAATCGGGATACTGCGCACGCAGCGCTGCTTCGCGTTCAACTTGCGCGGCTGCGTCGCCGACGTGATCGATCTTGTTGAAAACGCGGATGCGCGGCACGGCCTCTGCGCCGATCTCTTTGAGCACGGTGTCGGTTACTTCGCGCTGCCGTTCATAGCCGGGGTCGCTCGCGTCGATGACGTGGAGCAGCAGCGAGGCATCGAGCGCCTCCTCAAGCGTTGACTTGAACGACGCAACGAGTCCGTGCGGCAGGTTCTTGATGAAACCGACGGTGTCGCTGACCAGCACGCGCGGCATGCTCTCGGGCTGGAGGGCGCGCACGGTGGTGTCGAGCGTGGCAAAGAGTTTGTTTTCGACTAGCACCTCGCTGCCGGTGAGTGCGCGCATTAAAGTGGACTTGCCCGCGTTCGTGTAGCCGACGAGCGCGACGTTGGCGATTGCCTGGCGCCCTTGGCGCCGCGCGCGCTGCGTCTTGCGCTCGACGTCCATCGCGGCGATCTCCAGTTGCAGTTCGGCGATGCGATCGCGGATCTTGCGCTTATCCAACTCGGTGTGCGACTCGCCTGCGCCGCGGCCGCCGGTGCCACTGCGCTGCCGTCCTTGCGGCCCTGCGAGCTTGGCCGCTTCGCGCAGGCGCGGCGCCATGTAGCCGAGGCGCGCGATCTCCACCTGCGCGCGTGCGGCGCGGGATCGGGCGTGACGGTGAAAGATTTCGAGGATGACCATGGTGCGGTCCATCACCGCGCAGCCGACCTCGTTTTCCAGATTGCGTGCCTGCGACGGCGATATCTCGTGATCGACGAAGACGGCGTCGATCTCGCCTGCCTTGGGGTCGGCGGCGGCGTGCGGTGTTCTCTCCAACTCGGCGGGCGCGGGTTCGTTGTCCACGAAGGCGCGTATCTCTTCCCGCTTGCCGACGCCCAGGTAGGCGGTCGCGTCAAAGCTGGTGCGCTTTTGCGTGAAGGTGGCGGCGATCTCGAAACCCAGTGTCTTGGCCAGATCGCGCAGCTCGGCCAGCGATGACTCGAACTCGACGTCGCTCACGCTCGGCAGTTGCACGGCCGCCACGATGGCGTATTGGGGCTTGTCTTTGACTTCTTTGGGGACTTCTTTTCGCATGCGGGGATGGCTTTTCTGTGATGGGCCCTGGGATGGGCGAAGCCGGACAGTATAGTGCCTGGCACTGCAATAGTCGTCGACATTGACCATGCCCAACGTTCACACCTTCGACCCGTTTGGATCTCGGCATTCAAAAAGAACTAAAGGGGTTAGCATCGTTTAACTTAACGAAGCTAGAGTATATCGTCGATGAAAACAATCCCGATGCTGGCCCCTTTAGCAGTTCTTGAAGAAGGTAAAACTTTGCTGAAAAATATTGAGGCAAAGAAGCAAAGCTTGCCGCTAGCCTGGCAACGGCTTGCACAAATGGAAAGTTGGTTGCAAGGCGCATAACGTTGATCAAATCTGCGCCAAGGTGGTAACTCATCGGCCTTGCCACCGGCCAGACACAGTTGGTCACTGGTTACGAATATATGGCGGGTTAGTACTGGAGGCGGAAGGTTGCATAAAGCCGATGATCTTCGACTAGTTAGCAGACAGGACGTACGACGTGAGCCGACGTTGGAAGCCTGGATGATGAACTACCTACATGGCACGACCTTGGCCTCTGGCAGGTTGCCCAGCGGGGCGAACCCAAGTTTTGAGGATGATTGCGCATCGTCGCTGGACAGTTCGAAGATAACGATCCGGCCATCGGAAACGCCACACATAGCTGCGCGCATGCGACCGTCCGATCCGCAGGCGGAACTGCGCACTTTCAGACCCGCCTCTTCCAGTTGGCGAGCAAGCGTCGGTAGATCGTCGCCACCACCTGCGCATTGGACTGTGCCCGCAGACTTGAAGATGTGGACCGTGGTTTGCGATGCCGTAGTATTTGCGCTGACACAAGAAGCGGTAGCCAAGGCAAGCGCGGTGGCGACAGAACCTGCGAAGTATTGACGATGCATGAGTATCTGCATTGGCGAACTTAGCCTCAAAATTCAGCCGACGACAAAAGCGCAGCTTTTTGCGGACGGCGGGAATGAATTGTTATACCTCATTCCCGGATTTCCCACTGTGGATTCCATACAACCTCCCAGAGATGCTGATCGGGATCTTGAAAGTAGCCAGCATATCCGCCCCAAAAGGTTTGCTGAGCAGGCTTTACGATAACCGCACCGGCATGCTTAGCTTGTTCCATGACCGCATCGACCTCGGACTTGGAAGGAACGTTGTGCCCAAGGGAGAGCTCAGTAGCACTCGTCTTACCTAGCGCAAGACCGGAATCATGAGCAAGGCTCTTGCGAGGATAGAGCGCAAGCTTCAGACCTGCCGCTAGATCGAAAAACGCAACTGCACCGTACTCAAACTCGGTTCCGATGATGCCCTCTGTTTTTAGGCATAAACCATCACGATAGAAGCGGAGCGATCTTTCGAGGTCATCGACGCCGAGAGTAATGACCGTAATGCGTGGCTTCATGGATGAACTCCTCTATGAGGCATCACGTTTAAGGTAAGGTGCACCGCATCAGCGGTGTCCCGCTTGACCGCAGTGCTGGGCGGCACTACCGTTATTTTTCTGTGTTCTCGATCGGCACTGCGTCCAACGGCGATTCAAAGGCAATGAAAAGGACGCATGGGACGGCGCTTGCGCAGAAGCCCTTGTGGGGTCGTTTAGCGGGACCGTATGCATAAGTCCCCGACCTGAGTACTGCTGTCTTCTGACCGTCATAGGTGACATGCAGCTCGCCTGCTACCAGCACCATGCGCTCCGCCGAAGTGTGCCAATGGAGGGGGATGGTTGACTTGGCCGGCACTTTAAAGAACACGTCGACGTTGTTTTTTGCAGGGTCGCCGTGAAGCACGGCGATGCCGCATCCTTTGGGCAAGAACGGCGGGCAGGGCCCCCACTTAAGCTGCGCATCACGGACAGTCCACGTCAGTGCCTGCTCTTGATCTGGCGCTTGTGCGTGGGCGAACGAGCCGACCAGGCCCAACAAGAACAACAACGCCGCCTGCAATGATCGGCTAATCATAGTTTGGTGCCACATGGTAACTTCTCCTTTTGGTTAACAGTGTTGTGCAGCTGGATTGCTGCCCAACGAATAGCGTTTATCCGCCGCCCACCCAATCGTACAAGCATCCCCATTATCCCCCTACCCCATCCACCGCATTATGAGCGGTACGAGCAGCGCCGTCATGAGCCCATTCAAGCCCATGGCCAGCCCTGAAAAGGCACCCGCCAGCTCGCTCATCTGAAACGCGCGCGCAGTGCCGATGCCGTGGGAGGTGAGGCCGATGGCAAAACCTTTGATGCTGTCGTCGCGGCAGCGCACTTGGTCCAATAGCAGCTTGCCCACCACTGCACCGAGGATGCCGGTGAGCATGACGAAGACTGCGGTGAGCGAAGGCAGGCCGCCGATTTTTTCGGTGATACCCATGGCGATGGGCATGGTGGCGGATTTGGGGGCGAGCGAGAGCGCGACTTCACGCGTGCCGCCGAGCAGGCGCGCGATCCAGTAGGCGCTCAAGATCGCTGTGGTCGAGCCTATGACGAGTGCGGCCAGCAGCGGCAGCGCCATTTTTTTCACGCGATCGAAATGCAGGTAGAGCGGAATCGCCAGGGCCACGGTGGCCGGACCGAGCAGAAAGTGTACAAATTGCGCACCATCGAAATACGTGGTGTAAGGCGTGCCGGTGAGATTTAATAAGATGACCAAGGCGGTCACCGCCAACGCAACGGGATTCGCCAGGGGGTGGAAGTTGAATCGGCGGGACACCCAGTTGGCGGCCTGATAGGCGATGAGCGTGACAGTAAGCCACAAGAGCGGACTGGCGGCGAGGTAGACCCAGATGTGGGTGAGCTTGGTCGTCACGCTTCGCCCTCCCGGCCTTTACGCCGGAGCAGGGCACGCAGTACGAGCGCGGTCACAATCAAGGTGAGCATGGTGCTGACGATGAGGCTGGCGAGAATGGGCAGCCACTCTTGCGCCAGACGCGGGAGATAGAGCATCACCCCCACGCCGCCGGGAATGAATAAGATGGAAAGATGACTCAGGATATTGTTGGCGGTGTGCCGTAGCTCCTCCGGAGCGGAACCGCGCAGCACGAGTGCCGCGAGCAGCAGCGCCATGCCAATCACCGGCCCCGGCACGGGCAAAGATAAGGCCTGCGCCAGCACTTCACCGGCGAGTTGAAACAACAACAGAATGGTGATGGCGCCTAGCACGCGGTGCTCCTTCCAGTTTGGATCAAAAAATGACGTCTCAAGTATCGCCGCATGCAAAAAATTAAGCGCAACGAGG
>JADMJT010000086.1 GCA_018781585.1 Burkholderiales bacterium
TCCGCCAGGCCTTTGCCGCCGCTGATGATCGCGCCGGCGTGGCCCATGCGCTTGCCTTTGGGCGCGGTCTGGCCGGCGATGTAGGCTGCGACGGGTTTCTTAACATGCGATTGGATGTATTCGGCCGCTTCTTCCTCGCGCGTGCCGCCGATCTCGCCCACCATCACGATCGCTTCCGTCTGCGGATCGTTTTGGAATAGCTCCAGGCAATCGATAAAATCCAAGCCCTTGATCGGATCGCCGCCGATGCCGACACAGGTGGTCTGGCCCAGTTTGAGTTGCGTGGTTTGATATACCGCTTCATAGGTGAGCGTGCCGGAACGCGACACGATGCCGACCTTGCCCACTTGATGAATAAAGCCGGGCATGATGCCGATCTTGCACTCGCCTGCGGTGATCAAGCCGGGGCAATTGGGGCCGATCAATTTCGCACCGGTGGCTTTCAACGCCGCTTTCACATTCAACATATCCAGCACTGGGATACCTTCTGTAATGCACACGATGACTTCGATCCCGGCGTCCGCCGCTTCCATGATGGAATCCGCCGCATAGGGCGAGGGCACATAAATCACGCTGGCTGCAGCACCCGTTGCCTGCACCGCATCGCGCATGGTGTTGAACACCGGCAAATTAAGATGCGTCTGCCCGCCTTTACCTGGTGTTACGCCACCCACCATTTGCGTGCCGTAGGCGAGCGCTTGTTCGGAATGAAACGTACCCTGCTTGCCGGTGAAGCCTTGGCACAGGACTTTGGTGTGTTTGTTGACCAGAATACTCATAGACACTGAACCGGTAAAAAATTAGTCTATTCTAAAGATTATGTGGAGGAGAAGCGAGAACGGATACAAGCGCGACGCGTGCCGATAGCGCGACGCGCGGGAAAGCTTAAGCCGATTTCTGTCATAAAAGGAGTGAACGATGTTGCCGCGTTCTGGATTTTCCGCCAAGCCCTTGATCTTTTTATCACTCTACGCCGCACTACTGCTTCCCGGGCTGGTGCTCGCGGCCAAAAAAGCGCCGCTGCCCATTCCCCTCGAACTGGAGAAATCCGCTGCACCGACGCCATGGACGCGCTACAGCGGCTGGCCCGACACCGATTGGAAGGAGTACAACACCCTGGGTAAGCTGGCTTCGCCGGCCTATGCGCCGCCTCCCAAATTGGAAGGCCCGCTCACCGGCGACCCGAAAAACGGCGAAAAACTCGCCTTCGATCGCAGCCGGGGCGGCAGTTGCGTCGCTTGCCATATCATGGGACCCGCCACCCCCAGCATGCCGGGCAACGTGGGGCCAGATCTCTCCACCATCGCCACCTGGGGCCGCGGCGACGAATGGCTGTTCAATTACGTCTATGACGCGCGCAGCGTCAACCCCGTTACCGTGATGCCGCCGTGGGGCGCGCACAAGCTGTTTACGGTGGACGAAATCAAGGACATCATGGTCTTCCTAAAAACCCTGAAGGAGCCGGCCAAGTTTAAGGATGCCCTGGAAAATCCCCAGACCCGACCGATCCCCACGGAAACCCGCGACAATCTTGATCCGTTCGTGAACAACGCCACGCAGGCGCTCGATGAGGCGCAGACCCTGTATGCGCAGTCCGGGCCGAGCGGAAAATCATGTGCAAGCTGTCACGCCAAACCGGAACAGGCATTCAAAACCTGGGCGGCGAAAATGCCGCGCTACGAGCCGCGCCTGAAACGCGTGCTGGGCGTGGAGGAATTCGTCACGCGCCATGCGCGCGCGGCCACCGGACACGACTATCCGATGCAGAGCGCGGAAAACATTGCGCTGTCGATTTATCTGCGCAATCTCGCTAACGGCATGCCGATTGCGGTCGACATTCGATTGCCGGGCGCGAAGGAAGCCAACGCGCGCGGTCTCGCATTCATCGACCGCAAGCTGGGCCAATTGAACTTCGCCTGCTCGGACTGCCACGACAAAGCAGCCAACAAATGGGTACGCGGGCAATATCTGACCGGGCAGGTCGGCCAGGTCGCGCATTTCCCCAATTGGCGCACCAGCCGTGCCGAGATATGGGATCTGCGCCGACGTTTCCAGTGGTGCAACGTCGCTATCCGCGCCAATGAATTGCCGCCCGATGCAGCCGAGTATGGCGATCTCGAACTGGCGCTCACCGCGATTAACAACGGCCAGAAACTGAACGTTCCCGGCATCCGGCACTGACGCCCAGCGGCGCGCCCCCCTACGCGCGCGTACCCGGCGCGGTTTCTTCCATGCACAAAGCCAGCGCCGCGCGCCAATCCGGCAACCGGATATGGAAGGTCCGTTCCAGCTTGCTATTGGACATCACCGAATACGCCGGACGCAGCGCGGGCAGCGGATATTCAGCGGTGCTAATCGGCGTCATGCGCGGCGGCTTTTCCGTGTGCTTCACAATCTCACTGGCAAAACCAAACCAACTGGTCTGCCCTGCCGCCGTCAGGTGATACAAACCGCCCTTATCTGACAGCACCACCGCGCCTTTGTGCAGGCACTGAGCGAGAATCGCGCTCGTCGCCTCGGCGATCATACGGCTCCAGGTGGGGGCACCAAGCTGGTCGTTCACCACGCGCAATTCATCTCGCTCATTCGCCAAGCGAAGCATCGTACACAGAAAGTTTTTACCGCGCGCACCATACACCCAACTGGTACGCAAAATCAGATGCGGCGCGCCTACCGCGGCAATGGCTTTTTCGCCCGCGAGCTTGGTCTTGCCGTAAACGCTTGCCGGATGTGCTCCGTCGATTTCCTCATACGGCGCACCTTTCAAACCATCGAATACATAATCGGTGGAGTAATGTACCAGCGCGGCATTGAGCGATTTAGCTTCCTCCGCCAACACGCCAGGTGCGATACCGTTCACCGCTTGTGCCAACTCGCATTCTTCCTCAGCTTTATCCACGGCGGTGTAGGCCGCTGCGTTCACGATTAATTCTGGCGCGATTTGCCGCACGGTATGACGAATCGCATCTGCGTTCGACAAATCCAGCGCCTCGCGCCCCAGCGCCACCACTTCGCCCAGCGGTGCGAGGGTGCGCTGCAATTCCCAGCCCACTTGACCATTAGCGCCGGTAATCAGGATTTTCATGGGAAGACTTCCGCGTCCTGAAGGCGCTGTGCGGTTTGATCTTTACTAGAAAGTAATGGCTCGCCCACCAGCGGCCATTGCACGCCGATAGCCGGGTCGTTCCACAAAATCGCGCGCTCATGCTGCGGCGCGTAGTAATCGGTGGTCTTGTACAGAAACTCAGCGAAATCCGAGAGCACTAAAAAGCCATGTGCAAAACCCGGCGGCACCCACATCATTTTTTTATTCTCGGCTGAGAGCTCTACCCCAACCCAGCGGCCGAAATTGGGCGACTGTTTGCGAATATCCACCGCCACATCGAATACGCTGCCGACCGTCGCGCGCACCAGCTTGCCTTGGGCTTGTTCCAGTTGGTAATGCAGCCCACGCAGCACGCTCTGGGCTGAACGCGAGTGATTGTCCTGCACGAAATCGACATCGATGCCGGTGGCGTCACGCAAGGTGCGCCGGTTGTAGCTCTCGTAAAAAAAACCGCGCGCATCGCCGAATACTTTGGGTTCGATCACCAGCACTTCGGGTAAAGCAGTTGGGGTAACGATCATGGCAATGGCCATTCTATAAAAAGAAATTCGCCATGATCGTTACCCTCTCTCCTAGCTCTCTCCCGCAAGCGGGCGAGAGGGACGCAGGCTCGCTGCGCGAGTTTCATCTTATCAATCATGTTTTCGCCTGAAATTTCTTATACAGCGCCAGCACACGTGGCACGTATTGTTGCGTTTCCCGATACGGTGGAATACGTTTACCGTAACGCAGCACCGCGTTTTCGCCCGCGTTATAGGCGGCGAGGGCGAGCGACAAATCGTTGTTGAATTGACGCAGCAGATCGCGCAGATAGCGTGCACCAGCCACGATATTTTGCGTCGGATCGTGCAAATCCCGCGCGCCATAACGCTTGCCAGTGCCGGGCATCACCTGCATTAAGCCGATGGCGCCTTTCTTCGACAACGCGCCCGGTTCATAGCCAGATTCGGTGGAGATCAAGGCATGCAGCAGCGCCTCATCCAATTGATAAGTCTGCGCGGTTTGCGCCACCAGCGCGGCATAGCGCTTTTGATTCGCCCAATTGATTCGCCCGCCGACGAGCGGCAAGGCCAGCGCAGGGTTTTTTGCAATCTCGGTTTGCAGCAGCAAGGCATAACGGTTGTCTTGCTTCACATCGGAGAGCACGAGCGTGCCCGCCTCGTCGGTGTAGCCGTAAATATCGGCATGGGCCACCAGCGGCGAGCAGATCAGGACTGAACAAATAACAAGTAGGCGCATGCTAGAGGCTCGGGATTGAGCCGCTATCCTAAGCGAGGCGCCCGGCTCGTACAAGCTATTAACCCAGAACATTTTGCGCGAGGCTTTACAACTTAGCTTCACGCCAATCAAGAATGCAGCCACCCGGCCAGCGAATTTTTTTATATCACCTGCTTGACACATCCATACCGACCGGTATGTAATGGCGCCATGCGTACCAAAACCCAAACCACTAAGCAGGCCGACCTTACCCGCGACAAGTTATTGGAAGCGGCCTTTAACGAAATTCACCGCTATGGGTTTCAGGCTGCCAGCCTAAGCAGCATTCTGGCCAATACAGGACTGACCAAGGGCGCACTCTATCATCACTTCCCCGCCAAGCACGACTTAGGGCTCGCTGTAGTGGATGAAGTCATTGAACAGATTTTGGCGGAGACGATATTCATTCCCCTGCGCGACAGCCCGCATCCCATCAAGACATTGCAAGACATCTTGCGCAAAAAACGCGGCAAGCCCGATATCGTAGAGCTGGGCTGCCCCTTAAACAACTTAATGCAGGAGATGAGTCCTCTCGACGAACAGTTCCGCCACCGACTCAACGCCCTCATGCAGCGCTGGCAAGACACGCTTGCGGATGCTTTGCGCCGCGCGCAAAAACAGGGGCAAGTGCGCAAGGAGATCAATTGCTCGATGGCGGCCCTATTCATCATTTCCGCCTGGGAAGGCTGTGTCGGTATTGCCAAAAATATGCAGTCGGCTAAGACTTACCAGCAGTGTTTCGACCAACTGATCGAGTATGTGTCGAGCTTGGCAAACTGAATTTTTTTGGCATGGCAACCATACCGACCGGTACGTATCTATTCGTTCAGGAGAATTGAATGCAAGTCATACAAACCCCCATTACAGGCGCTGAACCCCCTACCCAACCAAACCAGCCCTTCTTCGCCCTCCAACAGTTTTACCGGGCGTTCAATGGTCGCGATTTAATGGGCATGGTAGATAACTGGGCACAGTGCGACAACATCGCGATGGACAATCCGTGGGCGGCATCAAGCGCGGCTGGCTGGAAATCGGCGATGTCTACGCACGGATTTTTAACGGGCCAGCCCGCGTATATGTCGAATTCCACGACTACACCCTGCATGAAACCCAGGATATGTTCTACGCCGTTGGGCGCGAGCGCGGCGCGCTGACCTTGGGCGATGATCGGATCGATTTACACATCCGAACCAGCCGGATTTTTCGCAAGTTGGATGGGCGTTGGCGCCAGGTCCACCACCATGGCTCCATCGACGACCACGCATTGCTACAACGCTATCAAGCACTTGTACTCGGCCGGCGCAACTGATTTTCAACCCCCTGACAAGGAGACCATGATGAACTTCGATCGTGAATTAGATGGGCGTAATCTCAAGTGTTTTATGTTGACCTTGGCAGTCAAAAAAGAGCTGAGCCAACTCACCTCCGGCAAGGTACTCAAAATCGTGGCCAACAGCCCCGACGCGCTGTCCGAATTCAGCGCATTTTCCCGGCAGACCGGGAATGAACTCATTGCTTCGAATGAAGCCAATAGCGAACACGCATTCTTTATCCGTAAAACCTAAAGGAAAAATTCCATGAACGTCGCCACCGCCATTGAAACCCGCCGCTCGATCAAAGCCTATGACCCAAACTATCGCATGAGCGAAACAGAAATCGAACGTTTATTATCGCTCGCAATCTTGGCGCCCAGCGCTTTCAATATCCAGAATTGGCGCTTCGTGCTGGTGCGCGA
>JADMJT010000068.1:0-1815 GCA_018781585.1 Burkholderiales bacterium
ATGTAGGCCGTTGATTTTTGGGGGCTTGGTAGTAGTTGGAGCTAAAACCCGCCAAGGACAATGGGTAATGGCGGCGTGCCGAGCGGTTTAAGGCACTGGTCTTGGCGCACGCTTTAGCTTGCGCTTGCGAGACTTACCTGCGGAGCAGGTTAGTCGGAGCTAAAACCAGCGAATCGATGAAGTAAGAGATACATTTTTGGAGGCGTGGCCGAGTGGTTTAAGGCACTGGTCTTGAAAACCAGCGAAGGGGCAACTCTTCCGTGAGTTCGAATCTCACCACCTCCGCCAAATTATTTATTTCCCACCAAGGAGAACGACATGCTGAAAGAATTCAAAGAATTCGCCATGCGTGGCAACGTGGTCGATATGGCGGTCGGTATTATCATCGGCGCAGCATTCGGCGCCATCGTCAAATCGCTGGTAGACGACGTGATCATGCCGCCGATCGGCATGCTGATGGGGAATGTGGACTTTTCAAATCTGTATGTGGTGCTGAAAGAAGGCGCCGCGGCAGCACCCTATGCTTCACTGGCGGATGCCAAAAAGGCCGGTGCGGTGACGATTAACTATGGCTTATTCGTCAATAGCGTGATTAGTTTCCTCATTGTGGCGTTCGCTGTATTTATGTTGATACGCAATATCAATCGGCTCAAGCAAGAAGAAGCGCCTGCTATCACGTCCAAAGAGTGCGCTTTCTGCGCTTCGGCGATTCCCCTCAAAGCCACACGCTGCCCGCATTGCACCTCTGAGTTAAAATGAATGAAGCGGGTGCGCTCGAGCGGATCAACAATTTCCGCTGGTGCGCACCTGATCTCGCCACAGCAGGCCAACCGCTGGAAGAAGAGTTACATGCGGTGGCTAATGCCGGATTTGAAGTTGTCATCAATCTGGCCTTGCTCGATGCAGAGTATTGACTGCCCGATGAACCGGGTTTAGTGCATTCCTTGGGCTTGGTTTTTTTCATATTCCCGTTATCTGGGAATGCCCCACGCTGGAAAATTTGCAGCAGTTTTTCGCGGTGATGCATCAAGTTCAGGGCCGCAAAGTATTCCTGCACTGTGCAGCGAATAGGCGCGTCAGCGTTTTTCTTGCGCTCTACCGCATGCGCCAACTCGGCTGGCCACACGCGGACGCGATGGCCCACAAAAGGCCTTAAGTTTCCCCAGCCCGTATTAAATCCCAGCTTATACCGCATGTTACAGCCTTATTTTTGTAATGAAACGGTATTAAAGTTGCGGCGATTCCATCCGTTACTCCCTAGGCAATCAGCATTGTCAGAGTGCGCTCGGCGTACCCAATTTTATAAAATTATTTATGATTATCAAACAGTTAATGTATAGGCGGCGGTCATGGCGACGAAAATAATGGTGGTGGACGACTTGGAGGCCAATCGCGACATGCTGTCGCGCCGGTTACAGCATCTCGGCCACTTCGTGACGTGTGTGGCATCGGGCAAGGAGGCGTTGCAATTGCTGCAAGATACGCCGTTCGACCTGGTGATGCTGGATCTCATGATGCCTGAGATGGATGGCTACCAAGTGCTGCAGGCGATCAAGGCGCAGCCTCAGTTCATGCATTTGCCGGTGATCATGGTATCGGCCAACGACGAGATGGAAAACGTCGTCAAATGCATTGAGATCGGCGCCGAGGACTATCTGCCCAAGCCGTTTAATCCAGTATTGATGCGGGCGCGGGTAGAATCATCATTGCAAAAAAAGATCCTGCACGATCGCGAAGCGGACTATCAGCACGAACTGGAAGCGCAAGTGCGGGCGCAAGTGCAGGAAATTTCCTCAGCGCAATTGGCGGCGATTT
>JADMJT010000068.1:1915-4064 GCA_018781585.1 Burkholderiales bacterium
GCGCAAGTGCGGGCGCAAGTGCAGGAAATTTCCTCAGCGCAATTGGCGGCGATTTTCGCCATGTCCAAGCTGGCCGAGTCGCGCGACAACGAAACTGGCGCGCATCTGGAGCGGATGCGCGAATATTGCAAGGTGCTCGCGATTCGGATGGCGCAACTGGAAAAATACCAGCGCGTGATCGACGCGGATTTTATTGAGGCGATATACGCTGCTTCACCGCTACACGACATCGGTAAGGTGGGCATCCCTGATCACATTCTGCTTAAGGCAGGCAAACTTGATCTGGCCGAGTGGGAGATTATGAAAACCCATGCCGTGATTGGTGGCGCTACGCTGCGCGCGGTGGACGAACAACACCCCGGCAATATCTTGATCCGCATGGGCATCGATATCGCGGAAGCCCATCACGAGAAATGGGATGGCAGCGGCTATCCACACGGACTACGCGGCGAGTCCATTCCGATCGCTGCGCGCATTATGGCGCTGGGTGATGTATACGATGCACTGACATCGAAGCGTTGCTACAAGAAAGCGTTTTCGCATGAAGATGCGAAGCACATTATCGAACAAGGCAGTGGCCGCCATTTCGATCCGGAAGTGGTGGACGCATTTCTCGCCATCGAGCCCGAGTTCATTCGCATTCGACAGTATATGAAAGATCCGGATGAGAGCCCGCTGTTAGTGGTCAACCCCCACCGCGCGGTGGCATAGGAGTGCTGAATGCTACGCGTGCTGTTGGTTGAAGACAACGAAATGAATCGCGACATGCTGACGCGGCGCTTGGAAAAGCGCGGCTATAGCATCTTGGTGGCCATGGACGGCGCGCAAGGTCTGGCCGCAGCACAACAGTTGCAACCAGCACTGATTCTGATGGACATGAGCCTGCCAATTATGGACGGTTGGGAAGCCACACGCCGCCTCAAAAACGACTCCGCGACCCGGCATACGCCCGTCATCGGACTATCCTCACACGCGATGGCGGCGGATCGCGAACGCGCGCTCCAGGCGGGTTGTGACGATTACGATACCAAGCCGATCGATTTGGAACGCTTGATCGCCAAGATCGAGCAATGCTTGGCGGCGCATGCTATCGCCAGTTAGCCAGTTAGAAGGAATAAAAATGCAGGGTAAGTTAAGTCTATTCATTGGCGTGCTATGCGCGCTCGCTACCGGCGTCGTTCGAGCAGATGAACCGAGTTATGGATTTAGCGTGCTGAATCAACGTAGCCCGATCCTGAGCGCGCAATATTGGAATCCGATCCTGGCTTATGTGCATAAAAAATCCGGCGTGGAACTTCGTCTAAAGATGGGCAAGACCGCGCCCGAAACCACCGCGCTGACCATCAAGGGCGAGGCGCAATTTGCGTATACCAATCATTTGTTCACGATAGAGCGGGTTAAGCTCGGTTGGCGAGTCATTGCTCGCCCCACGACTGATGGAATACGCGGCCAGATTGTGGTGCCCGCCGACTCAGCGATCAGTCGTCTGGAGGATCTGGATCGCCAGAGTGTGGCGTTTCCTTCAGCCGAGGCCTATGCCGGTTATCGCGTGCCGATGGATGTGTTATTACGCAAGGGTATCAAGGTTAGTCCTCTCTTTGCCGGCAACCAGGAAGGTGCGATGGGGCAGATGAAAAGCGGTCGGGTCGTCGCTGCCGGCGTGAATGAGGATGTGATGGCGGCATTTTCTAAGCGCGAAAAATTTGCCTATCGCAGCATTTGGTCGTCGGAGGAATTCAAGGATTTGCCGATCATGGTGAGCCCATCGGTGCCGGAGTCCGACGCCCGCGCCGTGCAGCAGGCTTTGGTTGGCATGCTCGCTGACCCAGAGGGCAAAAAAATCCTGGAGCAAGGCGCACAATTGTTGAAATTTGAACATGCGGTCGGCTTCATGACCGCATCCGATAAGGATTATGACAATTACCGCGAGTTTTACCGCAAGACGGTATTGAAAGACTAGCGGATGGCACGATTCGCGCTGCTAAGCCGATGGAGTTTGCTGAGGAGGATTCTAGCCACTATCGGGCTGGTGCTGGTGATTGCCTATCCTTTGGGCGCGTTTTTCATTCTTAATTCCCAATTAAATGTTTATCGCGAGAGTATTTCCGACGAATCCGAGTGGTTTCTTGATTCGCTGAAAAATTCCGTG
>JADMJT010000068.1:4164-63155 GCA_018781585.1 Burkholderiales bacterium
CGAGAGTATTTCCGACGAATCCGAGTGGTTTCTTGATTCGCTGAAAAATTCCGTGGCCGAGCAAGCGGTGATCGGAGACTACACTGCCATCGAACAAATATTGCGCACGGGCGCGACCTACCGGCTTGTGCTGGAACTCAATTACTTAGATCCTGATAACAATACGCTCGCTGCAACCAGCCCGAATGCCAATGCCAGATATCCCGCATGGTTCCGCTCATGGCTCGATCTTCCCACCCGGCCGATTGCGCGCAAAGTAGAAGTCGGCGGGCAAGACTATGGCACGCTGAAGCTTTGGTATTCCCATGTCGATTTTACCAATCAACTCTGGTTGACGCTTCAGCGTCAGGCTGTTCTGACTGGTTTTGTGCTGTGTGGGGTATTTTTCCTGATTGCGATGGTCTTGCGCCATGGCTTGCAGCCATTGATGGCGGTCACCGACATGGCGGGCAAGCTGCGGCGAGGGGAGTACAACGGCGTCGCCGTGTCGACGCAGGATGCCGCACCCGAAATTCGCGAAACCATCGAGATGTTTAACGAGGCCGCATTGCGCGAGGCCTGGCTGGCGCACTTCGCCGAGATTATTTCCTTGCGCGCGAATAACCCGCGGCGTATTGAAGAAGTGATGCGCCTGCTGTGCAGCCGCTTGAATCTAGATGCCGCCTGCGTGAACTTTCACGATGCGGATGGATTGTTACAAGTACCGGCAATCTTCTCGACGCGCAGCCGACCAGCCATTGGCGATTGGCTACCCTATGCAGAGCGGGTAGCGGAGACCGCGACACCGGTGCGCGAGCGCGTGCTCGACGAGCAGGGTATCTGCCGCTTATTTTATGTCGGTGTCCCGATGCCAATCGGCAACGATGCGATGGGCGTATTGAGTTTGCTGCGCTATGGCGCCACAACCCATGATATAGGACGCAGCCAATTGGAGTTGATTGAACTCTGCGTGCATTGGGTAGGGGTCACGCTGGCGGAGGAAATCCATGAGCGCTTGCTGTCCGATCAAATGGAGCGCGCGGAAGCCGTGCTGAATAATGTACTGGAAGGCATCATCATGCTGGACGAGGAAGCGCGCATTCTCGCTTTCAATCCGGCGGCGGAGCGGATTTTCGGTTATGCCGCGCGCGAGGTGCAGGAAATGTCTGTTTACAAGTTATTCCCCCAGCGCTTGGGTCAATTGTCGGAATGCGAGGCAGTGCGAGTCTTGGCCGGGAGTGGCACGGAGCAAGCAATGGGCGTTCGCAAGGATGGCGCCGAATTCCCGCTAGAAAGAAGTTTCAACGAGGTGCGTGCCAACCGCGAGCGCTTGTATGTGATGGTGGTGCGTGATGTCACTGAGCGCGTGGCGTCAGAGCAAGCGCTGCGTCGCAGCGAGACACGTCTACGACGCGCCCAGCGTGTGGCGCAAATGGGTGAGTGGGAATACTACCCACGCAGCGGCGATGTGATCTGGTCGAAAGAACTCTATGAGATTTTTGGCTTTCCAGAAGATTTTCGCATCACCTATGAACGCATCATGTCCGCGATTATTCCCGAAGACCGTGTGCGCATCCATGCCGGGATCACTGCTTCTGCCCAAGACGTCACTACGCTGGAGAGCGAATTCCGCATACAGCGCCCAGATGGCACGTTGCGGCATGTCAGCATCTTTGCCGAACCCTCATTTGACGATAAAGGTAAACGTAACAGCAGTAGTCTGTTTGGCGTGTTGCAAGATATCACCGAGCGCAAGTTCGCCGAAACCAAAGCGCATGCCGCTTTGGTCGACAAGTTGCAAGCCGAGGCGCGCAACCGTTCCAAGAGCCAATTCCTCGCCAATATGAGCCACGAATTGCGTACGCCGCTCAACGCCATTATCGGTTACAGCGAAATGCTCGAAGAAGATGCGCAGGCTGCGGGCCAGCAAACGACGGTGGACGATTTGAAAATAATCCAGGGCGCGGGCAAGCATCTTTTGTCGTTGATCAACGAGATTCTGGATTTATCCAAAATCGAAGCTGGCCGTATGGATTTGCATATCGAGCTATTCAGTATTCGGACGCTGGTGGAGGATGTGACGGCGACCATCCAGTCTTTGGTGGCCAAGAATGGCAACCAATTCATCGTCACGTGCGATGATTCAATCGGAGAAATGCAAGCGGACGTGACCAAGCTGCGGCAAACGCTGTTCAATCTGATCGGTAATGCGTGCAAATTTACCGAAGCCGGTCGGATAACCCTGCAAGTCGAACGTGCCCAGCGCGATGACCAAGAAGGCGTGATGTTCCGGGTGAGCGACACCGGGATTGGCATGAGTCCCGAGCAAGTGGATAAAGTATTTGAACCTTTCGTGCAGGCGGATACGTCAACCACGCGCAAATATGGCGGTACCGGGCTGGGACTGGCGATCAGCCGGCGCTTCTGCCAAATGATGGGCGGCGATCTCGGCGTCGAGAGTGAAAGTGGGCAAGGCTCGCACTTTATTGTATGGCTGCCTGCTGCAGTACAGCCAACGCAGAGTGAAGCCGGGCCGCCCAAGGTTGGCGATGCCATCGAGCTGCGCTTGAACGGTGAAATGAAGCTGGAGCGCCGCCGGAGGATTAGCACCATCATGGTGGTCGATGACGATATCGCGGAGCGCGATTTACTTGAGCGTCATTTAGCGGAAGAAGGGTTTCACGTTCTCAGTGTCGGCAGCGGTATGGAAGCGCTCGCTATGGCAAAAATGCATAGACCCACGCTGATCCTATTGGATGTCATGATGCCAGGCATGGATGGCTGGGCAGTATTGCGCGCACTGAAGCAAGACACAGCAATAAAGGGAACGCCAGTGATTATATTGACGTGCGTAAGCGATCGCAGCATGGGGTTCACTTTGGGCGCTGCCGATTTTTTACAAAAACCCTTGTCATGGGAGACGTTGGCGCCCATTGTGAAAAAGTGGGCGCGGCGCGGCGCAAACAACACGGTTTTAGTGGTAGATGACGATGCGGTGATGCGCGCTGCGCTTGCGCTACGTTTGGAAGCAACGGGTTGGAGGGTAGAACAAGCCGCCAACGGAATAGCGGCATTGATCTCGCTGCAAAGCCATCCGCCCACGCTGATTGTGTTGGATTGGGTGATGCCTGAAATGGATGGACTGCAATTTCTACAAGCCATGCACGCGGATACACGTTTTATCGATATTCCCGTGGTGGTGTTGTCTGGCGATATGATTTCGGAAGAGATTCAGCGCCACCTGGGTGCGAGCGTGCAGCGCTTTGTGATAAAAAGCGAGGATGTGTGGAGCGATCTTGATGCGGCGATTGAAGCGGTGCTGCTGGATGCAGCGGAACCACAGGCCGCTTGAGTGGAAGTCTGAGCCTTAAATCATGCGCTAAAAAAGCGCGATCTTTTGCGCCATCTTAGGCGGCTTTCACTTCGGTACGGCTGCGCCCCGCGCGCTTGGCATCGAGCAATGCCTGATCGGCACGCGCCAACGCGGCATTTTCTGATTGATCCTGGCGGCTGTATTCGGAAAGCCCGCCGCTCCAAGACAAGTGATGAAGCACATTCGGCTGCAATTCGAGGCGCGAGGGCATATTCGCGCGCAGCCGCTCGGCCAATTCCTCGGCTTTCTTGAGCGGCGTATTGGGGAAAATCACGCAGAACTCATCTCCGCCCAAACGCGCGACGAAATCACTGGAGCGCAAATGGTCTTTCAGTAGCTTGCCAAACTGCACGATGAGTTGGTCACCAGCATCGTGCCCAAAAGTGTCGTTGACGTGTTTGAAATCGTCGATATCGAGAATCAACAGGCTGTGCGCCCAGCCTTCGTTGACGCGCGCGAATACTTCATGCTGCTTGGCCTCGAAGCTGCGACGATTGCTGACCTGCGATAGATGGTCGATACCGGCCGAATTCACCACGCGTTGATGTTTGTTGACCATCATCTTCGCCAACTGATACATCACTTGATAACCGTTTTGAAGTTCGCGCAACTCAATCGGATAACGTTTGCGCAAGCGCTCATGTGTTACATCTGAGAAGAGCTTGGTGAATACGGTCAGATCATCCTGCAGCATGCGGTTGCCAAGGCGGTAAGCCAGCCAGACGCAGAGGGCGAGCAGCACGATCAACACCCCCCCCACCCACAAATAGCTGCGGCGCAAATCAGCCGATAACCCGGTTGCAGCGGGTTTGCGCCACATTACCAGGCGCCAAGGCGTGGCCTCCAGGGTGATGGCCAGGGACGTGCCGCTGAATTTGAGTTGTTCATTGCCGCGCTTGAGCAGGGTGTCCGATACGCCATTCACTTGCTGTAACTCGGCATAGCCATCGATCAGCGGGGTGGCGGCGAATAGCGTGCGCACCTCGGCCAGATTGCGCTCGACTAATACATAACCAGCGATCCCACCCTCGGTATCCCGCACCGGCTCGCTCAAGGTCAAGCTAAGCGTTTCGGCGCGCAGTGCGGCGCCTAGGTTCGATGCAGGATCCGAGGCGGCGCGCGATATTTCGATCAGGTGCTTTTGCTGTGCGCCAAGGTTGCTTAGGATAAGTGTTTGCCCCTTGGCCTGTTCGCCGGTGATGAGTTGAATTTCGCCCAGATCGGGTTGCAGGCTGGCGAGGGTGGCCATCAACTCACGCCGCTCGGCCGCATCGGTTGATTTCAAAATGCGTAAGGCCAGTGGGGCCTGTGCGACCGCTTTCGTGGCGCGGATCCATTGCCGAGTGAATTCGGCGATCTGGCCTGCGAGTAGTTGCGGCGCATAATCGGGCGCGCGTTCGCGGCTATGGCGCTGGGCGTCCGTCGTGCTGCGATAGAGCACCAAGCCCGCGCTGGCGATGAGCGTCAGCGCGGCGAGAAACGCAATCAGGAAAAAACGGGCCAAGGAGGGCTTCATCAAGTGCGCATACCTTGTTTGTCCACCGAAATTGCTCGGCGGGTTGGTCCAACCAGCGTTTGGCAAGCACTGCCGCGACAGGCGATCAGTGCTTGCCGGTGCTACCGAATCCGCCGTCACCGCGTTCACTCGTGTTAAACGATTCGACGATATTAAAATTAACGCGCTGTACCGGAACGATCACGAGCTGTGCGATGCGCTCCATCGGGTTGACCGTAAAGGTTGCTTGACCCCGATTCCAACAGGAGACAAATAACTGACCTTGATAATCCGAATCAATCAACCCGACCAAGTTGCCAAGCACGATCCCATGCTTGTGGCCGAGACCCGAGCGCGGCAGGATCACCGCCGCATAGGCGTTGTCCGCGATATGAATCGCCATGCCGGTGGGGATGAGTTCGGTTTGGCCTGGCTTAAGCTCGATTGGATGGTCAATGCAGGCGCGTAAATCCAAGCCAGCTGAACCAGGGGTGGCATACGCAGGTAACTGATCCTTGATGCGCGAATCAAGGATCATTAAGTCGATTTTTTGCACGATAGTGTCTTTATTATTGTGCGGCCTTAGTAGGCCCACTTTAGTTGAGTGCTGCTCCTGCGCTCATTATGCCGCAGGTGCCGCTCGAGCGGAAAGCGATCTTGTTAAGCCGTACCTAATAACAAGCTTGCGATATGTTTGATAACTTGGCGTGCCGAAAGGATTTTAGGCTGTAACGGCAGCGCGAGGCTGCCGTTCGAATCGATCAAAATCAAGGTGGATTCGTCTTGCCCCAGGGCGTCTTGCGCGCGGTTGGCGATGATGAGCGGAATGGCTTTTTTGGCGCGCTTAGTTTGCGCGTGTTCGGAGAGTTTTTCGGTTTCCGCGGCGAATCCGACGCAGAACGGCGCTTTGGGCAGTGCGGCCACCTTGGCCAAGATGTCGGGGTTGGGTTCAAGCGTGAGTGTGGGAGCGACTTCGCTTTTTTTCAGTTTTTGTTTGGCGATTTGCGCCACACGATAATCGGCGACTGCCGCCACCCCGATGAAAATATCCATTTTCTTGACCTCGCGCATCACCGCATCGTGCATCTCTTGCGCGGTGGTGACCGAGATCATGCGCACATTCGGTGGCGTAGTGAGCGCGGTCGGGCCTGACACGAGGGTCACCGTAGCGCCCGCTTCCCACGCCGCGCGCGCCAAGGCATAACCCATCTTGCCGGAAGACAGATTGGTGATGCCGCGCACGGGGTCGATCGCTTCATAAGTGGGGCCGGCCGTGATCATCACATGCTTGCCTGCGAGTACCTTCGGTTGAAATAATGCTTCGAGCTCGATCAAGAGGGATTCCGGTTCGAGCATGCGTCCCATACCGAGTTCACCGCAAGCTTGCTCGCCACTCGCCGGACCGAATACTTGGACGCCATCATGACGAATTTGCGCGAGGTTGCGCTGCGTTGCCGGGTTGTCCCACATTTGCTTGTTCATCGCCGGCGCCACGGCCAGTGGACAAGCGCGCGCCAAGCATAGCGTCGAGAGCAAATCGTCGGCCAAGCCATGTGCGAGCTTGGCGATAAAGTTGGCACTGGCGGGCGCGATCAATATCGCATCGGCTTCGCGCGAGAGACGAATATGGTCCATGCCATCGCCGTGGGCATCATCCCAAAGCTTCATCAGCACTGGCTTGCCCGAAAGCGCTTGCAGCGTCGCTGCGCCGATAAAATGCTGCGCAGCCTCAGTCATCACGCATTGCACCTCAAAGCCCGCTTTGACCAGGAGGCGAACGAGTTCCGCTGCCTTGTAAGCGGCGATGCCCCCGGTGATGCCGAGCAATATGCGTCTGGAATCTAATTCAGTCATAATCACTGGCATTTTACGGGAAAGGGGTAGGCATGGCGATTACCGATTGGCCGGCGCAAGAACGGCCGCGCGAGCGATTGCTGGCACAGGGCCCGCACGCCTTATCGGATGCGGAACTGCTGGCGATTTTTTTGCGCACGGGCATGAGCGGCAAAAGCGCGGTGGATCTCGCGCGCGAATTGCTGCAAAGCTTTGGCAGCTTGACCGCGCTCACCCACGCCAGCGAGGCGGCATTTTGCGCCGTGCCGGGGCTGGGACCGGCGAAATATGCGCAACTACAAGCGGTGATGGAAATGGCGCGGCGCGCGCTGAAGGAGCAATCGAAGCAACGCGATGCACTTAGTTCGCCGCAAGCGGTGCGTGATTATCTGCGGCTTCAACTCGGCACGCGCGAGTATGAGGTGTTCATGGCGGTATTCCTCGATACGCAAAATCGCGTCATCGCGATGGAGGAATTATTTCGTGGCTCGCTGAAGGAAACCAGCGTCTATCCGCGTGAAGTGGTGAAACGCGCGCTGGCGCATAATGCCGCCGCGCTGATCTTTGCGCACAACCATCCGTCGGGTGTAGCCGAACCGAGCCGCGCCGACGAGGCGATCACCCAGGCCTTGAAGCAGGCGCTGGCCTTAGTGGATGTGCGGGTGTTGGATCACTTCATCGTCGCGGCGGGCGGCGGGGTGTCGCTGGCGGAACGGGGATTGATTTAGATAAAGAATCGAACTGCGAAAAAACATTTCACCACGGAGGACGCGGAGGACACGGAGTAAGGCAAATACTGAAACTGGAAAATTATTCACATAGCAGGTGCTTCAAAGTAAGGCTATGAAGGGTTTTCCCTCCGCGTCCTCTGTGTCCTCCGTGGTGTAAGAAGTTATTCAACCTTGCGCGAAATCTCGACCGCGATATTTTTAGCGCCCAACTTTACCGGCGCACTCATGCCTTCCAGATCGCCCGGCTGCGGCACGGCGCCGCCGCTTTTCGAAATGCGCGCGACGATCACGACTTCAGGGAAGTTAGAAAGCTTCATCTGCGGCGACATGGCCATGCTGTCGTCGAGTTTGAAATTCAGCGGCAGGTCTTTAACTTGGACGCGCAGCATGGCGAGCGGCATTTTTGGGCCTTCTACCGCGCGCGCAAAAACGAACAAGGTATCTTGTGGCGAGGGCTTGTCTTTCAGGATGGCCGCCAAGCGCACTTGACCCGACACGCTGGCACTGGCTTGCCCGCTGGCTGGGCTCCCTATTTTCTGTTTCAGTTCTGCAAGGTTTTGCCGCAGCACGGTTGCGCCCTCCGAATCCGGTGGCAGTTGTGCGATCAGTTTTTCCCAATGGGCGATGGCGAGTTTCGGGTTACCCGCTTCTTGTGCCGCAAAGCCGGCGAGATAGAGTGCTTTGCCGTTGGTGGGATCGAGCTTTAAGGCTTGGGCAATGAGTTCGGTGGGTTTGCCCGCCAGGGTTTGCCCTTGCGCCATGGCTTGGGCATCGGCGTAGTCGGCAAACACCTGCGCTTCACGCGGTTGAAGTTCGGCGAGCATTGCATAAGCTTTCGCCGCCTCGGGATAACGCTCCAGGGCCATGTAGGACTTGCCCAGCATGTCCCAGCCAGTGGGGTCGTTCGGTTGTGCTTGCAGGCGTTGTTCCAGCTTAGGCAACAGCGCTTCCACCTGATGCAATTGCGAGATCATGGGATCGGCCGCGGGTGGATTCAGCGCAGCTGGGTCAAGCGCGCTCAGATTGCCGATTTTGAGATAGAGCCCCAGCGCCAGCAGCGGAACCATCAAGGCAGTCACGATGGCGGGCCAGCGCACGGTCGTGATGCTTGCGGCGGACTCGGCTGTTGGGCGCGCATCTTGCAGCAGACGCCGTTCCAATTCGTGTTTGGCTAGGTCGAACTGTGCTTGGGAGAGGAGGCCGTTTATCAAGTCAGTATCAAGTTCTGCCTGCTGATCGGTGTAAATTGCAACATTCGCCGCATCTTGCGCGGGAGCGGAGACATGTTGGCCACGCAACCCGCGCATCAAGGGCAATGCGATAATCAATGCGGCGCTGAGCGCCATGAGGGTGCTAAGCGCGATGAAGAGCGTCATGGTTGTTTTTTCTCGGCATGCAATAGGGCGTTAAGATGTGCGGTTTCCTCGGCGCTGAGTGGAATATCTTCCAGCACACGGCGCCGACGTTTAAGGAAAAAAGTGAGCCCCCCGACCGCCGCAATCAAGAGCAGGAAAGGACCAAACCAGAGCAGCCAAGTCGTGGATTTGACGGGCGGCCGGTACAGCACGAAGTCGCCATAGCGTTGGGTGAGATAGGCGGTAATTTGTTGATCCGTCATGCCTTGGCGCATTTTGTCGCGAATCTCGCGCCGTAAATCGAGCGCCAATTCGGCATGGGAATCGGCGAGCGTTTCGTTTTGGCAGACCAAGCAGCGTAATTCTTTGGCCAGGTTGTTTAAGCGCGCTTCCAGTACCGGGTCTTGTGCAGTCGGCGGCGCTTCAATCGCTTGAGCAACGGCCGCGAGCGACAGGAAGAAAATTCCCAAGCAGGCGCGCATCATTTGGAAAGCTCCCGTACGCGGGGCAGTATCTTGTTCTGCAAAATTTCCGGTGTCACCGGCCCGATGTGCTTCATGCGGATCACGCCTTGTTTGTCGATGACATAGGTTTCCGGTACGCCATACACCCCATAATCGATGCCGACGCGGCCATCTAAATCCATCGCGCTCAGTACATAGGGGTTGCCGAATTGTATAAGCCATTGCAGCGCGTCTGCGCTTTTGTCTTTGTAATTCAAACCCACGATGGGAACGAGTTTGGATTTTGAGAGTTCAACAAAAACCGGATGCTCCTCGCGGCAAGATACGCACCAGGAAGCCCAGACGTTGAAGAGCCATACCTGGCCCAGCATGTCACTGGGAGAGAATTGCTTGCTAGGCGCTTGCAACTGTTGCAGCTTGAAGGCGGGTGCTTGTTGATTGATGAGCGGCGAGGGAATTTCACGCGGGTCGCGCTTGAGTCCGATAGCGAAGAACACGATGAGCGCAACGAAAACTGCGAAGGGAGCAAGAAAGCGCAGCATCAGGCTTGGCTTTCCACGGTTAACGTAGGTGAAGCGTTCGCGCTGCGTTGATGCAAGCGATAGCGCCGATCGGATATCGCCAGTAGCCCGCCCAGCGCCATCAGGACGCATCCGCCCCAAATCCAATCCACAAAGGGTTTGTGATATACGCGCACCGACCAAGCGCCGTTTTCGAGCGGCTCGCCCAGCGCGACGTAAAGATCGCGCGTGATGCCGGTGTCGATTGCCGCTTCGGTCATCGCCATGCCGGTGGAAAAATAGTTGCGCTTTTCAGGGTGCAGGGTTGCTACCAGCTTATCGTTTTTAAATACTTCGACCGTGCCGACCCACGCTTGGTAGTTAGGACCGGCTTGGGGTTTGGCGCCACGGAAGGTAAAGCTGTATGGATGCACCGCGACGGCGCTACCGAGCGCCATGCGCACGTCGCGCTCGGTTTCATAGCCTTTGACGAGGGTTACACCGATAATAAAGATTGCTATGCCCAGATGGGCGACTTGCATCCCCCACCAGCTCGGGGATTGTTTGGCGATGCGGCTCATCATCGTGCCGGGCGTCTGCGAGAGCCGAGACCATACGCCATAAACCCCCGTGGCGATCACCCAGAAGGCAAGCAGTAGACCAAAGCTGATGAGCGGTGTCCATTTACCGAGTGTGAGCGGCATCAGCAGTGCGCTGAGGAGCGCGACGCCAAATGCCCACTTCAAGCGTTTGGCGAGTTCCGGCAAGGACTGTTCTTTCCAGCGCGCGAACGGCCCGATGCCCATGAGGAAAATGGCGGGCGCCATCAGCGGCAGGAACACCGCGTCGAAGTAGGGTGGCCCAACCGAAATTTTACCTAAGTCCAGCGCGTCGATGAATAAGGGATACAGCGTGCCGAGCAACACCGCACCGGTCGCCACCAGCAGCAGCACATTGTTGGCCAACAGAAAGGTTTCGCGTGAGATGAGCGCGAATTTTCCGCCGAGGCCGACTTTGGGTGCGCGCCAAGCGAATAATAGGAGCGATGCGCCAATGACGATGGTGAGGAAAATTAAAATAAACACGCCACGCTTGGGATCGGTGGCGAAAGCATGTACCGACGTGAGCACGCCGGAGCGGACGAGGAAGGTACCGAGCAAGCTCAGCGAAAACGCGGCGATTGCGAGCAGCACAGTCCAGCTTTTGAAGGTGCCACGCTTTTCGGTGACCGCAAGCGAGTGAATCAATGCAGTGCCGACGAGCCAGGGCAGGAAGGACGCGTTTTCCACTGGATCCCAGAACCACCAGCCGCCCCAGCCCAATTCGTAGTAGGCCCAACCGCTACCGAGCGCGATGCCCAGGGTGAGAAACACCCAAGCCGCCGTGGTCCACGGCCGCGACCAGCGCGCCCACGCTGCATCGAGGCGGCCGCCCATGAGCGCCGCGAGGGCGAAAGCAAAGGCGACGGAGAAGCCGACATAGCCAATATAGAGAATCGGCGGATGGATCACCATACCTGGATCTTGGAGCAGCGGATTCAGATCGCGGCCCTCGAGCGCAGCGGGCAGCAAGCGTTCGAAGGGGTTGGATACCATCAACGTAAACAGCAAAAAGCCGATGCTGATCAGCCCCATCACACCCAGCACGCGCGCTGCCATCGCTTGCGGCAGATGGCGTGAGAACAGCGTGACCAACAGCGTCCACACCGACAGGGTGAGCGTCCACAGCAGAATCGAACCTTCATGTCCGCCCCATACCGCCGAGAAGCGATACTGCGCGGGCAAGAGTGAGTTGGAATTGGTGGCGACATACTTCACCGAGAAATCATTGGCCAAGAAGGCATAGGCCAAGCAAGCGAAAGCAATAGCGACGAAGACGAATTGTCCCTGTGCGGCCGGGCGCGCCACCGCCATGAAGTTGGCTTGATTGGTCGCTGCGCCGATCAGCGGCAGGATGCCTTGTACCAGCGCTAGGATGAGCGCCAGGATGAGCGCGAAGTGGCCGATTTCAGGAATCATGGTTGGGGGGCTTTCCCTGCGTTAGCGTTAATTTTTCTCGCATCCTCCAGCGCCTTGGCGGCTTCCGGCGGCATATAGTTTTCATCGTGCTTGGCCAGCACTTGATCGGCTACGAAGTGGCCGTCGGCGCCCAGCTTGCCTTGCGCCACCACGCTTTTACCTTCTTTGAACAAATCGGGCAGGATGCCTTTATAACGCACCGGAATATTGCTTGCGGTATCGGTGACGACGAATTCCACTGTCAAGCCATCGGTTTGGCGCTTGAGGCTGCCGTCCACTACCAGGCCGCCGAGGCGAAAGCTGCGGTTGCTGGGCGCCTCATGGTTTGCCACTTGGGTGGGCGAGTAGAAATAATTCAGATTTTTATCGAGCGCATTCAACACCAGCCACGTTGCAACGCCCAATAGCGACAAGCTGCCGAGTACCCACAATAGTTTTTTATGCCTTGGTTTCATGTTCAACCTTGTTTGTTCAGTTTCATGAATTGCGTTAGTCGTTGCCACAACGTGCGCTTATGGCGCGCCAGCTGGCCCAGTTCCAGGACGATGCAAATCAGCGTGATGAGATAGGAACCCCAGACGTAAAATCCGCGCCCGCCCATATCGATAAAATTCGACCAACTCCCCCAGTTCATGATTTTTGCTCCAGGACTTCTTGCGCCCACGCGGTGGATTTTTCACGTTCCAGCATTAGTAGCCGTGCGCGCGACAAGGCCACGGCGATGGAGTACATCCAGGCGGCAAGGGCCATGATCAGCATGCCGAGCAGCATGGTTTTCGCCATGCTGGGTGCGCGGGTAAGGCTGACGGATGCGCCTTGATGCAAGGTATTCCACCATTTTACCGAAAAATAAATAATCGGAACGTTGACCGCGCCGACCAAGGCCAGAATTGCGCCGGCCTTATCGGCGCGGCGCACGTCGTCGATGGCGGCGGTGAGCGACATATAGCCGATATAGAGGAATAACAGGATCAGTTCGCTCGTCATGCGCGCATCCCATTCCCACCACGTGCCCCAGGTGGGCTTACCCCAAAATGCGCCGGTGATCAGCGCAACGAAGGTAAACATCGCGCCGGTCGGCGCCAGTGCTTGCGCCATGATGCTGGACAAGCGGGTATTCAGCACCAGGCCGAGTCCGGCCCACATCGCCATGAGGAGATAAATGAACATCGACATCCAGGCTGCCGGGACGTGGATGAAAATAATGCGGTAGGCCTCGCCTTGGGTGGCATCGGTGGGCGCGACAAAGAAGCTGATATACAAGCCGACGACGGTCAGAATCGCCGCCAGGGCATAAAACAGCGGAATCAATTTGCCTGCCAGCGGATAGAAAGTGGCGGGAGAAGCATATTTAAACCAGTTAATTGACATCATTATTCCATTGCAATTCGTAAGGCAAACGCGGTGACCCAAGGTGCTGCGAGTCCGGTCAAAATCAGCAAAGCCCCCAGCAGGGATAAATGCCCTTCCGGACTTAATCCGGCGCTATAGGCCTCGACCGCACCCGCGCCGAAAATCAGGGCGGGGATATAGAGCGGCAGTACTAGCAGCGACAGTAGCACACCGCCGCCGCGCAGCCCCAGGGTCAGCGCCGCGCCGATCGCGCCGATCAGGCTCAATATCGGCGTGCCGAGCAGCAGCGCCAGAAACAAAATACCCAGCGCCGCGGGGGGTAAATCGAACTGCATGCCCAGCACTGGCGCCATCAAGGCTAGCGGCAGGCCCGACACCAGCCAATGCGCGACGATCTTGCCCAGCACAATGAGCGCCAAGGGCTGGGGTGCTAACAGCATTTGTTCCAATGTGCCGTCTTGATAGTCGGCCGCAAACAGCCGGTTCAAGGACAGCATCGACGCCAGTAGCGCCGCGACCCATACCACCCCGGGCGCAATCAGGCGCAGCGTTTTCATTTCCGGCCCTACGCCTAGGGGAAACAAGCTCACCACGATCACGAAAAAGAACAGCGTGGTCAACACATCTGAGCGGCGTCGGTAGGCGAGCAGTAAATCACGCCGGATGATGGTGGTAAGCACTTGCGCTAATCCAACTCGATGCGGCACGGGGTGACGCCGGGTACCTGAAGTGCTTGGTGGGTGGTCAATACCACCATGCCCTGGTTTGCCAGATGTTCAGCGAGACGCGATTGAATCAAGTCAACCGCTGCGACATCCAGCGCGGTTAAGGGTTCATCCAGAATCCATAAAGGCGCTTTGGATACCAGCAGCCGCGCCAGGGCGACACGCCGTTTCTGACCTTGCGACAAGACCTTTGCCGGTAAGTGCTCGCGCCCGGCGAGCCCTATACGCGCTAGCGCGTCCAAAGCTTCTACATCGGTCAGCGGTTCACCCGCCAGCTCGGCCGAAATATGCAGGTTTTCCAATGCACTCAGTTCTTCTTTGACGGCATGCTGGTGGCCCAGATAAAAGAGTTGGCGCCGAAAATCTTCGCCGCGGGCGGGCGCGCCTTGCCAACGGATTTCGCCTGCCACGGGAGGGCTCAAGCCGCATAACAGCTTGAGCAGACTGGTTTTACCGCTGCCATTAGGGCCGGCGACCTGCAATAGTTCACCCGCGCCGAGGGTAAAGCTCAAGTTTGTGAATAGGCTGCGCTCGCCGCGCTGGCAGGTAAGATGGGCCGCTTCCAGCATCGTATAGGTCGATCAGCGGGGTCGTTTTGGGTCAAAGCCGGGGACGATACCGCCTCTTGAGCCATTTTGCAAACTGCTGTATAGTTGCGCGTTTTTCACCGAAGCAGGGGATTTATCATGGCGCGAGTATGTATCGTCACGGGTAAGGCGCCGATGTCCGGGAACAATGTTTCCCACGCCCATAACAAAACCAAGCGCCGTTTTTTGCCGAATCTGCAGTATCGTAGGTTTTGGGTGGAAAGCGAAAACCGCTGGGTGCGTATGCGTTTATCCAACGCAGGACTACGGACTATCGACAAAAATGGCATCGATGTGGTGCTGGCTGAACTGCGCGCCAAAGGCGAGCGGATTTAAGGATTAGATCATGGCAAAAGGCGGACGCGAAAAAATTAAACTGGAGTCGACTGCCGGCACCGGTCACTTTTACACCACGGACAAAAACAAGCGCACCACTCCGGAGAAATTGGAGATGAGTAAGTATGACCCCGTTGCGCGCAAGCATGTGATGTATAAGGAAATCAAGCTGAAGTAAGGGTTCGAATTCTGAACCCCAAAACCCCGCTTTTGCGGGGTTTTTGTTTGGGTCGGCGGGAAGCGTAGCAGGTGCTAAAGTTGTGGTGCGGTAGGGTAAATGCTGTACCGATTACGCCCGCTACGTTTGGACTCATAGCAGGCGGCATCGGCCGCACTGAGCACCGCAGTGAGGCTATCGCTGTTTTGGTTGATCGCCACCATACCGATACTCAGCCCTACCTTATGTGGTACACCTGACCAGTCCAGGACGAAAGCGTTGATGTGGTGGAGCAGGTCTTTCGCGATCGATTCCGCCAGTTGCATCGAGCAGCGTTCCAACAACAAGCCGAACTCATCCCCCCCCAGGCGCGCAAGCGAATCGCGCTGCCGTATAGCATGTTTTAACAGTGCGGCGATTTGGCGCAGCAACTCGTCCCCCGCGGCATGACCGCTGGTGTCGTTGACTTGTTTAAAGTGATCAAGATCGAGAAACATCAACGCGTGTTCAGTGTGATCCGCCTTGGCGGATTGCAGCACGCGCGTTAAACGCCGCTCGAATTCCTGGCGATTGACCAAACCAGTCAAGGCATCATGCGTAGCTTGGTAGGAAAGCTGTTGGGTAAGTTGGCGTTCCGTGGTGACATCGTGGAAAACCATCACCGCTCCGATGATGTTGTTTTCACGGTCGCGGATCGGTGCGGCGGAATCGGAAATGGGTATTTCATTTCCATCGCCTCGAATCAAGAGACTGGCGTTGTTCGCCACGGCATGGGCGCTTTCTCGCATGCAGGATAGCACGGGATTTTCAACGGTCTCGCGCGTGGCTTCGTTGAGCAGATGCATCATGTCGGCAATGGGTTGACCCTTGACCTCTGCATTATGCTTGCCAATGAGTTCTTCCGCGACGGGGTTGAGGTAGACCACTTGACCTTTAGCGTCGGTGGTGACGACGGCGTCGCCGATCGATGCCAGCGTGATTTGAGCGCGCTCTTTCTGCTCGAACAGCTTGCGCTCTGCTTTCTTGCGTTGCGCAATTTCATCCAGCAAATGCAGGTTGGTTTTTTCCAGCATGGCAGTGCGCTGCGCCACAATTTCTTCCAGGTGTTCTCGGTAGCGCAACAGTTCGGCTTCCATCGCGCGCCGTTCGATAACTTCCATTTTCAGATTGATGTTGGTGACTTGCAGCGCCGTGGCGCGTTCATCCACATTTTCCGCGAGCAATCGATTGGCCTGTGCAATTTCGTGCTGGGCTTGTTTGTACGCCTGACCCAAGCGGTAGAGAGCATATGTGGCCCACGCCGCAAGCGCGGCTAAACCAAGCGAAAAAAACAGTAAGGTTAGCGATAGGTTCGTGCGCTGGCCATAGAAGACAACGGTCAAGCCCAGCGCGCAAACCAAGCCAGCTAGTAGCCAAGCTATTGCGCGCGGCGTATTGAATCGGGCCAACCGTGTCTGCAGCATGCCCCACCTCGCAAGGTGTTGGGAGAGCGCAAACTTAACGTGCGCTTAGTTCATGCTAGTCAGGAAGGTGGGCGGTGTCCATAAAAAAGGGGCGCCACGCGATAAGCGGGCGCCCCAATGGGTTGAATGGCAGTTTAAGCGTAGCAGCGCAGGCGTTGCGAGAATTGCTGCAGGGCTTCGATACCGCTCGATTCGGCGCGTTTGCACCAGTCGTTGAGTTGCTTGACGAGCTGTTCTTGAGTCAGCGATGAGCGACCCCACAGGGCGGCCAGCTCTTGGCGCATCGCGTAAATCGTGGCGAGTACTTTGCTCGAGTTTAGTGCTTGTTTCAACTCGGCTTGCTCCGGTGCTTTCAGATCGGTTTCGCCCAGATGCAACCAGCGGCGGAAAGTAATCACGTCGAAATGTACACCTTGTGTGCGCAAATGCTGGATTTCCTCGCTCATAATCTGCTTGAGCGATTTAACGTATTTCCCCATCACCTCATAACGGTGCGTGATTACCGCTTGCACCGTCTCAGCGTCGCACATGGTTTTAGCCAAATCGAGCTTCACTTTGGGCGCAACACGTTTAACATTAGCGAGGCCGAGGATTTCGAAAGTCCGGATATACAGCCAACCGATGTCGAACTCAAACCATTTGCTGGAGAGCTTGGCCGAGGTAGGGTAGGCATGATGGTTGTTGTGCAATTCTTCGCCGCCGATGATGATGCCCCAAGGCGAGATATTGGTGCTGGCGTCGTCGGCGGAGAAATTGCGGTAACCCCAGTAGTGGCCGATACCGTTGATGATACCGGCCGCCGTGACGGGAATCCAAGCCATCTGAACCGCCCAAATCGTGAGACCGAGCGGGCCAAACAACAGAATATTGATCGCGGCCATGAGTGCGATGCCGCGCGCGGAGTACGGGGTATAGAGATGACGTTCAATCCAATCGTCCGGGGTGCCCTTGCCGTACTTCTCCAGTGTCTCTAAATTTTTCGATTCCTTGCGATAGAGCTCAGCACCTTCCCAAAACACTTTTTTAATGCCCAGGATTTGCGGGCTGTGCGGGTCGTCAACAGTTTCGCAGGCGGCGTGGTGTTTGCGGTGGATTGCGGCCCACTCTTTGGTCACCATGCCGGTGGTCAGCCAGAGCCAGAAACGGAAGAAATGGCTAATGATCGGGTGCAAATCCAGGGAGCGGTGCGCTTGGCCACGATGCAGGAAAATGGTCACGGCAGCGATGGTAATGTGGGTAAAAACTAAGGCTACTACGATGTATCCCCACCAAGGGAGATTAACTAAGCCATTGAACATGAAGGATATATCCTTTTGTTATGATGATGTAGAAGTCCTGATTTTACCCGAAATAAGGTGTTGGGAAGGGTATTTTGTCAGGCTGATGTTCCATTAACGGTTGGGCCGGCAGAACCTAAAACCCTAATATCGCGCCGAGGGTAAGGAATTTCAATCCCCGCGGCCTGAAACCGGCGCCAAATTTCCAGGTTTAAAGTTGAGCGCAGGCTGAGCTGCCCCTCCTCCGGGTCGGCGATCCAGATGACCAGTTCAAGCAGCAAGCCATTGTCGGCGAATTCCCGCAAAAACACCTCAGGGCGGGGTTCTCGCAGCACGCGCGGGTTGGCGGCCGCAGCCTCGCACATGAGGATCATCGCCTGTTCTAATGGACTGTCATAGCTGATTTGCAGCGGCAGATTGACGCGCACCTCGCGCGTCGTGAAGGAATGATTGACCACCGTGGAAGTAATCAGCGTTTCATTCGGGATAAGCGCCTCGGTGCCATCGAGTCCCTTCAACACCGTGTAGCGGTTATTGATCTGGGTGATCTCGCCGAATTTATTGTCCACCGCGATGATGTCGCCGATGCGCACCGAACGGTCGAGCAGGATGATGAATCCGCTGATGTAATTGCTGGCGATCTTCTGCAAGCCGAAGCCCAGGCCGACACCGAGCGCGCCACCGAAGATCGAGAGAAAGGTGATGTCGATACCAGCCAAGGGCAGGGCAATCAACACGCCGACCAGGATGAGCAGGGCGCGCGTCACTTTAGAGAGCACGATGCGCAGATTGAGGTCGAAGGTGTCGGCATGCATCACGCGCGATTCAATCAGTCGGCTGATCCAGAGCGCGATCACCACGGTGACGATCATCGACGCCAGGCCTTCTAGCACCAGTAAGAGTGAGATGCGCTGTTTGCCGATATTGATGCCCAAATCGTCCAGCGCATTGAGTACCTCGTGCTGCACGCCGGAGAGGTGCAACGCCAGCCCGATCAGCACAGTCCAGGTGACGATTTTTTCGACCAGAGAAATTAATCCGCTAGACGAAAACGCGTAGCGCATTACCTCGCTCGCGCCACGGATCAAGAGCAACGCTAAGGCGAACGGAACCGCTAAGTTGATCAAGGCCACTGGCAACCAACGTGCGGCAACCGATTTGCCAATCAACAGCAATATCAAGACGAACAGGGGGAACAAAACGCGCCGCAGCACAATGGATTTTTCGCCGGGCGATGCTTTGCGCGGGAAGTGTTTGCCGAGCGTGTAGGCGATCAGCCAAGCAATCAGTAGGCTGGCGCCTATCGTTGCGAATTGTAGCCACAGGCGGGCATCACCGAGCTCCGCAAAGGCCTCGATCAGTAAATTATGCGCGCTGGGTGAGGTCATGGGCGATAGGGGGAAGCATGGTTGTGGTGGCGTTGCCAATTCGCGCTATAGGCCTCGGCAAGCGGTTTGTTGCCGCGCAGAATCAACACGTTCTCCGCATTCTTGAATTGTCCGGAGTAAGTGAAATTCATCGAGCCGGTAACCACCGTCGGGTTTGCGCCATCGCCGTCGATCACCATCACCTTGTTGTGCGCACTTTGATGCTGCTCGTCGAGCCAGACGCGCACCCCGGCTTGATGCATCAGGCCAACCTTGTTGTGCTCCAGTCTGCGTATTTGCTCGGCGTCGGCGATCACTTGCACATCGATTCCACGCCGCTTCGCTTCGATCAAGGCAAAAGAAATCTCATTGCTGGTAAAGCTATACGCCAAAACGCGCACCGTCTTGCTTGCTTCGCGCAGGGCCTTCACGATCAAACCGGTCGCATCCTCTTCGGGCGTGAAGGCGACTTGCACCGTGCCGGTGGCGGGCAGGGGCTTGCTGGGGTTTCCGCCGTCGAATGCGTTAGCACTTAAGGCTATTGCGCAGAGAACGGGAACGAAGATGCGCGTTTTTTTCATGGGTAGCGCCAGTCTAAAAGCGTTCATTGCCGTGTCAACACCGCGGCAAAAAAGCCATCGGTGTGATGATCGGCAGGGTTGAGTTTAAAAAACTCGCCGGTGACTAAAGGGATGCCGTGGCGTTGCAATAATTCACCGGCATTCAGCAGCGAAAAATCCGGGTGCTGATCGAGAAAGGCGCGCACGATCGCCTCGTTCTCCGCGTCTAGCAGGCTACAGGTGGCGTACACCAGCCGCCCACCTATTTTTACCAGTCGCGCAGCGGAAGCGAGAATCGCCGCTTGCTTAGCCGTTAATTCCACGATGGACTGCGGCGTTTGCCGCCATTTTAAATCGGGATTGCGGCGCAGCGTACCCAACCCGCTGCAGGGTGCATCCACCAGCACGCGGTCTATTTTCCCTGCGAGGCGTTTGATGTGGGTATCGTTCTCATGCTTGATCAATTGCGGGTGGATGTTGGATAGACCAGAGCGCTTTAAACGCGGCTTCAATCTTTGTAGTCGTTTCTCCGACACATCGAAGGCATACAGCCGCCCCTGCGAGTGCATCATCGCGCCCAAGTGTAGGGTCTTGCCACCTGCGCCCGCGCAGAAATCCACCACCGTGTCGTGGCGCGTCGGCGCCACCAGCAGGCCCAGCAATTGGCTGCCTTCGTCTTGTACTTCGATTTTGCCCGCGACGAATAAGCGGTTTTTTGACAGCGCGGGTTTATCGCTGAGGCGTACGCCCACCGGCGAGTAGGGCGTGGCTTGGGCTTCGATCCCATCGGCCTTGAGTTTGGCGAGCACTTCCTCGCGCGTGGCGAGCAGGGTATTCACGCGCAAATCCAAGGGTGCGGGTTGTTGGAGTGCGCGACACAAGCGCACCAGTTCCGCTTGCGGCATTTGCGCGCTGAGCATCTCAAACAGCCAATCCGGGAGATCAAGCTGGACTGCGAGGGGAATCTGGCTCATATCGGCCGCCTTCACCGTGGTCAGCCATTCCAGCTCGTCACGCTTGAGCAGCGGCCCGATTTGACGCAGGCTAACGCCGCCCAGTCGCACCAGAAAGCTTAGCGCCAAGGCGCGCCCAGTATGGTGTTGGGAGAGCGTTTCCAACAAACGTTTATGCCGCAACACACCAAATGCAGTTTCGGCGATGAAGGCGCGATCGCGTGCGCCGAGTTGCGCGTTCTCGCGAAAAAAGCGCGACAACACGACATCCGCCGGTTCCACACCGGGTAGCATCAAGTTCAGTGCTTCGCTCACCGCTTTGAGCGTAGTGGTGTTGAGTTCCATATCAGGATTGCACCGGGGTGTCAGGGGCGGGATTCAGCGTCCACTCGCGCGCCAAGCTATAGCCCACTGCGAGCAAAGTTGGGCCCAGAAACACGCCGACGAAACCAAACGCCACCAAGCCACCCAATACGCCGAGCAGTACTAAGATGAAGGGCAGTGAAGCCCCCTGGCTGATCAGATAGGGCTTCAAGAAATTATCTACACTGGAGACCACGGCTGCGCCCCAAACCAACATAAAAATCGCCCAGCCAACTTCGCCTTGGTAATACAACCAGATACTCGCCGGAATCCACAGCAGCGGCGGCCCCACCGGCACCACCGATAAGAAGAAAGTAGCGAGCCCCAGCAGCAGCGCGCCCGGCACGCCCGCGATCAAAAATCCGATGCCGGCGAGAATGCCTTGCGCGATCGCCGTGCCGAGGATGCCGTTTACCACACCTTTAACCGTGCTTCCCGCCAGCTTCAACAAGTTGCGTGCGCGTTCGCCGCCGATGCGATCCATCGCGGTATCCATACACTGCGCCAGCGCCTCGCCATCGCGATACAAGAAAAATAAAATGAACACCGAGAGCGAAAGTTGCAACACGCCATTGCCGAGGGCGATGCTGTGGCTCAGCAGCCATTTGCTCATCTCCGGCAGTGCGCGTTTAAGCGGCTCGATCAACAGACTGGTGTCGGTTGACGCCGCCAGCCAGAACGCATGCAACTTTTCTCCCACCAAGGGCAGGCCAGCGAGCCAGGTCGGCGGCGCGGGCAAGCCTTGCTCTAGAAAGGTTTGGACCATTTCGTTCAGCCGGCCCACGTTGTCGGCCAGCGACGCCACGACAATCACGAACGGCGCCACCAATACCGTGGCAATCGCCAGGCACATCAGCGCCGCCGACCAACCGCGTCGCTGCTTGAGCCAAGTATTGACGCGAAGCAACACCGGCCAAGTCGCGTAGCACAGCAAACCCGCCCAAAGCAGCGCCGTGATGAAAGGCTGCAACACGAGATAAGTGCCCATGATCAAAAGCACGAGCACGGCAAGGGCAATGAGTTGTTCGATGTTCTTGGATGAATTCATGGCGGGGTCCTAGGTTGGCGCGGCCATTCTAGCCTGATTGCGCTATGGCGTCTAAAACAGGGGGGAGGTGCAAGCCGCTGCTGCGTGACTTGCTTGCATGGTCTGATCGTTTTGCCGCACTCGCGCTACCTATGCTAATCTCGGCGCCTCAGCATTCTCCGAGTGAAACGCCATGGAAAACGTCGGGGCAAAAGTCATCAAAACGCTGGCCGCGATTGCCGTGCTCGCGGTCCTTTTATTGGTCGCCTACACCTGGTTAGTCATGAGTTGGAGCTATTCCAGCGGCGAGCGCGCGGGCTATGTGCAAAAGTTCTCGCATAAAGGCTGGCTGTGCAAGACTTGGGAGGGTGAGATGGCCCTGGTGTCGATGCCAGGCACGGTGGCGGAGAAATTTTACTTCACGGTGCGTGACGACCAGCTTGCCAAGCGGATCAATCAATCCATTGGCCAGCGCGTCGCACTTTCCTACGAGCAGCACATTGGCGTGCCGTCTTCCTGCTTCGGCGAAACGCAATATTTCATCAGCGACATCAAAATCGTCGACGAGCCGGGTTTTACACCGAAGCCGGCCGTCCCGATCTTACCTAAACCTTAGTTTGCGCTAAGGCATACGCATTTCCGCAATCACGTGATCGAGTATTTCCCCTTTCTGCGACCCAAGCTTAAAGCGAACCGGCAGAAAATGATGATCGACTGCGAGCCAAATGTCTGCGCTATTTCCCGCTTCTTGCGCCACTCTGGCCAGATGTTGGGTCTTCAGCGGGCCTAAGGGCGTTTCGATCGTTTCTTCGCCGATCACTTGATAATCGTATTGATTGAATTTGCGGCCCGTGGTGAGCGCGAGCTTAAAGCGCCCGCTGTGCGGTGCGGTCAGCGCCAGTTGGTAGAACACCGAGAGTTGGTCTTGTGTGCCCTCGCCGAGGGCGACGTTGCGGCGCTCATCGCTTCTGCCATATTGCAATGATTTCGCTTCCCAATCGAATTCCGCAAACTCGGTACGTTCGCCGCTTTGACCACGCTGTATCCAAAATGAAATCGGTTTGAGGCCATTCGCGCTCAACTCGCCGCGGCTGGTGAGAATGTAGCGCCCACCGAAAAATAGCGAGAACAGGCCAGTGGCTTCGGTGCTGCTTGTCAGCAGATATTGATTGTTGGCCGTGCGCCACTTGTGCGTGGTTTTGCCGACCGACATACCTTGATCGCCGCGATAAACGGTGTACACCAGTTCGAATTGGTTGGGAAAGGTAGGCCGGTTGTCGATCGGTGCGGCGAGCGGCGGCGGTGTTTCAGGTGTTTGCGTGAGCGGTGCGGGCTCGGATGGCGTGGTGGACTCGGGCGTCGGCGACTGAGCGGTGGTAATTTCTGGCAGGGTTTGTGCGAGCGGGGGCGTTTTCGGCGCGGGCCTGATCGGGCGTCGAACCGGTTGCGGCAGGCTTGCTGGAGGGGGTGGGGGTGTTTGAATGTCTACCGTAAGCGGGGGTGGCGCGGACCAACTCGGCAACTCAATTTGGGGCCCGAGCAACAGACTGATATGCACTAAGAGCGAGAATGCGATAGCCCAGATAAACGGCCGCCCGATGCGCATCATCGACCATCGAGCTTAGCGCGTTTCAACACCTGTTCGGTTTGGTTGCCCTTTTTGCTGGTCACCACGATTTTGACGGGGGCGGCCCATTGATCGTTGATCCAGACGGCTATGCCGTCATCGTCCGGCGTACGCTCGCGTACATAGCGGAGGGCTTTGATTTTTCCGATGGGGAGCGTTAATGTTTCTTCCCCGCCATATTTAAATAGTTGGTTCTCGATTTTTTTGCCATTGCTGACGGGCAAATTCATCGTTTTGGGTGGCTTGGGGAGAAAGCGGAATTGGTACAGTGCGCTCAAGCGATCTTGCAGCAGCTCGGGCAGCGCTTGCGACTCGGTCTTGCCTTCATAAGAGAACTCGGCATTCATGGCGGGCCAATCAAAGCGTGCGATCGCATCTTTATTGGGCTTCGTGCTGCGATGGTATTCAAACCGATCGGGTTTAAACCCGCTGGCGCTATAGCCGCCCTCGCTGCGCATGAGGATGGTGTCTTTTACGAATATTGCAGCAATGCCCAGCGGAATAGTTTTACTCTCCAACTTATAGCGTTGAGCGTCGATGGTCAGCGTTTCCTGAATTTCGCCAATCACTTCTTTGCCCTGGGTAACACTGTAAGTGAACGTCGATTGCGCGGGTGCAGCGAGGGCGGGCGAGAGAGCGCAGACAAGCAACAGCACACACAGGCCACGCAATGAAGTTGATCTGATAATTGGCGTCATGATTCGTTCAACGTCTCCCAGTCTTTCACGTTGACGTGCCCGTCGGGCGTCAGGGTGAGCCGATCTTCCGCGAACCAGCGGATCGCCTGCGGATAAATCTGGTGTTCTTGCGCCAGCACCCGTGCAGCTAAGCTCGCTGGCGTATCGTCGGCTTTAACCGGGACTGCCGCTTGCGCCACGATGGGGCCGTGATCTACCTGCGCTGTCACGAAATGCACGGTGCAGCCGTGAATTTTGACACCCGCCTTAAGCGCTTGTTCATGCGTCGCCAGGCCCGGAAAAGCGGGCAGCAGCGAGGGGTGGATATTGAGTAAGCGCCCCTGGTAGTGATTGACGAAACCCTCGGTAAAGATGCGCATGAAACCGGCGAGTACAACTAAGTCTGGATTAAACGCATCGATGGTCTGCATCAGGGCGGCATCGAATGTCCCGCGTGAGGCATAGCCGCGGTGATCGATGACAGCGGTTGCGATGCCCTTGGACTGGGCATAACTTAATCCCCCCGCCTCCGCTTGATTGCTGATGACAGCGGCGATGTGCACCGGTAGATTGGCTTCGACGATCGCTCGCATATTGCTGCCGCGGCCGGAGATGAGGATGACGATGGTTTTCACTGTACGATCGTTTGCGCTTGGCCATCCCTGCGCGCTTCAATCTGGCCGATGCGGTACACCGTCTCGCCTGCATCCGTTAGCAATTGCATGGCGTGCTCGGCATCGCTGCTGGCTACCACGACTACCATGCCGATGCCGCAGTTGAAGGTACGGTGCATCTCGCGCAACTCAATGTTGCCCATTGTTTGCAGCCACTGGAATAGCGGCGGCAAGGACCAACTCGATGCATCGAGCTTGGCCGTGAGTTCGGGTTGCAGAATGCGCGGAATGTTTTCCAACAACCCGCCGCCGGTGATGTGCGCCATGCCTTTTACCGGCAATGCCTGCATCAGCGCCAGCAACGGCTTCACGTAAATGCGCGTGGGTTCGATGATGGTCTCACCCAGGGTGCGGCCGTGGAACGCGGCATTGAGATCGGCGCCGGTCACCTGTAGCACTTTGCGGATGAGCGAATAGCCGTTGGAGTGCGCGCCGCTGGAGGCGAGGCCCAGGATCGCATCCCCCGGCTGGATGGTCTTGCCATTGATGATCTGGCTCTTCTCCACCGCGCCCACCGCGAAGCCTGCGAGATCGTATTCGCCCGTCGGATACATGCCCGGCATTTCCGCCGTTTCGCCGCCGATCAGCGCGCAGCCGGCGTATTCGCAGCCTTGCGCGATGCCTTTGACCACGTCGGTGGCGGTAGCGACATCGAGCTTGCCGCAAGCGAAATAGTCGAGGAAGAACAGCGGCTCCGCCCCTTGCACCAATATGTCGTTGACGCTCATCGCCACCAAATCGATGCCGACCGTATCGTGCTTATTCATTTCGAACGCGAGTTTCAATTTAGTGCCGACGCCATCGGTGCCGGACACCAATACCGGTTCGCGGAATTTTTTCGAAATCTCGAACAGCGCGCCGAAGCCGCCGATGCCGCCCATCACTTCGGGGCGCATCGTGCGCCGGGCCAGCGGTTTAATGTTTTCTACCAGGGCATCGCCGGCGTCGATATCCACGCCTGCATCACGGTAGCTCAAGGAATTGGGGGGGGGCGCCGAAGTCAAGATGGGGATTCTCACTGATTGAGTTATGAAGCGTTGCTGGTTAAAGTAGCTGCCTTTGCGTATTTTACCTCAAACCCCGGTTTTGACCGGTTGCCAGATTATGAAACAACTGGTTTTCGATATCGCCCCCCCGCCGCAGCCCACTCTGCAAAATTTCGTGATTGGCTTGAATGGCGAGGTGATGGCGACCTTGCGCGCCCTGCTGGAGGGGGCCAGCCACGAACGTTTCATCTATCTTTGGGGCGGCGCGGGATGCGGCAAAAGCCATCTCCTGCAAGGTTTTGCCGCCGCCGCCAGCGCGCATCACTTGCGCGCGTGCTTGGTGCGTGACGCGCAAATGTGCACCGAGGATGAAGCCGCGCTGTGCGACGTGCTGTTGCTGGACGATGTGATGGCGCTCGACGCGCCAAACCAAAATCGCTTGTTCAATATCATGAACCGGCTACGCGATGGCAGCGGCCTGTTGCTCGTCAGCGGGCCTTATGCGCCCATGCATCTCAATATCCGCCAAGACGTGGCCAGCCGCTTGGCGCAAGGCCTGGTGTTCCAGGTGAAGTGTCTATCGGATGAGGATAAAGCCCAAGCGCTGATGACGCATGCCCAAGGGCGCGGTTTTACCTTGCCGCGCGATGTGGTGGCGTATTTGTTGAAACAGTGGAAGCGGGATTTGCCGTCGTTAATGACCGCGCTGGAAGCGCTGGATCGCTATTCGCTCGAAGTGAAGCGCCCGATTACCGTGCCACTGGCGCGCGAGGTCTTGGCCTTATTGCCGAAAAGTACGTGAACGACGGGGAACACGTACTGTGTGCCCCTTTGCTTAAGCCTGGTTTTTTTCTTCTGCCGCGATTTCCGCGCGAATCTGGTCCATGTCCAGCGTCTTGGCTTTGGTGATAATTTCTTCCAGCGCCGAACCGGGCAGGGCGCCGGGTTGAGTGAAAATAATGATCTTTTCGCGGAACACCATCAGCGTGGGGATCGAACGAATCTGAAAATACCCTGCGAGTTCTTGCTCTTCCTCGGTGTTCACTTTCGCAAACACCACATCCGTATATTTTTCCGAAATGGCTTCATACACCGGCGCGAAACCTTGGCACGGGCCGCACCACGGCGCCCAGAAATCGAGGATCACGAGATCGTTGTTGAGAACGGTTTGTTCGAAATTGTCTTTGGTGAGGTCGAGCGTGGCCATGCGTGGGCTCCGTGAATGGGGGGTGGTTTGGGGAGGTGAACAATAGCAAAGTTGGCAGGGGCCGGCTAGTGCCATGAGCGCCACCAGGCAAGCACGGCGCGGTGGAAACAGCGCTGTAAAACCCTTACTCAAGAAACGGTTTTTTAAGCCGCTATTTCAATCTCGAATCAAAGAGATGGGTGCGGCGCCGGGTAGGCCCTTATCCCAACAAACCGAATGCTATTGAACCGTTTACAAACCTCCAGCTTGCGCCTGCGGGTGTTGCTGCTGATTGCCGCCGCCGTGCTGCCTTGGCTATGGGTCACGGTGGATCAAGCTTTCAGCGAACGGAGACTTGCGGTGGAAGCCTCGCAGCGGCACATGCTGTATCTCGCCCAAATTCTTTCCAGCGGGCAACGTGAAGTCATTGCCGGCGCACAGGGATTTCTGCAAGTCCTCGCGGCGTTGCCGGAGGTAACCGAGGGCGCCTCGGCACGTTGCCAGGCGCGGCTGAAAAACGCGCACATGAACAGCCGAGGCTATGCCAATATCGGCGTCACGGATGGCGCCGGTACGCTGTTATGCGATGCCGTGAATAGCGCTTCGTCGAATTTCGCCGACCGCAAGTGGTTTCGCGAGACGGTTCGTCTGCGGCATTTCGCGGTCGGCGACTATGTCATTGGCCGCCTCCGCGGCCGGCCCGTGCTGGTGGTTGCAACGCCCATCCCGGAAGGAACGCCGCAACCTTCGCGGGTAGTCTTTGTAGCGATTGAGGTGGGCTGGCTGGAGCGTCTGCTGGCCGAGGCGAAATTGCCCGTTGGCATGATGTTCAGCATCATGGATGCGCAAGGCGTGGTGATGGCCCGGTTTCCTCAGGAGGCCGGGCGGGTGGGCAAGCCGAACCCTATTCCAGAGATTACCCAAGCCATTCGCGCCGCCGGCGCCGGCGCGGATATCGGCGTGGGAGGAGGAGACTATCTGTTCGCCTTAGATCGGGTGCTGGGCAGCGCCGATGGCGGGGCGGTGTACGTGAGCGCCAGCATACCCAAATCCCAAGTGTTGGCAGAGAGCAATCGTGCCCTGATGCGTCAGCTCGCGGTGCTGGGCCTGCTCACCCTGGCCATTTTCGTCTTCGCCTGGTTTGCAACGGAAAGGGTGGTGCAGCGGCGCATTCGTTTGTTGATAGAAGCCGCGAGTAAATTCGCGCGCGGCGACCTGACGATCCGCGCGACCGTTGGGCGCGGCGCGGGCGAGTTGATTGAGCTGGAGCACGCTTTTAATGACATGGCGGCTTCAGTCGAGCGCGCTTTCAATCAAAACGAAAAAGTCATGCAAGTGGCGTCGGAATCGATCATCGTGACCGATAGCCACGGCATCATCGTCAAAGTAAATGCTTTTACTGAAAAGCTTTTTGGCTATGAGCGCGATGAATTGCTGGGGCAATCGATCCAAGTGTTGGTGCCGGTGCACCTGCGCGAGGCGCATCTTCGTCATATGGCGCATTACCAAGTAAAGCCAGCAGTGCGTTCGATGGGTGCGCGCCAGGACCTCACCGCGCGCTGCAAAGATGGCTCGGAGATTCCGGTGAATATCAGTTTGGGGCCGTTGGTGACGGAGGAAGGGCGATTCACCATCGCGGCGGTGCGCGATATCCGGGAAACCAAGGCCTATGAAGCACGCATTTTGCACCAGGCCACACATGATGCGCTGACCGGGCTGCCCAACCGGGCGCTGTTTCATGACTTGTTGAACCGCGCCATGATTCAGGCGCAACGGGATGAGTGCCTGCTCGCCGTCGTGTTTCTCGACTTGGATGGGTTCAAGAATATCAACGATACCCTGGGCCACGATTGGGGCGACCAATTGCTCAAAGAGATCGCGCAGCGGATTAACGCGGCCGTGCGCCGCAACGATGTGGTGGCGCGCCAGGGCGGAGACGAATTCACGATCTTGTTGCAAGGTATCCAGCATGTGGACGATGTGCTCGCCGTGTCGCGCAAAATATTGAGCGCGGTAAGCGAGCCGGTGCATCTGCAGGAAATGGAACTGCATGTGACCGCCAGCCTCGGCATCACCATCTTCCCGCTGGACGATACCGATGCGGAGCATTTATTGCGCAATGCCGATACCGCCATGTATCGCGCGAAAGAAGCGGGGCGCAACGGCTTCCAGTTTTACACCGCCGAGATGAATGCCCAGGCGCAAGAACGTTTGGCGATTGAAACCGATTTACGCCGCGCCATCGCGCAGCAAGAGTTCGTGTTGTATTTTCAGCCGCAGGTGGATATAGCGAGCGGCCGCATCATCGGCGCCGAAGCGCTGCTGCGCTGGAACCATCCGGATAAAGGCATGATCCAGCCGGCCAAGTTTATTCCGGTCGCCGAGGAATCCGGCTTGATCGTGGCGATTGGCGATTGGGTGCTGCGCGACGCATGCCGCCAGTTGCGGGCGTGGCAGTTGTCCGGTTTGCCGCCCTTGCGCATCGCCGTCAACCTCTCGGCGCGCCAGTTCCGCGAACCCCATTTGCCGCAACGCATCGCCGGCATCATGGCGGAATGCGGCCTGGAGAACCATGGGGTGCTTGAAGTGGAGATCACAGAGAGCCTGCTGATGAAAAACGTCGAGGTCGCGCGCGACATGCTCAAACAGCTTTTTGACATGGGCGTGCGCATATCGGTGGACGATTTCGGCACCGGCTATTCCAGCCTGAGTTATCTCCAGCGTTTTTCTCTGCACGCGTTGAAGGTCGATCAATCGTTCGTGCGCGACATCGCGACCGGCGCGGATGGCGCCGTCATTGCCGGCGTGATCGTAGATCTGGCGCACAAGCTCAAACTCAGCGTGATCGCGGAGGGCGTCGAAACCCTGGCCCAGCTAGATTATTTGGAGCAGATCGGCTGCGACGAAATACAAGGGTTCTATTTCAGCCGTCCGCTTCCCGCGGCAGCGTTCGAGGCACTCGTGCGACAGGGCCGTGCCTTGCGCCAAGTGGCATGATCCACTCCCCTATTCCACCAAGGCGGCGGGTGGGTGTGCCTCTTCTTGTTGTTGTAAGGCCCACATATGGGCGTACACGCCGTTCTTTTCCAACAATGCGCGATGCGTGCCGACCTCGGCAATGCGGCCGTGATCGAGTACCAGAATCTGATCCGCCTCGACGACGGTGGAGAGGCGATGCGCGATGATGAGCGTGGTGCGGTTTTCGGAGATTTGCTTCAATTCGGCTTGGATGGCTTTTTCCGATTTGGAATCGAGGGCGGAGGTCGCCTCGTCGAAAATCAAAATATGGGGATTTTTGAGAATCGCGCGCGCGATCGCGACGCGCTGCTTTTCGCCACCGGAGAGCTTCAAACCGCGCTCGCCAACCATGGAATCGTATTTTTCCGGCAGCGACTCGATAAAGGTATGAATATGCGCATGCTTCGCGGCTTGGAGGATTTCCGCCCGTGTGGCCTCGGGCCGGCCGTAGGCGATGTTGTAATAGATCGTGTCGTTGAACAGGACGGTGTCCTGCGGCACGATACCGATGGCGGCGCGCAGCGAGCTTTGGGTCACGTCGCGAATATCTTGTCCATCGATCAGGATACGTCCACCGCTTACATCATAAAAGCGGAATAAGAGCCGGGAGAGCGTGGATTTACCCGCACCACTTGATCCCACTACCGCCAGCGTGCGTCCAGCGGGAATCTCGAAGCTCAAGTCGAACAAGATTTGGCGTTTGGGATCGTAGTGGAAGTCCACCTGCTCAAAGCGGATCACACTACCGGCAACTTGCAGCGGTTGGGCATCGGGCTTGTCCTGTACCTCGGTGTTGACTTCGAGCAGGGTAAACATCTTTTCCATGTCCGCCAGCGAATGCTTGATCTCGCGGTACACAAAGCCCAGAAAATGCAGCGGCAGGTAAATCTGGATCATGTAGGCATTCACCAGCACCAGATCGCCCAGGGTCATTGTGCCCTGGGTGACGTGATGCGCCGCCAGAAACATGAGCACGGTGACGCCGATGGCGACGATCAGGCTTTGCCCGGCATTCAGCGCGGCGAGCGAAGTCTGGTTGCGCACCGCGGCTTTTTCCCACACTTGCAGGCTGTCGTCGTAGCGTCGCGATTCGAAGGTTTCATTGCTAAAATATTTGACTGTCTCGTAGTTGAGCAGGCTGTCGATGGCACGGGTATTGGCCTTGGAATCGCTATCGTTCATGGTGCGCCGGAACACCATGCGCCATTCGGTAATGATTAAGGTGAAGGCGACATACACGGTGAGCGTGATGAAGGTGACGATCGCGAACCAAGGATCGTAATAGAGCAGCAGAATGGCCGCGACCAAGCCGATCTCGATCAAGGTGGGCAGGATGTTGAACAGCATGAAATTCAGCAGGAAACCGATGCCGCGCGTGCCGCGCTCGATGTCGCGCGATACGCCGCCGGTCTGGCGCTCCAAATGAAATCGTAGGGAGAGCGCATGCAGGTGGCTAAATACCTTTTGCGCCACGCGGCGAATCGCGCGTTGCGTGACTTTGGCGAATACCGCATCGCGCAATTCGCCGAATAGCGTGCTGGCGAAACGCAACAAGCCGTACGCCAAGAGCATCATGACCGGCAGCACCAGCATGGCTTGGGTCGGATCGAGCGAGTCCACTATTTTCTTCAGCGCGAGCGGTACAGCGACGTTGGCTAGCTTGGCTGCAACCAGCAGCATCAGTGCGAGTGCTACCCGGCCGCGAAACTCCGCGAGATAGGGCAGCAGGGTACGAATCGTGTTCCAGTCGTTGCGTTGCGTCGGGGCGGGGCCGTGATGAGTGATGCGCATGTCAGGATTTGGTCATAGAGGACGGCGAAGCTGCCAATGGCGGGCAGGTGCGGTGCAATGGCGGGAACCTTAACATAGGCCAAAACCCGCGTCCATCGCGGATTAGGCGCATATTCCGGGAGTTAGGAACGGAATTTGCTTTAGGTTAAAATCAATTAAAGTCGATGTCTGCCCAGGCCGCTAAGTAAGCAGTAGTGACACATTACCGCAAAGAGGATGTTGTTCCTCTCAAGCTTGGCATAGAATAAAGGGCGGATGCGTTCGACGCCACACCTGATATAGACAAAACGTGGGATAAGCGAGCATGGCATTTTTAGATGAACTAAAAAAAGAGGCGGAAGCCCAAAAACTGCAAGAGCAGACGCAGACTCAGTCCATGCTGGCGGCGGTCAGCCAAAATTTTCTGCTGGTTCAAACCAAGTACAAAGAAATTCACCATTACCTGCGTGAGCTGGTTAACCAGCTTAACGTGCTCAATCAAGATATCCAGCGCGCCTACATGATCGAAGGCTTCGGCATGATCGACGACTTTCGCCCACGCGACTATGCGCTGACCGTCGATTCGATCCGCATCGGGCAGAAGGATTTCGCCAACACGCTGGTGTTTCGCTTCAAGTGTGGGACCGAAAAAGAAATCAGCGTCGAGCGCAACGTGCCGAGTCAGATCGATAATTTGAAAGAGTATCTCTGGCAAAACAACCTGAAATACCAGTGCACCGAATACAAGAACGACCGGGGTTTGGTATCGCGCGCGGTTTTTAATGTAACGAATGAAATCCCCGTGACGTTTCGTTTTACCGCCGATTTTGAGAACGCAAAGATTTTCTTGCAAGTTAAAAACTTCAACGGGCTGACGGTCAATGAGTATGTGTACGAAGCGAATGAACTGACCGCTGAATTTCTGGATGAATTGGCTAAATATGTACTGGAGAAACCCAGCAAGTTCCGCGAGCTAGGCCGGCATCAGCAAAGTATTCGCGAGCTTACGCGACAAGCGCGGCAGCAGAAGGAAGCGACCTATGCGCAAGCGCCGGCCGAGCCCGCGTTAGACGATGCGGCCAAGAATGGCGGGTTCTTCAATCGTTTGAAATCGATTATTTCTTGAGCGAAGCAATATTGTCGCGCGCAGCCGCTTTTCCGCTAAACTAATCCCCCATGGATCTCACCCAATTATTTCGCTTGATGGCGGATAAGCGCGCCTCAGACTTATTTTTCTCCGCCGGTGCCCCCGTCTATATCAAAATCGAGGGGGAGATTCGCCCGGTCAACCAACAAATTCTCGATCACAACGTCGTCAAGAAAATTGCTTATGCCTTAATGACCGAAGCGCAGATATCGGCCTTCGAAGCGGCGCTGGAGATGAATTTCGGCCTTTCCGTCCCAGGCGTGGGCCGCTTTCGCGTCAATGTGTTTCGTCAGCGCGGCTCGGTGGCGATGGTCATCCGTTACATTACCGATGTCGTGCCGACGGTGGAAAGCTTACGCTTACCGCCGGTGCTGAGTGAATTGGTGATGCATAAGCGGGGGTTGATTTTGGTGGTGGGCGCCACCGGCTCCGGTAAATCCACCTCGCTCGCGGCGATGATTGACCACCGCAACCGGCATTCCACCAGCCATATTCTGGCGATCGAAGACCCGATCGAATTCATTCACCGCCACCAGCGCTCCATCGTCAATCAACGTGAGGTCGGGATTGATACGCAATCCTATGGCGCGGCGCTGGTGAATGCGTTGCGCGAGGCGCCGGATGTGTTGCTGATCGGCGAGATCCGCGATCAAGATACGATGCGCCAAGCGATGATTTACACGCAAACCGGTCATTTATGTTTGGCCACCCTGCATGCCAACAACGCTTACCACGCCATGAATCGCATCATCGGTTTTTTCCCCGCGGAAGCGCAGGAAGGCTTGCTGCTCGATTTAGCGATGAGCCTGCGCGCGGTGGTTAGCCAGCGCCTGGTGCGCGGTGTGGATGGCAAGCGTGTGGCGGCGGTGGAAGTGCTGATTAATAATATGCATATCAGTGAATTGATTCAGCGCCGCGAGATCGACAAGATTAAGGATGCCATGGAGCAGTCCATGCTGGAAGGCTCGCAGACTTTTGAGGAATCGCTGCTGGACTTATTTCTGGCAGGCACCATTGCCAAGGAAGAAGCGCTCGCCAACGCCGATTCCCGTACCAATATTGAATGGCTGCTCGCCAACTCCAGCAAGCATCAGGAAAAGCGCGCCAAGCAAAAGCAGAATTTCAAGGTTGAGGACAAAGTGGCGGAGGATCCGGATGAAGGTATGCCGTCGCTGTTATCGATGGAGGATCTCTCCACGATCGGCATCGCTTCTGCCAAGCGCTGAATTCAACTCGGCGCTAGAAAGCAAAAAACCGGCGTAAGCCGGTTTTTTGTTGTCCAGGGAGAGGGGGGGCTGGCAGGACGCGCTGCTTACCGTGCGGCGAGATATTGCTGAAATTCGTCAGAATCCATCTCGCGTACCTTCATCCCGGATTTGGCGGTGAAGGGGTAGTAAAAGGTGTAGTGATCATTGATGCGTACTTTAATGATCACGGTGTCCGTGCCGAGTACTTTGCGCGAACGGAACAAACGGTTGGCCAAGCGTTTTAGCATGATGTTGCTCCTGTGTTAGTCCTTGTGCTTAGCTATGCAGCAAGGGCTGTGCCAGTAGCGAGGTACCGTCAGAAAGACCCCTGAAAGTATCATGCCAAAAAGTTACAAAATCATTGTGAAACAGAAGCTTGCAAAGGTTAATTTAGCGAATAAATGCCGCCTCGTGTCTGCAGCGGCGGCACAGATAGACCTTGCCGCCAGCTTCACGTTCGTGGAGAAACTGCCAACGGTGCCCGAAAATTCGACACAGGAGCCTGGTGGAGAGATTGGAAATGATCGTCATAAGGGCTTGATTGAATTTATTCTGGTTTTGCCCCAGTAAGAGCAATTTAAGGGCCAGCAAACAAATAATTAAATTAAATCAAAACACTTCAGTGTAAAAAAGGGCTGAACGGCATAGCCGGCAGCCCTCAACGTAAAATTTTCTGACAGGAAAATTATTTGATGGGCACGCCCCATCCCCCTTCGAAGAAAATCTCCCCTAATGGCCGCCGCCGGCGTGGTGCAACTTCCCGTTCGCGCACTTCGCCCGTAAGCACATCAGGTGCGGCTTGATAGCCGACCGCGATCATCGACATCAGGGTGATGTGCGCGGGTATACCGAAGGCGTCGCGCAATTTCTGCGCATCGAAGCCGCCCATTTGATGCGCCGCCAAACCCAGCGCGACCGCTTGTAGACACAGGCTTATCCCTGCCGCACCGCTGTCGTATTGCGCCCAGCGGTTGTCTTTGCCGTTGTGACCAAACTGCGGGTCGGCGCCCACGGCGATCAGCAGCGGCGTGTTTTTGACCCAGGCTTGGTTGCCCTCGGCTAAGCAATCGAAGGCTTTTTGCCAGCGCGCCGTATCACGCGCCCGATCCCAAACGATCACCCGCCACGGTTCTTCACCGAAACAGGAGGGTGCCCAGCGTGCGGCTTCCACCAGGGCGAGCACTTGCTCACGCGACACGGGCTTGGCAACGTCGAATGCGCGTGGGCTCCAACGGTGTGCCAGCAGCTCATGAATCGGGAAGTCGGTGACGGCGGGTTTGAGCAACATGGCGCTTTCTTTCGATTAGCGTGATTTCTGCAAACTGAAAGGACCGGAGCCATGGGTCACGATGTAGAGCATACCGCCCATGATGGCCACGTTCTTCATGAAATGATTCATTTGATTTTGCAGCAGCATCGCGTCGGCCGGGTTCACGTTCCAGAAGGCGTGAAACACCAGCGTCGCCGGAATCAGAAACAGAAAAATCGCCGCCGCCGCAATGCGCGCTTGCCAACCGATCAAGATCATAAGACCGCCAATTAGTTCGATCACAATCGTGGCCACGAGCAGCACTTGCGGCATCGGCAAACCATGGCTTGCCATATAGCCAGCGGTGCCATCGAAGCCGGTGAGCTTATGAAAACCGGAAAAAATGAAGATCAAAGCGAGCAAAGTACGTCCAAACAGGGGGCCAAATTGTTGCAGCATGATGTCTCTCCTTTGTGAATAAAAATGGGGCGCGGCAGGTCTCGCCCCGCGTTGTTACGCCAAATCAAACAATAAAACTTCGGCTGCTTCCAACGCGGTCAAATTCAAGGTTTCCGGGCCGTTCACTTTGGCGCCGTCGCCCGCTTCCAGCGGATAGCCATTCAAGCTGATGCGCCCGCGCGCCAGATGTAAATAGGCGCGGCGCGGCGCATCAAGTGTATAGGCTAAGGCTTGATCGGCGTTCAATACCGCGGCGTAAATCGCCGCGTCTTGATGGATCGTTACCGAGCCTTCACGCCCATCGCTTGAGGCGACCAGTCGAAATACGCCTCGCTTCTCCGCCTGCGTGAAATGCTTCTGCTCGTAGCTCGGCGTAAGCCCCGCTTCATCCGGCTCAATCCAGATTTGCAGTAAATGCACGGGCATGTCTTCGGCGGCATTGAATTCGCTGTGGCGAATGCCGGTGCCCGCACTCATGCGCTGCACATCGCCGATGCGAATCACGCTGCCATTGCCCATGCTGTCTTGGTGCGCCAACTCGCCCTCCAGAATATAGGTCACGATCTCCATATCGCGATGCGGATGGGTGGGGAAGCCCCCCTTGGGCGCGACGCGATCTTCATTGATGACACGCAGGCTGCCAAAACCCATTTCGCTCGGATCGTAATAATCGGCGAAGGAAAAAGTGTGATAAGAATCGAGCCAGCCATGATTGGCGTGGCCGCGTTCATGGCTTTTGCGCAGGTTAATCATGGGAACCTCCATTGCTGTGAATACGATGAACTGATGGTAGGTGTTGGGATACGGGATTGTTAGCGAAACGTTCTGAAAGAGACGTTCAGAAACTTTGAAGGAGTAAACAGAATGGCCTTTTTACCCTAGATGTGGCGTTTTTTCGGCCTAGGTAGAGGGTGATTGGTCTGCAGGCGCGATGATGGCTTCGATTTCCGCGCGGCTGATCAAGCGGCGTTCGCCCACCAGGAAGGTGTACATGGTGGGGATGACATACAACGTGAACACGGTGCCCACTGCCACGCCACCCACAATTACCCAGCCGATGGCCTGGCGCGATTCGGCACCGGCGCCGGCGGCGAGCGCGATCGGCACCGCGCCCAGCACAGTGGCCAGGCTCGTCATCAGAATCGGGCGCAGGCGCAGGCTGGCCGCTTCTATTACCGCTTCGAATTTTTCTTGCCCCCGATCGCGCAGTTGATTGGCGAATTCCACAATCAAGATGCCATTCTTGGTGACCAGTCCGATCAGCATCACCAGGCCGATCTGGCTGTACACATTGAGGGTGCCGCCCTTGCCGAACTGCGCTTGCAGGTACAAGGCGAGCACCGCGCCGGTAATCGCCAGCGGCACTGTCAACATAATGACCAAGGGGCTCTTGAAGCTTTCGAATTGCGCCGCGAGCACCAGATAGATGAAGGCCAGCGCCAGCAGGAACACGAACCACAGTTGCCGGCCGGATTCGCGGAATTCGCGCGACTGGCCATCGAGGTCGGTGGTGAAGCGGTCATCTAGCGTCTGGGGGCGCACCTGATCGAGATAATTGAGCGCTTCCTGCAGCGTGTAACCCGGCGCAATGCGCGCCGAGACGATCGCGGCACGGAAGCGGTTGAAGTGGTTTAGCTCCTTGGGCGCCACGCGTTCCTCGATGCGCACCAAGTTGGAGAGTTGGATCAGCTGGCCATCGCGATTGCGCACATAAATTTGGGAGAGGTCGTTCGGCTGCAGCCGGTTTTTGTCTTCCAGCTTCACCACTACATCGTACTGTTCACCTTCGCGCTTGAAGCGGGTGACATCGCGGCCGCCGAGCAGACTTTCCAGGGTGCGGCCGATGGTTTCGATTTGGACGCCGAGCGCAGCGGCTTTATCGCGGTCGATGGTGACCGACAACTGCGGTTTGTTGAGTTTTAGATCGCTATCGACGTTGAGCATGCCGGGAAACTTGCGCGCCTGATCCACCATGGCTTCGACCCCGGCTTCCAATTCTTCCCACGAGGTGCCTTGGATCACGAACTGCACCGGCGTACTGCGAAAATTTTGGCCGAGCGAGGGTGGGTTGATCGGAAAGGCCAGCACCCCAGGTAATTGCGCGGCTAATTTAGGGGTCAGCTCTTTGGTGATGTCGACTTGACTACGGCTACGTTTGCTCCAGTCCTTCAAACTCACAAAGGCAATCGCGCTGTTGACCGGATTGGGCTTTTCCAAGCCCGGCGCCACGACAGAGAAATAGCTCGTCACCTCAGGAATTTGCGCCAGCATTTTTTCAATCTCGCGCGCATAGCCGTCGGTGTACTGCAAGGTAGCGCCTTCCGGTGCAGTCAGGGCAACGATGAAAATGCCGCGATCTTCCAGCGGCGCCAATTCTGATTTGAGGGTGAGAAACAAGCTTGCGCCGATGCCGGCCACAACGAGGAAGGTCAGCACGACTAAGCCGCGATGGCGCAGGCTTTTTGTCAGCGAGTTGCGATAACTTGCGGCGAGCCAGATAAAAAAATCGCCCAGCACGTTGTAAAAACGCCCGTGACTGGTTTCGCGCCGCAACAGTTTGGAACACATCATGGGCGTGAGCGTGAGTGCTACGAAGCCCGACACCAATACCGCTGCCGCCACGGTCAAGGCGAATTCGGTGAACAGCCGCCCGGTATTGCCGGTAGCGAACGCCAAGGGTGCAAACACCGCCGCTAGCGTAATGGTCATGGCCACCACCGCAAAGGCGATTTCCTGCGAGCCCTTGAAGGCGGCTTGCAGCGGCGGCATGCCTTGCTCGATATAACGGTGGATGTTTTCCAGTACCACGATCGCATCGTCCACCACCAAGCCCACTGCCAGCACGATGCCGAGCAAGGTCAGCACATTGATCGAGAAGCCGAGAATCCAAATCAGAAAAAACGCGCCGATCAAGGAAACCGGAATCGTTACGAACGGAATCAGCGTCGCACGGAATGAGCGCAGAAATAGGAAGATTACCAGCACCACTAACCCCAGCGACTCCAGCAGCACTTTGTAAACAGATTTAATTGACGCATCAACGAAGATCGATCGGTCGAACGAGACTTGAAGCTTCATACCGTCCGGCAGCGTTTTGGCCAAACGAGGAATAATGGCTTTTACCCCGTTAGCGACATCCAGCAGATTGGCGGTGGATTGCTGCACGATGCCTAGGCCAACCGCTTCGCGGCCTTGCACTCGCAAGATATTACGGTCGTTGTAAGCGCCGATCTCGGCGCGGCCCACATCGGATAGACGCACCGGGTAGTTATTCACTTCGCGCAGAATGATCGCGTTGAATTGTGCCGGCGTCTGCAAGTCGGTGGCGGAGAGCACGCTGAATTCACGCTGTTTACTCTCGATGCGGCCGGCCGGTACTTCCAAGTTCTGCCGGCGCAGGGCGTCTTCCACATCCTGCACGGTTAAACCATACGCGGCGAGGCGCTCGCGGTCGAGCCAGATGCGCATCGCGTATTTGCGTTCGCCGCCGATGATCACGCTTGCCACGCCATTAATGGTCTTCAGCGAATCGGCCACATAGCGGTCGGCATAGTCGGTGATTTCGAGCGGGTTGTGACGGTCGCTCGACAGCCGCAGCCACATGATGGCTTGCGCATCGGCCTCGATTTTGGCCACCACCGGATCCAGCGCCTCGGCCGGCATGCGTCCGCGCGTGCGCGCCACCCGGTCGCGCACATCGTTGGCCGCCGCGTCCACGTTGCGGCTGACCACGAATTCGATGGTGATCAGACTGACTTCTTCGCGCGATTGCGACTTGATGGTTCGGATGCCTTCGATGCCGGAGAGCGCATCCTCTAATTGATTGGTGATCTGGTTCTCGATCACTTCCGCGCTGGCCCCGGCGTAAACGGTGCGCACCGAGATCACCGGCGGATCAATCTTGGGGTATTCGCGCACCGACAGGCGCGTGAAGGCGATGATGCCGACTAGGATGATGACCAAACTCATCACCGTGGCGAGCACGGGGCGGCGGACGGAAATATCGGGTAGGAACATGGATGTGTCGGCTTAGCTGCGGGGGCGGGTCACTGTTTGGATTTTCACCGCCACACCATCGCGGATACGCAGCTGACCATCGGTGACGACCACGTCTCCAGCCGCCACGCCTTTCAATATCTGCACCTCACTCGGCCGCCGCATCCCCAGATCAACCTTAGTGAATCGGGCTTTGCCGTCCACCACTTTGAACACAAAGAAATCCTGGCCGCGCGGCACGATGGCTTGTTCCGGCACAATGATGGCATCTTCGCGCATTCCCATCAGCAGCGCGACGCGGGCGAACATGCCGGGTTTCAAACGCGCTTGCGGATTCGGGACACGGGCGCGCAACAAAACGGTGCGCGTTTGCTCGTCCACCGCAGGCTCGATGGCGAAGATTTTACCGTCGAATTGTTCGTTGGGATAAGCATCGACGCTCACCTTTACGGCTTGGCCCGGTTTCAGCCGGCCCGCAAACATTTCAGGCACGCGGAAATCTACCTTCAAGGTGCCGATCCCTTCGAGTCGCGCGATATCCTGACCCTTGTTGACATAAGCGCCCATGCTGACCTGGCGTACGCCAACCACGCCTTGGAAAGGCGCGCGGATCAAGGTTTTGTCCAAACGCGCTTGGATCTCAGCCGCACGCGCAAGGCTTTGATTTAAATGTTCGCGCGCTTCATCCAGGGCTTGGCCGCTGATGAAATTTTTGCCGTGCAATTCTTCGGCGCGCGCCATGCGGGTGCGATTGAGCGTAGTTTCGGCTTGCGCGGCCTTGAGCTGCGCTTCGATTTCGGCGGAATTCAATGACACCAGCTTCGCCCCCCGCGCCACCGGCTCGCCTTCGCGGAAATGAATTTGGGTAATACGGCCATCCACCTCGGAGCGGATCGTGATCGATTCGTTGGCGAGCAGGGTGCCGATCGCGCTCACATCTTCACGCAGCGCGGCGGATTTTGCCTCGGCCACCCGTACCGTCATCGCGGGTGGTGCGGCATCGCCAAGGCCTTTACTTTCGGGTTTTGCGACTGGCATCCCGCTACTGCTGCCTGAATAGCGCAGCCACATCCCGCCCCCGCCGAGTACGAGTACAGCGAGAATTACGATCAGGATTTTTTTATGCGAAGAATTCAAGCTTTTCACCGTTTTGGGAGGGGCATTTATTTTACTTATTGCAGAGAGGGCAATTAAAGAAAATAATTCCGGATAACTTATTCAATAATTCTGAACTATGCGCCTGACCCTAGATGCCCTGCAAGTATTGGATGCGATTGACCGCAAAGGTAGCTTTGCCGCCGCAGCGGAAGAATTGTTTCGTGTGCCCTCGGCCATCACCTACACCGTGCAGAAGCTGGAACAAGATTTAGCGGTAGCTTTATTCGATCGTACCGGGCACAAGGCGGTATTAACCCCGGCAGGCCAAGCATTGCTGCTAGAAGGCCGGCAATTACTGCGTGCGGCCCAGTTGCTCGAATCGCGCGTGCAGCGCGTCGCGACCGGCTATGAGACCGAGCTGACCATCGCTGTGTCTGACGTGATCGGCACCGAGCGCTTATTTCCCTTGCTGGAAGATTTTTATCGCGAGCCCTGTGGCACCGAAGTGAAATTGATCAACGAGGTCTATGGGGGTAGTTGGGATGCGCTGGTGACAGGTCGAGCCGATTTATCCATCGGCGCACCGGGAGAAGGCCCGGCTGGCGGCGGCTACTCGGTGCGGCCGATGGGCTTACTCGAATTCGTTTTTGCCGTTGCGCCGAACCATCCCCTGGCGCAGCTTCCCGAGCCGTTGTCCAGCCAAGCCATTTTGCAATACCGCGCCATCTCCGCCGCCGATAGCTCGCGCCATTTAGCGCCGCGCACATCGGGTTTGCTCACCGGCCAAGAAGTGCTGTCCGTACCCGATATGCGCGCAAAGCTCGCCGCGCATGTCGCCGGTTTGGGAGTGGGCTATCTCCCGCTGCGGCTGGCGCGCGAAGCGGTGCAAGCTGGGCAGTTGGTGATCAGACAGGTGGCGGAGCCGAAACCGGCGATTCCCCTGCATCTGGCCTGGCGCACCGATCATGCAGGGCGGGCGTTGGCGTGGTTTGTGGAGCGCTTGGAGCGGGAGGCGTTGCTGCCTGCATGATCTTTAAAAAACCTTGAACCACGGAGTACACAGAGGACATGGCGTTATCTGGACAATAAGGTTTTCCTCCATGTCCTGTGTGTACTCCGTACCCCGGAGGGTAGGCTGCGCGCTGGTGAAGGAAATTTCTAAATTAATCCTATGACGCAACCTGCTTACCGCGGCCGCTTCGCGCCATCTCCCACCGGTCCGCTGCACTTCGGCTCCCTGATTACTGCCCTGGGCAGTTATCTCGATGCCAAAGCGCAGGGCGGCGAATGGTGGCTGCGCATCGACGATCTAGACCCGCCGCGCGTTTCGCCGGGTGCTACCGACGCCATCCTGCGCGCTTTGGAAGCCTATGGAATGGCGTGGGATGGTGCAGTGCAATATCAGCGACAACGTGGTGAGGCCTATGCGGCGGCGCTGCTGGCGTTACAACGCTTGGGCGTGGTGTATCCCTGCGCTTGCACCCGACGCGAGATCGCCGATTCCAGCGTTGGCCGCCCTGGGGCGCCGATTTATCCCGGTACTTGCCGCGCGGGGCTGGCGCCGGGAAAGCGGGCTCGCGCGCTGCGCATCGATACACGTGGTGTTAACGTGGGTATTGAAGACCGGCTGCAAGGGGCGGTGACACAAAACCTGGAACGCGAGGCGGGCGACTTCATTGTGCAACGAGCAGATGGTTTGTTTGCCTATCAACTGGCGGCGGTGGTGGACGACGCAGCGCTCGGCATCACCGACATCGTGCGCGGCGCGGATTTGCTCGATTCCACCCTGCGTCAGGTGTATTTACAGCGCATGCTTGGGCTGTCCCAGCCTCGCTACCTGCATCTGCCGGTGGCGATCAACGCGCTGGGGGAGAAGCTCTCTAAACAAACCCTGGCGCCGCCGCTTGATATTGCCCGTCCGCAGCCGGCCTTGATTCAGGCACTCAAGTTTCTCAATCACCCGCCGCCCCAGGCATTACAAGGCGCCGAAACGCAAGCATTACTGGCTTGGGCGGTACAAAGCTGGTCTGTTGCACGAATACCCAATGTCCGTAGCTTAGAACCGCAAATTTAGACAAACTTAATGAACCAACCGTAACTGGTGTTGCTGCTTAAAAAGCCTATGCTGAGATCGTAAACAAACCAGGGGCAGCATCATGATTAACGCTTTCAACTTTTTGCTTATCTCGATCGTCTTGTTTTCGCTGGCCTTAGCTTAAGGCTGTCGGATTGATCCGGCACGGGTGTCGCGTCGCGCGTATCCCGTGCTACATTTCAGCCTATGGATGCACATAGGCCCACCCCGCCGGACGGCGACACGCTCACCCGTTTTGTATTTGAACAAGCTGAAGTACGCGGCGAGCTGGTACGGCTCGACGCCACTTGGCGTGCGGTGCTGGCGCGTCACGACTACCCCGAACCGGTTAAGAAGCTGCTCGGCGAGATGATGGCCGCGTGCGCCCTGCTTGCCGCGACACTCAAATTCGAAGGCGCCTTAATCATGCAAATGCAGGGCAGCGGGCCGGTCACGCTGCTGGTGGTGGAATGCGATAGCGAATTTCACCTGCGCGCCACCGCCAAATGGCGCGATAAGCTGGTGGTTGATGATGTGCCCTCCCTGCTCGGTGATGGCAAATTCGTCATCACCATCGATCCGAAAACCGGCGGCCAAGCCTACCAAAGCATCGTGGCCTTGGAAGGCGCCACCGTGGCCGAAGTGTTGGAACATTACATGCTGCGCTCGGAGCAATTGGAAACCCGTCTCTGGCTCGCCTCCGACGGGTGCCAAGCCTGCGGCCTGCTGTTGCAGCGCTTGCCGGAAAAACCCCGTGACGACGAAGACGCCTGGAACCGCGCCCTCAATCTTGCCGGCACCCTGACCCCGGGCGAATTATTGAGTCTGCCCGCGCATGAGGTGCTGCATCGCTTATTTCATGAAGAAGATTTGCGCCTGTTCGAGCCACAACCGGTTTCCTTCCGCTGTACTTGTTCGCGCGATCGCGTGACGGCGATGCTACGCATGCTCGGCCTAGATGAAGTGCGCGCTATCTTGAGTGAGCAAGGCCGAATCGATGTCGATTGCGAATTTTGCAACCAGCATTACAGTTTCGATCCGGTGGATGCAGAGCAAATCTTCGCAGCTGAAGTGCTGACGCAGGCAGGCAATACGCGGCATTAATTTATTTCGTTGCGCGCAGCGCGGCGGCAATCATAAATCGGTGCGGTGAGTCGGTGGGGTCGCAGCGAATGACTTGAATCACCGCTTTGAGTGGCGTGATGAACGAGCCTTCGGGCGGGAGTAGCTTGATCTCGGCTTCTTCTGCCACCGCCAGTTGCACCGGGCAGTCGAATAAGATGCCATCCACGCTCAAATCGTGCGCCATGCCAAGAAATTCGCGTTCATCTTTCAGCCTGATTTGCACCGGACAATTCACCGGAATTCTGCGTCCCGAACGTTTTTCCCAACCCAGCGTCATCGCATATCACCGTTCATTGTAAAAACTTCAAATGGTGGTTAAAAAAATTCACCGACAGATTCCCATTCCGTGCACGCCCCCCACTCATCTGTCGGGAGGATTCACTGTTTAATTGTAAGCTATACTTTTCGATTTTTAGGATGTCATTTTGAAGCTCGCTTTATTTGATCTGGATAATACCCTGCTTGCGGGCGACAGCGATTTTGAGTGGGCGCAGTTTTTGATTGCCCAAGGCGTACTCGACCGCGAGGCCTATGAAGCGCGCAATTTGGCATTCTATGAGCAGTACAAGGCCGGCACGCTGGATATTCACACGTTTCTCGATTTTCAACTGAAGCCTTTGTCGCGCCATCCACGCAGCCAGCTGGAGGCTTGGCATGCGCTGTTCATGCAAACGCGCATCCTGCCCATGATCGGGCCAAAGGCGCGCGATTTGGTGAACCAGCACCGTGCGGCGGGCCATCGCTTGCTGATCATCACAGCCACCAATAGTTTTGTCACTCTGCCAATCGCGCGTGAATTCGGCGTGCCGGTGTTGATTGCCACCGAGCCGGAACAGCGCGCGGGTGAGTTCACCGGACAAGTGATGGGTGTTCCCTGTTTTCGCGAGGGCAAGGTCACGCGTTTGGAAGCTTGGCTCGCGGAACAGGGGGCAGGTTGGTCGGATATCGAACGCAGCTGGTTTTACAGCGATAGTCATAACGACCTGTTTCTGATGGAGCGCGTCACCGACCCCATCGCGGTTGATCCTGATCCCCAGCTGACCGATGCGGCACGCGCGCGTGGTTGGCCGGTGATGAGTCTGCGCTAATTCGAAAATTGAATATAAAAGCAATTAACCACGGGGAACACGGGGCTCAAAAGCCATTTTTAGGATCGGTGCTTAGGCAGGTAAGTTCTGCCTGCCGCGTGCCGATGATGGCTATACTGCAAAAAATGCCTAAAATAATCCCCATCTTCGATCGCGTGCGAGACGACATATGAAGTTCAAGCTGCCGCGTACCATGCAAACACGCATCATGCTGGCCATCGCCGTGCTGCAGATGGCGGTGGTGGGGCTTTTTTCCCTTTACTGGATCGTGCAGGAGGTAGGGGAGGAATTGACCGGCCGCCAGGCAATCGCGCATAAAATTTTGTCGCTGACGGTACCCTCGGTCGAGCGCGCACTTTATCAGCAAACACCGGAAGAATTGGCGCGCTATCTGCGCCGGGTGGTGGCCGATCCGCTGATTGGCGGTGTGGTCATCAAAGATGCCGCCGGCAAAACAGTATTCAATCAAGTCAAACCATTTGAGCCGATCCATCCGGTGGCGAGCTGGTTCAAACTCTCGGCCCTGAAACAGGGAATGTCCACGCAGCTTTGGCGCGATGGTGTGCCACTGGGGGTGATGACAGTTCACCTTTCGAACGGCCCGATCAACCAAAGCATCGGCACGCTGTTGGAAAATGTAATCTACTTGTTGATGATCTTGCTCGTCTTCGACTTGATCGCGATTCAGTTGTTGATCCGATTTTTTGTCGCGCCTTTGGGGCCATTGACCGTGATGGCGCGGGAATTCACCCTAGGCAATCTTGATACCACCATCGCGCCGGCGGAAGGCGCCAGTGAAGAAGTGCGCCATCTCACTACGGCCTTTGTTGAATCAGCCAAAGTGATGCGGCAGCAAATCGGTGATTTAGAATTGACGCGCGGCCAACTGGCGAACAACGAATTACGGTTGCGCAATTTGGTAAATAATATGCGCGAAGTGCTGCTGGAGCTGGACCACGCCGGCAAGATTTTGTTCATCAATCCCTCGTGGGAAAAGCTTACCGGCTACGCCATTGATCACTGCCTGAATAAGCCATTTTCACAATTTTTGGTGCAGCCGCAGCATCAGGCGAATTTCGTGTTCGGCCGCTTGGAGCAGTTGCATACCTACGATATGCAGATTGAAGTGCGCGCGCAGGACGGCCGCTCGGTGTGGCTGCGCATGAGCGCCACCCGGCAATATAACGACAAGGGCAGCTTTACCGGCATCGTCAGCACGCTGGAAGATATCAGCGAAAACCTCAAGCTGCAGGAATCGCAGCGCGAACATGAGCAATCCTTGTACCGGCTGACCATTACCGATCCCTTAACCGGCGTCTATAACCGGCGTCATTTCGACGAAATGCTCGCCAATATGATGGCGATCACTTTGTCTAAAAGCCGGCAACTGGCGTTGCTGATTATTGATATCGATGGATTCAAGTTTATTAATGACACTTATGGCCATCCAGTGGGGGATGAGGTATTGCGCACCGTCGCAGATCGGTTGACCAATGGTGCGCAAGGCGGCACGGTGGCGCGATTGGCAGGCGATGAATTCGCGGTATTACTGCAAAACATCGGGCAAGAACAAGCGCAAGCCGCGGCGCGGCGTATCCATCAAGAATTGTCTGATGTGGTGATTCACCTCCCGGTGGGTGAGTTGCGTATTCAAACGTCGATCGGCGTAGCGTTGGCGCCCGCTTTCGGTAAGACGCCGCAGGATTTGGTGCGTGCCGCCGACGTCGCGCTGTATCACGCCAAAAAAAGCGGGCGCAACCGGGTCGATACCTTGTCTAAAGATATGGGCGAGGCAATCATGGATATTTTTTCCCAAGGCTTCGAACTACGCAACGCACTCAACAATGGCTTGATCGCGCCCTTCCTGCAGCCGATTTGGGATTTACGTAAGAATGAACTCATGGCCTATGAGGTACTCACGCGTCTAAAGCGCGGCAATGACTATGTGGCGGCGGATGAATTCGTACTCATTGCCGAAGATTTGGGTTTGATTCGTGAAATGGATTTATTCATTATCACTAAGGCCTTAGGCTCGGTGCCCAAAGGCGTGCACTTGTTTGTCAATATCAGCATGAATTCGCTCCTTGCACCGGAATTTCGCGAGGATTTCAGTAAGCTGTTGAAGTCGCCACTGGCGCAAGGTCGTCAGATCACGATCGAATTCACCGAGCGCCAGACCACCGACATGAACACCAATTTCTTCAAGCTGCTGGATGAAATTCGCTTGGGTGGCTGCAAGATTGCACTGGACGATTTCGGTGCGGGTTATTCCACCTACAGCTATTTACGCCAACTCAAACCCGATTTCGTCAAAATTGATGGCAGCTTCGTGCAACAAATACTCACCAATCCGCTAGACAGTAAAATTGTCGAGCATATCCGCGAGTTGTCTTCTGTGTTCGGCGCTAAATCGGTTGCCGAACACGTGGAAGATGCCAAAACCGTAGAGATGCTGACGCGCATGGGGGTTGATTTTGCGCAGGGTTATTACTACGGCAAGCCCAAGCTGGTCGAGGATTACGTCCGGATGGGCGCGACAGGGTGATGATTCAGGATTCGGGAAAACCAACCTCGACGCCTTTCCCTGAATCCCGAATTCTGAATCCTGACGCCTGATGTAGTAAACTTCGCGCATGATTCAAAAGATAATTCGCCGTTTCTTCAAGAAAAATCGTTCTGCCGGCCACGACCCTGTCATTCTTCCGCTGCGTAAACATGGCATTTCCCGCGACCATATCAGTCCGTGCGCGTTGAAGGTGTGCACCGATTTGCGTGCGCAAGGCTTTGCCGCCTTTGTGGTGGGCGGCGCAGTACGCGACCTGCTGCTGGGCTTAGAGCCCAAAGATTACGATATAGCGACCGACGCAACGCCGGAGCAGGTGCGTGATGTATTCCGCCGCTCGCGCATCATCGGTCGCCGCTTCCGCATCGTGCATGTGATGTGTGGGCGAGAGACCATTGAAGTCACGACCTTTCGCGGCCCCTCTGCCCCCGCAGCCGCGGATACAGAAGAGGTCGACGATGATAATCATCGCCAAAGCGACAGTGGCCGCCTGCTGCGCGATAACGTATTCGGCAGCCAATATGAAGACGCCGTGCGCCGCGATTTCACCGTCAACGCGCTGTACTACGATCCGGCCAAGCAAGAAGTGTGGGATTATTTGCAAGGTGTTGCGGACGCGAAGCATGGCGTGTTGCGCATTATCGGCGATGCCGAAACGCGCTACCGCGAAGACCCGGTGCGTATGCTGCGCGCGGTGCGCTTGGCGGCCAAACTTGAATTTAAAATCGACGCCACGACCAAGCAGCCGATCCAGGCGCTTGCGGATTTGCTGCAAGACGTGCCGAAGTCGCGCTTATTCGACGAGATGCTGAAGATGTTCCACTCCGGCCACGCCCTGGCCAGCGCGCATCGCTTGCGCGAGGAGGGCTTGCATCACGGCCTGCTGCCGCTGTTGGATGTGATCTTGGAGCAACCGATGGGCGAGCGCTTCATCACGTTGGCGCTCCAGAGCACGGATGAGCGCGTGCGTGAGGACAAGCCCGTTTCCCCGGCTTTTTTATTTGCCAGCCTGTTGTGGCATGAAGTCCTGACGCGCTGGGAGCAATACCAACAACAAGATATGCGTCCTCTACCGGCGCTGAACGAGGCCATGGACGATGTGATCCAAACCCAGGTCGAGAACCTGGCCATCCCGCGCCGATTTACGACGACGATGCGCGAGATCTGGGGCATGCAGCCGCGCTTATTACAGCGCGCTGGACAGCGACCGTTCCGTTTAGTGGAGAACCCAAAATTTCGCGCCGGCTTCGATTTTCTGTTGCTGCGCTGTGCCAGCGGCGAAGTGGATACTAAAGTTGGGCAATGGTGGGAAACCTTCCAACACGCGAGCGATGCCGAGCGTGAGCGCATGCTGATCAAGGATGAAGCGCCCCCGCGCAAGCGCCGCCGTCGGAGCAATAAGCCGAAGAGTAGTGCGTTACCGGCAGAAGAACAGCCTTAGCCACGGATGAACACAGATAACCCCAGGTTAGGACTAGCCCTGCAATACTTCCACCACATTGTTTTTATCCGTGTTCATCCGTGTTCATCCGTACCCCGGCGGGTAGGCTGCGCGCTGGTTCCAAGCTGTTCCTAAATGTCAGACACCGCTTTGCATCGTGCCTATATCGCGCTCGGCAGCAATCTCGCCGAGCCGGAAGCACAAGTGAATCAGGCCTTCGACGCCTTGACGCGGCTGCCCGATTCACGCCTCGTCGCGCGCTCCTCGCTCTATCGCAGCGCGCCGGTGGGCTATGCCGATCAACCCGATTTCATTAACGCCGTGGCCCGGATCGAGACGCGGCTCGCGCCGCATGATTTGTTACAATCCTTGCTTGGCATTGAGCATGAATTCGGGCGCGTGCGCGAATTCCGCAACGCGCCGCGCACCTTGGACCTCGACTTGTTGCTTTACGACGACATCCAGTTTCACGAACCTGGCCTGACACTGCCGCATCCGAGAATGCATGAGCGCGCTTTTGTATTGCTGCCCTTGATCGAGATTGATCCCAGTTGCATGATCCCCGGCCGTGGGCAGGCGAGCGATTGGCTCGCGCAGTGCGATGATCAATCCATCATCCGTGTGGCGTGATGCAGCAGCGTTTTCGTTACATTGTGGTGGAAGGCCCGATCGGCGTCGGCAAAACCAGCTTGACGAAAAAGCTCGCCGATTTTTGGCAAGCCGACACCTTGCTGGAGGGTGCGGAGAACAATCCGTTTCTGCCCAAGTTCTACCAGGACATGGAGCGTTTTGCCCTCGCCACGCAATTGTTTTTCCTGTTCCAACGCGTAGAGCAGGTTCGGGGATTGAAACAGGCGGATCTGTTCGGCCGGCCGACGGTGGCGGATTTCATACTAGATAAAGATCCTTTATTCGCGCGTCTTACCTTGTCGGATCAGGAATTTCGCTTGTACCAGCAAATCTACGCGCACTTGCAACCGCAAACCGCTGCGCCCGATCTGGTAATCTATCTCCAGGCGCCGGTCGAGGTGCTGCATGAACGGGTGCGGCGGCGCGGGGTGAGTTATGAGCGGCCGATCAGCGAGGAATATCTGGAAAAACTCGCTGAGAGCTACAGCCGGTATTTTTATCAATATGAAGCCTCTCCCTTACTCATAGTGAACAGCGAGAACTTAAATTTCGTGGATGATCCAAAAGACTTCGAGTTATTGATTTCCCGCATCGACAAAATGCGCGGCGGGCGCGAGTTTTTCAACCGGGGCGAGTGATGCGAAGCACGCTGACGACACTACAGAAAATGGCGCAGGCCAGCGAGAAAATCGCCGCCCTGACTTGCTACGATGCAAGCTTCGCCAAGCTGCTGGAAGCCGCCGGCGTGGACATTCTGCTCGTCGGCGATTCGCTCGGCATGGTGTTACAGGGCCGTGAATCCACGCTGCCGGTCACGATGGCTGAGATGATTTATCACACCGAGTGTGTCGCACGCGGTTCAAGTCGCGCCTTTATCGTGGCTGACATGCCCTTTGGCAGCTATCAAAACAATCCGCAAGACGCCTTCCGCCATGCCAGCCAATTAATGCGTGCCGGTGCGCATATGGTCAAGCTGGAAGGCGGTCACGCCATGATGGAAACCGTACGGTTTTTGGTCGAGCGCGGCGTGCCCGTGTTCGGCCACTTGGGGCTGACGCCGCAATCCGTACACCAATTGGGCGGCTATCGCGTGCAAGGCAAAACCGAGCAGGGGGCGAAACAACTTAAAGCTGATGCCGCCGCCCTGGTTGACGCCGGGATCAGCATGCTGCTGCTCGAATGCATTCCCGCCGAATTGGCGCGAGAAGTTACCGCCGCTATTGCCATTCCCACCATCGGCATCGGCGCCGGTGTCGATTGCTCCGGCCAAGTGCTGGTGCTGCACGACATGCTCGGCATCTACGGCAAGCCGCCCAAATTCGCCAAGAATTTCATGGAGGGCGCTACGAGCATTCAACAAGCCGTAGAGCGCTATGTCGCCGAAGTGAAAGCTAAGCAGTTTCCCTCATCCGAACATTGTTTTAGCTAATGGATGTGATTCATACCATCGAGGCGCTGCAAGCGCGCCTTCGCACAGCCGGCCCAGTGGCGTTTGTGCCTACCATGGGTAATTTGCATGCGGGTCATTTGGCCTTGGTGCGCAGCGCGCGCGAACACGGCGCATGCGTAGTGGTGAGCATTTTCGTCAATCCCCTGCAATTCGGCCCGACGGAAGATTTTCAAACTTATCCGCGCACCTTGGACGCGGATTGCGCGCAGCTAAAGCAAGCCGGTGTGGATGTGGTGTTCGCCCCCAGCGTGGCGGAGATGTATCCCACCCCCCAGCAAGTCGAGATTATTCCGCCACCGATCGCCAGTGAGCTATGCGGCGCGTTCCGTCCGGGCCATTTTCAAGGCGTGACAACGGTGGTGGCGAAGCTGTTCAACATCGTGCAGCCAGCCGTGGCAGTGTTTGGAAAGAAAGATTACCAGCAGCTATTCGTGATCCGCGCCATGGTGCGCGAACTGAATTTTCCGCTGCGCGTCATTGGAGCGGAAACCCTGCGTGCCGAGGATGGCTTGGCGCTGTCTTCGCGCAACGGGTATTTATCGGCACAAGATCGCCAAGCAGCGCCACGCTTGTACCGCGCCTTGTGCAACATCGCCGACCAGCTGAAATCGGGTGGGCGCGATTATGTAGATCTGGAGGGAACCGCGCGCCGAGAGCTTGAATCCAATGGTTGGCGTGTGGATTATGTTTCGGTGCGCGATCCGAACACCTTGCTGCCGCCAATAGAGGGGCTAAATCAGTATGTGGTGCTGTGCGCTGCCTGGCTTAGCGCGACGCGACTGATTGATAATATTGAAGTTTCCATAGATAGGGCCGGGTCGGTATAATGAACGCCTTATTCGCTCGAAGATAAAACTCATGCAAAGAACCATGCTTAAATCCAAATTGCACCGGGTGCATGTCACGCACTCGGAGTTGCACTATGAGGGTTCTTGCGCCATCGATGAGACCTTGCTGGACGCCGCCGACATCCGCGAGTACCAGCAAATCGAAATTTACAATATTACCAACGGCGAGCGTTTCACCACCTATGCCATTCGTGCCGAGCGCGATTCAGGCATCATCTCGGTCAACGGTGCCGCCGCACACAAAGCCAATCCGGGCGATATCGTGATCATTGCCACCTATGCGGTGTACAACGAGATCGAGCTGCAAAAATACGCGCCGGTGTTGGTTTATGTGGATGAAGCGAATCGGATTATTGGCCAGCGCGACAAGATTCCGGTGCAGATGGCGTAAGCTAATTAAAGGCGAATAACCAACAACGCCCCGGCATGCCGGGGCGTTGTTTTTGGAAAAGCCGACCAGTTACCAAGCATTTCAATGAAATGCTTGGTAACTTTTTGAGCTTGATTGCTTGACGTCCGATTGAGCGGGCCGATGCCGACATGTCGGGCGAAGGCAGTCATGCGATCAAGCCGTCGCCTGATAAAGGTACTTCTGGAAGCCGGAAAATACCCTGCCAATCTCCTCCGGCTTGCCAAGGTCGGCCACCGCATCGGCGATGGAATCGTGATACTTCAAGCGCAGCAGCGGCGTCAGCTTTGCCTGGTCGAGTTCTTCCACGCCAACGCTGACGTAGTGCGACAACACGAAATCGAGAAAGGCCTGTTGCTTGCTGTTGAAATGGGTGTTGATTCGCGTCATCGCCTGGGTAGCACGTGCTTCTCGTGTGAGTGGGGCCAGGGCATAAGCCACATTGGCCAGCACGTCGAACAGGTCGCTTTTCTCCGCGTCGATGATCTTCTGCATCTCATGAAGTTGATCCTTGCCGAAGCCTTTTTCTGCGAGTCCTTCCAATAGTTTCCTGCGCGTATCCGGCGCGCTCCACAAGGCGCGCAGTTCTTCCTCATCTTTGAAGAACTCTGGCAGCTTGCCGAACAGTGCCTCCATGAACTGTTGCGCCGACATCGGCGTGCCGTCCGGGTGCCAGAAGCTGGTCACCATCATGTGCTGAATGGTGCGCGCCTTGCCGTCGGCGAGTTTGACTTTGATTTTCTGCCGCTTTTGATATTCCGTCGCGGGTTCTTGTACTTCGGCGGGCGGGCGTGGAGCGGGAGTTGGCCAAGTTTCCTTTGGTTCCGGCTCCATCGGCTCGCCATCCCACTCCGGGTCGTTGAAATGATGGTGTGCCTTCACGAAATCGTAAATCGTGAAGTAATCCTTGCCATCATAGAGCCGCGTGCCACGTCCGATGATCTGCTTGAACTCGATCATCGAATTGATCGGCCGCAGCAAAACGATGTTGCGCACGTTGCGGGCATCCACGCCGGTCGAGAGTTTCTGCGAGGTGGTCAGGATGGTCGGGATGGTCTTCTCGTTATCCTGAAAATCGCGCAGGTATTGCTCGCCCAAAGCGCCGTCATCGGCGGTGACCCGCTGGCAGTAATTAGGATCGGTGCTGTTCTTCATCTGGTTGATCAGATCGCGGATCACCAGCGCGTGCGCTTGGTTCGCGCAGAACACCAGCGTCTTCTCCCGCTGGTCGATCTGCGACATTAAAATTTCGACCCGCTTCTTCTCGCGCGCCTTGATCTCGATGATCTTGTTGAAGTCAGCTTCTTCGTAGCGCTTGCCCGCCTCGATCTCGCCCTCGACCAGCGTGTCGTCGGGTGTATAGACATACTCGTCCAGCGTTGTGGCAATCTGCTTCACCCGGAACGGCGTCAGGAAGCCATCGTTGATGCCATCCTTGAGCGAATAGATAAACACCGGCTCGCCGAAATAGGCGTAGGTATCCACGTTGTCGCGGCGCTTGGGCGTAGCGGTCAAGCCAAGCTGCACGGCGGGGGCGAAGTATTCGAGAATGCCGCGCCAGTTGCTCTCGTCGTTGGCGCCGCCGCGATGGCACTCGTCGATGACGATGAAGTCGAAGAAATCCGGCGGGTACTCCCCGAAATAGGGCGATGGCTTTCCATCTATCGGCGGCCCGCTCATGAAGGTCTGGAAGATGGTGAAGAAGATACTGCCGTTCTTCGGCACCTTGCCCTTTTTGCGGATGTCCGCAGGCTCAATGCGCACTAGCGCATCTTCGGGGAAGGCCGAGAAAGCATTGAACGCTTGGTTGGCCAGAATGTTGCGGTCGGCCAGGAACAGAATGCGCGGTCGCCGCGTCGGTTCGCCGGTCTTTTTCCAATCACCCAGGTTCCAGCGGCTGTGGAACAGCTTCCATGCGATTTGAAAAGCGATGAAGGTCTTACCTGTCCCGGTGGCCAGTGTCAGCAGGATGCGCTGCTCTTGATTGGAGATAGCCTCCAATACGCGCTCAATGGCGGTGTCCTGATAATAGCGGCCCTGAAAATAGCCGCCCCTATCCTCAAACGGTATGGCGGCGAAGCGGTCGTGCCAGACATTCTGCGTTGAGAATGTCAGATTCCACAGTTCCTCGGGTGAGGGATACTTTGCAATCTCACCTTCGGTACCGGTGTGCATATCAATACCGTAGATACCTTGGCCGTTGCTCGCATAGGTGAAACGAACGGCCAGCTTGCCCGCATAATCCTTGGCCTGCCCCACGCCTTCGGTCAGTGGTTTGGCCCAAGCTTTAGCCTCGACAACCGCGAGCTTGGTATTGCGGTACTCCAGCACATAATCGGCGGTGAGCGCCTTGCCCCGGCGGCCAGCACCTTCGATGCGGCCGGGCGTTATCTGGTATTCGCGTCGGATACGGCTGCCTTCGACCACGCCCCAGCCCGCCGCCTTGAGGGCGGGGTCAATATGGTCGGCGCGAGTTTCGGCTTCGTTCATTAGTAATATCCCTGAAAAGGTCCAGGGATATTACCTTTTAATCGAGAAATGAGAAAACTACAGGAGGCCCTTATACCGCTTGGGCTGAGGAACGGCTATTGGTCTCAACAACAGCTACCTGCTGCTCAGTTGCCTTCTTTAGAACCACCGTATAAACCTTCTTCTTCTCAGCAGAAGATGCATTTCGGATGAATTCGGCAAACGGCGTTGAGACAACAGCTTTGTGTTTCGAGAATAATGATTTGATCAGGTTCATAAGCTAACTCTAATTCATTTCCAATAGTTTCACAATATCGGCTCGCGTGTACTTCTCAGGAATATGATGATCAATCTGATCAATCCCTGCCTTATACATCCGATTCGAGTTGTCATTGTTTTTCAACAATAGATCAACCTGAATGTCTTTGCCAAACTCCTTTTTCAACCGATTAACCACATCGCGTGCCGCAAAATATTGATTAATAAAGTCTTCTTTTAGAATCCGCCGTCCTTCGGCTGATTCCCTCGCCTGCACAAACTGCCAAGCCAGTAATGGCTCCTGGTATACATACAATATCTGCACTAAACGCCCTTTCTTTAGGGAGCGTTTGACGTTATCGAGCGATTTTTCATAATTAGACATCGTTCCATCCAAAAGGAAGCTTTGTCCCTGCTGGAGAGCCAGATCATGGATTTTATCCACCAAAATCGAAACTCCCTTCTGAAACAACCAGGCGTTGTTGCCGTCGTAAGTCTTGAACTCCCGACGCAGATCATCTGGATCAATCCGAATAATGGGGGGGCCGTCGATTTCGTTTATCAACGCAATTGAAGCCTCCGTCTTCCCGGCACCCGGTGAACCCGCCATGAACACGGATACGGGGTTTTCTTCCGGAAGGTATACATCTGGATTGGTCAACCGTTTTGCAATGTCCTTCTTATGTGCGCGGGCAAACTCCAGTGCCTCTTGCTGGATTTCATCTTCCTTTTCCGTCAGGGCCATATGCAAGTCCTCAAAGCTGGCCGCTGAAGGCCTGGTGCAGCAGGGATTTTTTCAGCGCGTCGAGCGCGGCGAGCTTGCGCTGGTAGAGGGATTCGAGGCGTTGGGTTTCTTCTTGGAGCGATTCAATGCTCTCCACAGTCCTTGCCTGTGCTTCGACCGACCTTGGAATCGGAATCGGAATCGAATTCAACGCCTTCTGGTTTAGCTTCGGCTGGGCAGCGCCGGTGATGTATTCGTCGAGCTTGATGCTCTCCAAGTAAAACTCAACGAATCGCTGGGTAGCCATGTTTTCAAACTTCAGGATGTGTGCGTGGTTGTTCACCCAGTATTTGCCTGACACCGAGAAAGCGATGGGTGTCGATCTCGCCAGCAAGTTCGCGCCATCCTCAGAGACGAGCAGCGTGTTGCCCTCAAAGATGTAGTCGCCGACGTAATCGACAATGCCGGAAGCGCCGTAATAAGGATACTCGCCGCTTGTTCGAACGTTCTTGGTGATGGGTATGCGCTTGCTGTCGAGGTTAGTCGAAATCTTATCAACAGTCGTTTCCACCCATCCCTCACCACACTGGGTGAAGACGGATTGCAGGTGGCTTTCAAACAGCTCGCGGGCGTTTTGCAGGTTCTTTTCGGCGTTGGTTTTGGCGGTGGCGATGCCGTCAAACGCTTCGTCGAGGATGGTGACGATGCGCTGCTGTTCGGGGAGCGGAGGGAGAACAACCGGAAACTCAGTGATGTCGCGTTGGTAGAGGTGTGGCGTCGTTGCTCCATTGAGCCGGGAGTTCACGATCTCCTGAAAGTATGGACTCGAAAGGCAGCGGTAGAGAAACTTGGGGTGAATTTCTTCACCGCTTCGGATGAGCAACAGTGATGAGTTGATCGTGGTTCGATCTGGAAGCTCACCGACAATACCAACCTTACCAATCCCTGCTCCGTCTTTGCAGATAAGGACATCGTCCTTTTGGAGCATGATCTCTGGGCTCTCGATGTATCGCTCTTCACTGATGTGAAACGCTTCGCTGAAGTCCACATAGTCACCGTAGTTGAGTGAGTGAACCGAAAGGAACAACGGCCCACTCTTTGTGTATTCCTTGGCAGTCAAACCGCGCCACCCAATGCGGCCTTTTAGCTCAGCCAATTCTCCAAGTTGTTTTCGTTGCCAGCCCTTCTTCATAGTAGTGCTCTGATATTCCCTAGCACCTCGGCGCTCTCCGCATCCAGTGCCGCAATCTCCTCCATGATTGCCTGCGGGCTGCGGTGGATGACTTCCTCACCACCATTGGGATTTTTCACTGAAAGATCAAAGGTCGCCGGATCAATGCTCGCCGCATCCACACTCCAACTCTTGGGCGAGTCGGCGAAGGTTTTTTGCAGTTCGATGAACTCGGCCAGGTCGGCATCGTTGAGCGGGTTGGTCTTGCCCATGTTACGGCCGGGGTCGAGCTGGTAGTACCAGACCTTGCGCGTCGGCGCGCCTTTCTCTAAGAACAGCACCACGGTCTTCACGCCCGCGCCCAGGAAGGTGCCGCCGGGCATGTCCAACACGGTGTGCAGCTTGCAGCTTTCCAACAGCGCCTTGCGTAGGGAGACTGAAGCATTGTCGGTGTTGGAGAGAAAGGTGTTCTTGATCACCACGCCACCGCGCCCGCCGGCTCTGAGGCTCTTGATGAAGTGCTGGAGAAACAGGAATGCCGTCTCGCCGGTGCGGATGGGGAAGTTTTGCTGCACTTCCTTGCGCTCTTTGCCGCCGAAGGGCGGGTTGGCCAGCACCACGTCGTAGCGGTCCTTGTCCTGAATGTCGGAAATGTTTTCGGCCAGGGTGTTGGTGTGGACGATGTTGGGCGCTTCGATGCCGTGCAGGATCATATTCATGATCGCCAGGCAGTAGGCGAGCGATTTCTTTTCCTTGCCGTAGAAGGTGCGGGTTTGCAGTGTCTTGATGTCGCTGGTGGTAAGCCCTTCGGCATTGCTCAGGGACCGTGAGCCTGTCGAACGGAGGTAATCGAATGCCTCGCACAAGAAGCCCGCCGAGCCGCAAGCGCCGTCGTAGATGCGCTCGCCGATCTTGGGCGCGACCACTTGCACCATGGCACGGATCAGCGGGCGCGGGGTGTAGTACTCGCCGCCGTTGCGCCCGGCGTTGCCCATGTTCTTGATCTTGGCTTCGTAGAGGTGCGATAGCTCGTGCTTTTCGCTCTGCGAGCGGAAGCGCAATTCGTCAACGTGGTCGATGATCTCGCGCAGGTTATAGCCGCTGTGAATCTTGTTTTTGATCTCGCCGAAAATCTCGCCGATTTTGTATTCGATGGTGTTCGGCCCGCTGGCTTTTTGCTTGAAGCCGTGCAGGTAGGGGAAAAGCTTGCGATCCACGAAGTCACGCAGATCGTCGCCGGTCATGGCTTTGTTGTGGTCGAGCTTGCCTTGACTGTCCTTGGGCGCCGCCCAGCTTTCCCAGCGGTAGGGCGCGTCGAGGATGTAGGTGTATTTCTTGCCCTCCAGCTCGGCCTCCATGGCCTTGTCCTGCTCCAGGCTATCAAGATATTTCAGGAACAGCAGCCAGGAAGTTTGTTCGGTGTAGTCCAGCTCGGTGGTGCAGCCTGCCTCTTTCCAGAGAACGTCGTCGATATTCTTAAAAGCTTGTTCGAACATAAGAGGGGGGCGCTATACCGGGGTGATGGATCGCGTTGCGACCGAAGGCGATAATTTACTCGGTATGGACGAAAAAAAGCCAGTAACTCTTAATCATATTGAGTTTACTGGCCTGTTCTGTACTGCGTTGGATTGTGTTCTGGTGCCGGGAGGGGGAATCGAACCCCCATGGTGTTACCACCGCGGGATTTTGAG
>JADMJT010000018.1 GCA_018781585.1 Burkholderiales bacterium
CGTCATCATGATGTGCGAGATACCCTCCAACGTGATTCTGGCCGAGGAATTTTTAAAGCACTACGACGGCTTCTCCATCGGCTCCAATGATCTAACCCAGCTGACCCTTGGCCTAGATCGTGACTCGGGCTTAGTCGCCGCCGCCTTCGACGAGCGCAACGCCGCAGTAAAAGCACTTTTAGCGCAAGCGATCCAAGCCTGCCACAAAGCCGGAAAGTATGTCGGCATCTGCGGCCAAGGCCCGTCGGATCATCCCGATTTGGCGGAATGGCTGGTGGCGCAGGGAATCGAGAGTATTTCGCTCAATCCGGATACGGTGGTGGAGACTTGGTTGCGATTGGCTAAGGCGTGAGACGAGGGGGTGATTGGCTGGTATTATTTTCTTTGCGACGGTTGCGGGTTGAGAGGGGTGATTTGATGAGATGCTACAAAGCTAGACCTGACCCTTGCGTTTGCGCACCCTGACTGAAATCGGGAGGGAAGTTGGATTGCACTACGCAACGGTAAGTCGCATCATCAAGGCGCTGGAACAAATATGATAATACAAGATGTGACCCCTACTACTCTTATTTCTGCGCCTCAGTGCCTTGCGCCATGAGTTACGACTACCTTTTTTTCCGGCTAAAGCGACCTATCTCCTCCCACATCGAAATTGGTAGCGATACGATAAAAGATTTAGGCAGTGTGGATTACGTAAAAAAATGGATCACGGAGAATTTCCCAAACATCGTTTGGACAAGTTCCGGTCACACGATATGGGGCGTGTTGATTTTAGACGACGTGCGCTTAGAAATCTTTCTAGGGGGAGCAGAAAAGACCATTCTCGATTCATTCCGTGTCGGAACTTCTTATCACGAACACTCTTTGAAACATATTCAACGCATCGCCGATGCCTTAAAGCTCACGGCTTTTGACATGCAAACCTGCGATCTCTTCTCACCCCCTGCCACCGATGAATAACGAGCATTAAGGGGTCAGCATTAACACAAGCATTCAAGCATTAAGGGGTCAAGCATTAAGCAAGCATTAAGGGGTCACGCAAGCATTAAGGGGTCAAGCATTAAGGGGTCACATCTTGCATTATGATATTTTCGCACTATACTGAATTCCATGGCCCGCCCTCTCCGTATTGAATATTCTGGCGCGATCTACCACGTCACCTCGCGCGGCAACGCCCGGCGCAAGGTGTTTCTGGGTGACGAGGACCGGGAAGCATTTCTCGCCACCCTGGCCTGGGTGGTTGATCGCTTCAAATGGGTTTGTCATGCCTACTGCCTGATGAACAACCATTTCCACCTGATGATCGAGACGCCCGAAGCCAATCTTTCGCGTGGCATGCGTCAGCTCAATGGCGTTTATACGCAGGGATTCAACCGTCGCCACCGCAAAGTCGGGCATCTGTTCCAGGGGCGGTTCAAGGCCATCCTGGTGGAGCGCGACAGTTACCTGCTGGAGCTGGCCCGCTATGTGGTGCTTAACCCAGTGCGGGCAAGGATGGTGAAAAAGCCGGACGCCTACGCGTGGAGCAGCTACCGCCCCACCTTGGGGCTCGATCCCATGCCGCCTGGCCTGAGCGCCGACTGGCTTCTCGGTCAATTCGCCAAGAGCCAAACCGTCGCCCGCCGTCGTTACCAAACTTTCGTTCTGGCCGGAATTGGCCAGCCGTCACCGTGGGAAGAATTGAAAGGGCAGGTGCTGTTGGGGAGCGAGGATTTCGTGGAGAAAATCCTCCCCCAACTCAAGGCCGCCGAGGACGTGGCGGAAGTGCCAAAACGGCAGCGGCAACTTCACCGCCTCAGTCTGAAAAAGCTACTGGCCGGCGCGGATTCCAAAGATGAGCGCAATCGCGCCATGGCGAGCGCATACCTGGAGCACGGCTACACCCTGACTGAAATCGGGAGGGAAGTTGGATTGCACTACGCAACGGTAAGTCGCATCATCAAGGCGCTGGAGCAAATATGATAATACAAGATGTGACCCCTACTATTGTTCCCTATGTGACCCCTACTATTGTTCCCTACTATTGTTCTTGTGACCCCTACTATTGTTCTTGATAATACAAGACGTGACCCCTACTATGTGTGAGATGTGACCCCTACTATGTGTGACCCCTACTACGTTTGGCCAAGGCATGAAGCCGAGGACGAAATGGATAATCAGTGTGAGATTAACGCGAAGGTGCTTGCGCTTCTTTGATCAGTCGCCCGCAATCACTGTCGATCCCCGGGCCGGTTTCGACCAACGGGACTAACAACAGAAACGGATTAACCAGCCCCAGCGCAATAGCGCCTAATCCACGCGCGGCGAGCCGTCCTTTGTCGATGGAGACTGCCGGATGCGCGAAGCTGCCGCGGACATAGATGGGCGGGCGCAAGGCAATCAAACTGGTCTGTTTGGTTTTGGGGTGGAGTGTCAGGTCCAGCGTTTCTTGTCCCAGATCGATCTGGCCTGTGACGTTGATGCTAGTGACTTCAGTATCGAGCAGTAGTACCTCCGGCTGCATTACGCCTTGTTTCACGTTTAAGTCGGCAATGCCGCAGCGGATATTGATGACTTTATCGCCGGTGATTTTTAATTGCAGCATTTCCCACAAATGCAAGCCGACGGATTCCATCATTAGCTTGCTGATTTCGCCGTCGGCGATGACCAAGGCAACCCGGCCGTTGGCCGTGGCGAGCATGCGGCCGACGGAATTCCCTTTGCCTTCCAAATCGAATACGCCATTGATTTGGCCAATGCTGGTTTTGTTTAAATCAAAAGTCGGGAAAAGTTTGCTGAGGCGAATTTTGCGTGCTTGCACTTTGATTCGCGCCTGTATCGGGTCTTGCCGGCCGTCGAGGCTCACGACATTGGTCAGTTGACCACCAGCAAAGCCAAAATTCAGTGGGTCTAGTGCCAACACCGAGTCGCGCAAACGCAAATGGGTGACGAGATTGTCGATGGGCAAGGACTCGGCTCGGTGTATGGTCTTGGCGCTCAGCCGGACGTCGGCATCAAGGCTATCCCAGCGCTCGGTACGGAACGGCACATCAGGTAACACGCGCGCTGCGGCTGGCACGCTTTGGCCAGCGGCCGCGGCCTTCTCTTTTTTCGCGCCAATGACGGGGCCCAGATCGGCCAAGTGCAAGGTTTGATACACGACTTCGCCTTGCAACAAGGGGCGCTTCGCAGCCGTGTCAACCCGTATCGTCCCGGCTAGATCGCTCTGCCCGATGTGCGCCGTAAATTTTTCGTAGCGCCATTGTTTTGCCTGGCGTATCAGATGGCCCTGAGTGGTGTAGGCCGGCGTTTCCGGGAGGGCGACGCCCAGCAGCGGATAGAGCTGCCCTAGACTCTCGCCACGCAACGCAAGCTGCATGTCGATGGCAGTAAGCCGAGTGAGGCTGGTGACACGGCCCGCAGCATGCAGTGTCGTACGGCCGATCGTCGCGTCAATTGTCAGAGGGTAGGGCGCGCTTTCTTCGCGTAGCGAGAGCACAGGGCCGCCACTGCCGCGGGCATACAGCGCGAGCCCACGGAAGCTGCCTTTGACGCTGAAATCTACGCCCGCTTCGGGACTGCCAGCGGCGCTCGCACGGGTCGAGACTTCTGATTGAATATGCGTTTTTTGCTTGGCATCATCGTAGTTAAGCTTTCCCTGAGCCAGCGCCAATACGCCGATGGTCACGCGCGCCTCTTCGTCCTGTTGCTTGCGGTCCAGCAACCAATTCTTTCGGCCATCCGGACTTTGCTCGAGCGATACGACTGCACGGGCGAGCCGGACTTCGGGCAAAACAATTTTTTTCCGAAACAATTGCGGCAAACTGATGCTTGCTTCCACATTTTCCACGGTGACCATCTGCGCTTCCTTGGCCCAGGACGGATTGGCGAAGGTCACGTTGGCCGCCTGCAGATGCGCGTCTGGCCAACCGAGCTTGACCTTGAAATCGCCGCTAATGGCCAATACCCGGCCGGTCTTTTCCGATGCCAAGCGCGTGATGGGGCCGCGTAGCCAATTCCAGTCGAAAACCAGCAGTGCGATAACGATTAGGAGCACCAAAGCTAGCAATACGCCACCGCTCCATTTCAAAAAGTGTTGTGTCGAAGGTGACGTGCTATTGGGGGTCAACTTTTGCATGGGGGGCGTATTCTCCGTTGGCCGTGGCGCAATCCTGCGCCTGCCAATCTATCGGTGTGGCAAGTGACGGCGCGATCCAAGGATGGAGAGTGCCCTTGCTGCTTCGCTGATAACGTCAGAAAAAAAACGACTCGAACTTGGGATATTTTCGCTGCGTTTCCGCGTATTACAGAAGATTAAGGGGAAGCCTCAAAATGGTCGGTGCGATGGCGCACATATCGTTGAACATGTTTTCGGAAATTATGTCCGAGTAAATAGTGCTTATGTAGTTGAATTCAGACAAAGTTATCCTCACTCGCATACGCTATGCAAAACCATAAATTACGGCCCTTACATTGTGAGGGTTAGGCTTTTGGCGTATCATGAACTCCCGTCTGTACTATCAAATTCTCTATGACAAAATTCGTTTTCATCACAGGCGGGGTCGTTTCATCTTTGGGTAAGGGGATTGCTGCCGCCTCCCTCGCCGCCATCCTCGAATCCCGCAAGATTAAAGTCACGCTGCTCAAGCTTGACCCCTATATCAACGTCGATCCGGGCACCATGAGCCCGTTCCAGCACGGCGAGGTATTCGTGACTGAAGACGGCGCGGAAACCGATCTCGACCTCGGCCATTACGAGCGTTTCGTCAGCAGCAAAATGGGCAAGCGCAATAATTTCACCACCGGCCAAATCTACGACAGCGTGATTAAAAAAGAGCGCCGCGGCGATTATCTGGGTGGCACGGTGCAAGTTATCCCACATATCACCGACGAAATTAAGCATTCCATCAAGGTTGGTGCTGGGGATGCTGAAGTCGCAGTTGTAGAAATCGGCGGCACGGTGGGCGATATCGAATCGCTGCCGTTTCTGGAAGCGATACGCCAAATGGCGATTGAGGTGGGGCGCAATAACGCCTGCTTTATTCATCTGACGCTGGTGCCCTATATCCCCAGCGCTGGCGAAATCAAGACCAAACCGACTCAGCACTCCGTGAAAGAACTGCGCGGTATCGGTATTCAACCCGATGTGCTGCTGTGCCGCGCCGATCGCCCTTTGCCGCCGGATGAGCGGCGCAAAATCGCGCTGTTTACCAATGTGCTGGAAGAGGCCGTGATTTCCGCCGTGGATGTGGACAGCATCTACAAAATCCCGCGCATTCTGCACGATCAACGCTTGGACGAGATCGTCTGCCATAAGCTGGATTTGAATCCGCCCCCGGCCGATCTGTCGCAATGGGATCAGCTGATCTACGATAAAGAGCATCCCGAGCATGCGGTGGATATCGCGTTGGTCGGTAAATATGTCGATCTCACGGAGTCGTACAAGTCGCTGTCGGAGTCCTTGATTCACGCCGGTATGCACACCAGGAGCACGGTGAACATCCACTACATCGATTCCGAAACGCTGGAGGGCGGCGACGTATCGGCGCTCGCCGGGATGAACGCGATTCTGGTGCCGGGCGGATTCGGCAAGCGTGGCGTGGAAGGCAAAATCAACGCCATCCGCTATGCACGCGAGAATAAGATCCCCTACCTCGGCATTTGCCTCGGCATGCAATTGGCGGTAATTGAATACGCGCGCGATGTGGCGGGCATGGCCAGCGCGCACAGCACTGAATTCGATCCGGACACGCCCTATCCGGTGGTGGGCCTGATCACCGAATGGCTCGACCGTTCAGGTCTTGTCGAGCAGCGCACCGAAACCTCTAATCTGGGTGGCACCATGCGCCTCGGGGGGCAAGTGTGCGGCTTGGTGCCGGGCAGTCTTGCGCGAGCCATTTACGGGCAGGATAGGATCACGGAGCGTCATCGTCATCGCTATGAAGTCAACAATAGCCTATTGCAAAAGCTCGAACAGGCTGGCC
>JADMJT010000054.1 GCA_018781585.1 Burkholderiales bacterium
GTCCATTTCGGTAGCTACGGCTGCGCGGAGTGGACGCCTATTTTTTTGACTCACTCTTAAGGAGAACAGCATGAAAGACGATCTGAAGCCCGACACAACCGTGGCCGATACCAGCCGGCGCGATTTCATTAAGAAGAGCAGCGCACTTGCCGGCGCCGCAGGCATCATGAGCTTGGTGCCGGATGCGATCCGCCAAGGCGCGTGGGCCGCGGGTTCCGACGCACCGGAAAAAACCGATGTCAAAATCGGTTTTATTCCGCTCACCGATTGCGCCTCAGTCGTGATCGCCGCGGAAAAAGGCTTCGACAAGAAATACGGCATCAAGATCACGCCCTCCAAGGAAGCCTCCTGGGCCGCGGTGCGCGACAAGCTGGTGAATGGCGAGAACGACGCGTCACATGTGCTCTACGGTTTAATCTACGGTGTGCAAATGGGTATCGGCGGACCGAAGAAGGATATGGCCATCCTGTTGAACCTCAACCACAACGGCCAGGCGATTACGCTTTCCAAACAACTCTACGACAAGGGCGCAAAAGACGGCCCCAGCCTCGCCGCGCTGATCAAAAAAGAACCTCGCGAATACACCTTCGCACACACCTTCCCCACGGGCACGCACGCGATGTGGATTTACTATTGGCTGGCCGCACAGGGCGTGAATCCGTTTACTGAAGTGAAAACGATCACCGTGCCGCCGCCGCAAATGGTGGCCAATATGCGCGTAGGCAATATGGATGGTTACTGTGTAGGCGAGCCGTGGAATGCACGCGCGATTCACGACAAAATCGGTTACACCGCCGTGACCACGCAAGACATCTGGAAAGATCACCCGGAAAAAGTGCTCGGCACCACCGCCGAATTCGTGCAGAAATATCCCAACACCACGCGCGCCATGATGATGGCGGTGATGGAGGCGTCGAAATACATCGACACCATGAGCAACCGCTCCGAGGTCGCCAAGATCATCTCCGATAAAGCCTATGTCAACGCACCGTTCGATGTGGTGGAAGACCGCATGCTCGGCCAGTACGACGACGGCGTCGGCAAGAAGTGGCAAGACCCGAACTACATGAAATTCTACAACGACGGCCTGGTGAACTATCCCTACCTATCCGACGGCATGTGGTTCCTCACCCAGCACAAACGCTGGGGCTTGCTAAAAGATCATCCGGATTACCTGGCCGTGGCCAAGAAGGTGAACCAGATCGAGCTGTATAAACAAGCCGCGGCGCAAGTGAAGGTGCCGGTGCCCAAAGACCCGATGCGCAGTATGAAGATGATCGACGGCGTGACCTGGGATCCGAAAAATCCAAAAGGCTATGCCGACGGCTTCAAGATCAAAGTCTGAGCAAAGGCAAGGCATGCGTCGCTGACGCATGCCTTCACACACAGGAGTAATCAAGCATGAATACCGTAACCGCAATCAAACCCACGCTTACCGTGGTCGAACCGGAAACACCCGCACCAACGCAGCCCAGGGCCACCGTTGCCGCGCCTGCCCCAAAGCCCGCGGCGTGGTACAAGGGTAAAGGCTTGCAAACGCTGCGAGCCATCCTGCCGCCGATCATCGGCTTTGCCTTATTTGTCGGGCTCTGGGCGATCATTTCGCAGACCAGCCCCAACCTGCCCGGCCCGATAAAAACCTGGCAATCGGCGGTGCAATTGTTTGCCGACCCCTTCTATCAGAAAGGTCCGAACGATCAAGGCATCGGCTGGAATATTCTCAACTCGCTGCAGCGCGTGGGCATCGGCTTCGGCATGGCGGCGCTGATCGGCATCCCGCTCGGCTTCATGATCGGGCGTTTTAAATTCCTGAACGACATGACCGCGCCCATCATCAGCCTGCTACGCCCGGTGAGCCCGCTTGCTTGGCTGCCGATCGGTTTGCTGGTGTTCAAGGCCGCGAACCCGGCCGCGATCTGGGTGATATTCATCTCCAGCATCTGGCCCATGATCATCAACACCGCCGTCGGCGTCTCGCGCGTGCCGCAGGACTATATGAACGTGGCGAAGGTGTTGAATCTATCGGAATGGAAAATCTTCACCAAGATTCTATTTCCCGCCGTGCTGCCCTACATGATGACCGGCATCCGGCTCTCCATCGGCGTGGCGTGGCTGGTGATCGTCGCGGCGGAAATGCTCACCGGCGGCGTCGGCATCGGCTTCTGGGTATGGGATGAGTGGAACAACCTCAACGTCGAACACATCATCATCGCCATCTTCGTCGTCGGCATCGTCGGGTTGCTGCTGGAATATGCGCTGCTATTGCTGGCAAAGCGGTTTAACTACGAATAGCGATTAACCCCCAGGTTAATAAAGGAAAACAAAATGGAAAAATATGTGCAAATCGAAAACGTAAACATGGTGTTCGACACCAAAAAAGGCCCGTTCGTGGCGCTGCAAGACGTGAATCTCCATGTGACTCAGGGCGAATTCATAACGCTCATCGGCCACTCCGGCTGCGGTAAATCCACGCTGCTCAATCTCGTGGCCGGCTTGCTGAAAACCGATGATGGTGTGCTGCTCTGCGCTGGACGCGAGATCGCCGGGCCGGGTCCGGAACGCGGGGTAGTGTTTCAAAACCATTCGCTGCTGCCCTGGCTCACCTGCTTCGACAATGTTTACCTGGCCGTGGAACGCGTGTTCGGCAGCAAGGAAGACAAAGCCAAACTCAAACAGCGCACGCATGAAGCGTTGGCCCTGGTTGGTCTAACGCACGCTGAGTATAAACATCCCCATGAAATCTCCGGCGGCATGAAACAACGCGTCGGCATCGCACGCGCCTTGGCCATGGAACCGAAAGTATTGCTACTGGATGAGCCCTTCGGCGCACTCGATGCGCTGACCCGCGCCCACCTGCAAGACGAGCTGATGAAAATCGCGCAAACCACGCACAGCACGGTGATGATGGTGACGCACGATGTGGATGAAGCGGTGCTACTGTCCGACCGCATCGTGATGCTCACCAATGGGCCGGCGGCGACCATCGGAGATGTCTTGAGCGTGGACCTGCCGCGGCCCCGCGACCGGCTAGCGCTGGCTAACGATGGGCACTACCACCATCTTCGTAGCAAGGTGTTGGAATTCCTTTACCACCGGCAACTAAGGCCGGCGGCTTAGTGAGTAGTTTTAAAAAACCGGAAGCAAAGTGTTTATTGATTATTGCTTGGCGGGCCGCAACGGCAAGCGCTGCACATCGCGCAGGCCGACGAGCACCACCTCGCCGTCTATCGCAACCTTGATCTCGCCATATTTAGCCGGGCTGTAGATAGCGGCTTGGCCTTCCTGAAAAAAGAATGACTCGGCGCCGATGCGCACCACCTCGCCGCGTTTGCGGAATCGGATCAGCGCTTGATTGGCTTGCAGCGCGCCGCCCGCCTGATAGAGACGATCGAGTTGGGCCACGCCCTGCCCGTCCAGCGTGACCACGGCCAGGCCATCCACCGAGCGATGACTGAGCCGAGACCGCAGCGCATCCGTCAAGCGGTAGTTGAGCGCCATGAAATCGCCCTGCATGAGCGAACGCGGATCGCGCGGGGCGAGTTCGAGTAAAACAGTGCGGCCCTGGTTGACCACTTGCTCCTTTTCCCACACGGCGTAATTCACGACACCGAGGATCACCAGCGCCATCACCCAAAGCAATTTAGTGCGCATGATCCACCTCCTGCGCCGGCCATTGCTGGAGCAGCAACCAGCGCAAGGCCAGCAACACCACGCCGCTACCCGCCAAAGCAGCCGACTTCATCAACAAGGAAATCGAAAGGTGATAGTAGTAAGCGGACAGGAAGACCGCCAAGAACAGCAAGGCCATGCCCATGAGCAGGCGGTTGCCGCGACGGAAACCGAGCAGCAACACCAGCAGGGCACCAATTAGCCCGGGCGCGCGCTGGGCGGGTAGCGTCAACAACACGACTGCGCCATAGGCCGTCAGCGCGAAGGAGCCAAACGGCGCAAGCCCCCGTTCCGTCAACAACACATGCACGAGATACAACAGCCCAGCGCCGAGCAGGGCCGTGCTCAGCCACAAATACCGCACATGCAGCGTGAGCGGGTTGTGCGCATCCAGGAACGGCGGAAAGATCGACGGCAGCAGCAAGCCGAACAGCGCGATCACTAATCCGTAGGCGACGGGACGCACCAGCCGCTCCATGCCGGCGCTCACGAATACCGTCTCTTTCAGCCATAGATAAATCGAGACGAGGCCGAGCAAGCCCGCGAGCAAAGCCGTGCCATAGGTCCATTTCCAATCGAACAGCAGCACCTCGATCGCACCGACAGCAACCAGCGTGGAAAGCAGCCGGTGGGTTTGATCGGCATAGAAAGCAATCAGCACCGCTTGCATCAGTAACACGAGCAGCGCGAGGCTGGTGGCAGAGCTGAGGTCCGAGCCGAACAGAACCAACAGCTGACCCGACAAGCTCGCGGCCAAGGCGAGCTGATTCAGAAAATCGCCGCCCTGCGTGCGGCGCACCAGAATCGCACCCACGATCAGCACGATGCCGAAAAACAGAGCAGCCGGCTTGGAATGCGTCAACAGCGAAAAGAAGCCCATGAAGAACATGGCCGCCCACCACGCGCCGAACCCCACCATCGCGCGCAGATACCAGGGGTTGCCGCCGCTGCGCGCCAAGGCATCCGACGCCTGCGTTTCATTTTCCTTGTCCAACAGGCCTTCTGCGGCAAGGTCTCCCAGCACTTCGCCTACTGTTGCTTGATTCATCATTCGTCCCCCCATACCTGCGCGGTGCGCCGCAGCCAATAGGCACTGGCGCCCGTCATCATTACCACCAGCAGGCTCAACAGCAGCATCGTACCGGCATCGTTGAAATGCATGCGTTCGATCAGGAAGCTGGTGACAATCACGATGGCTTCCAGCAGCAGCGCCGCGAGCATGAACAGATCGTGCTTCACGTTGCGGTACACAATGAAGCCCACTGCAGTTACCACTGCCCACACCACAGGCGCCCACCTCACGGAGAGCATGTCGGGATGATGCTCAAAAATGGCACGGATGACCGGTATGGTCAGCGTGGCCAGCACTGCCAAAGCAAGCACGCGCGGCATCCATCTACCGGACAACCATTCCAACTTGTGCGCGAGTAGCTCATACATCGAAAGCGCTGCCACATTGAGCGCCACCACCAGCAGGGCCAGATCGGTGTCGGTAAAGGTGATACCTAGCCCGAATAGGGGTCCGAGTTCCTGCGCAAAACCCGACCACTGCGGCGGGCGATACACGCCGGTCCAATACAAAATGAGTGACAGGTTGCCCAACACCAGGAGCAGCATCCACAGCGCGGCGGAACGTCCGATAAAGACCCAGGGAGCGATGAGCAGGCCCCACGTCAGGAATAGGCCGTAGGGATCGGCGCCGGTTTGATAGATCTGCCCGTACACTGCAAGCAGCACGCCGGGCAGCGCCGCTGCGCCGAGTAGCGCGGCGCGACCGCCGTGCGTATCCGGTCCCAGGCGCCAGGCCAGCGCAACGGTAATGAGCAGCGTAGCCTCCAACACCGCAAACTTGGCGAAGCGATGCATGTCGGCCCAGTTGTAGGCGAAAAAGAAAATGATGCCGGACAGCACCAACGCAGCACCCAGACCCGCCAGCAGCCAGTCCAGAAACCGCCTCCACGCTGTGCCATCGGGCGTGATGCCGGCCAGCGCGAGCGCACGCTCATAGGCATCGGCGTCGAGAACGCCTGCGCGGAGTAAATGCCGCAAGCGGCCGGGGGTAGCGGGTTGGTCGAGCGGTTCCATGCGTTACTCCATTTTGATGGCCAGAATTTACTCTACCCTCGCACTGCGCACCAGCGCTATGATTCGAACATCATCAAGATCAGAACATCAAACAGACCTCATGCTCGAATACACCGAATACACCAAATTCCTGATCGGCCTGTTGGCCATCGTC
>JADMJT010000091.1 GCA_018781585.1 Burkholderiales bacterium
GAAAGCAAAAAGCTTGAGCCACGGGGGCCACGGGGTTAAGCCATCTAAATCCAGCGGTCTCCAATCCCTCCACGGCCTCATCGTTGCCGCGCACGGCAAACACTTCATCGCCGAGCTTGACGATCAGCGCCGCATCACCTGCGTCACGCGCGGCAAGAAAACCGGCGTAGCTTGCGGCGATCACGTCGAGATCGCACTCACCTCACCCGATCAAGGCGTGATCGAGCGCATCGCCCCCAGAAGCTCGCTGCTTTACCGCTCCGATCTCTACCGCGAGAAAATCATCGCCGCCAATGTCGATCAAATCGTGATCGTGGTCGCAGCGGTGCCGAGCTTCTACGAAGAACTCATCAACCGCTGCCTGGTCGCCGCCGAATCCGTCGGCATTCGCGCGCTGATCGTGCTGAATAAAACCGACTTGCCGGAAACCGCCGCCGCGCGCGACACCCTCGCGCTGTACGAAACGCTCGGCTACCCGCTACTCACGCTATGCGCACGCCAAGATGTAGCGCCGCTCAAAGCCCATCTGCTGGGCCTAACCAGCGTACTGGTCGGCCAATCCGGCATGGGCAAATCCACCCTGATCAACGCGCTGCTGCCGGAAGCGCGCGCACGCGAAGGCGAAGTCTCCACCGCACTGGATTCCGGCAAACACACCACGACGCACGCCCTGCTCTACCATCTGGATGCCGACAGCCACATCATCGACTCGCCCGGCTTGCAAGAATTCGGCCTGCATCATTTAAACGTGGAAGACATCGCGCAGACTTTCATCGAATTCCGCCCCTATCTCGGCCACTGCCGCTTCAGCAATTGCCTGCATTTAGTGGAGCCGGGCTGCGCGGTTGACGAAGCGGCGAAGAGCGGCGCAATTAACCCACGGCGATTATGTTTTTACCGCGCGCTGGCGCAAGAAAAACTGCGGGCGCCACGCATCTATTAACGGGTAGATGATTGCCAGGAAATATCAATTTTCCGGTGGCTTGCTACGCAGTCGCGCAGGTAAAGATTGATCAGGCTCTGATATGGGACGCCCTTTTCTTCAGCCATATTTTTAAAATAGCTGATCACGTCTTCGCTCAAGCGCATCGTGACGGACTTTTTGAGCTTGGCCGCATAGGGATTTTTGCGGGATTTCATTTTTGACAAATCGTATTCAGTTTTCATGGTCTAACCCCTTGGTAATAGCTGCTTTCGTTTCTCGTGGCTTTTCTTGCCGAGATGATCCGAATGATGTTGCCTTGGGCGCGTTCGCAATGACAGACAATCAGCAGGCGGGCTTCGTCACTTAAACCAAGCATCAGAAATCTGTCTTCCGACACCGAGTTTTCCTCATCAAAAAATTGCACGGCAAACTCATCATAGAAGACAGATTGAGCCTCCTCAAAAGAAACGCCGTGCTTCTTTTTATTGGAGCTTGATTTGGCTGCATCCCATTCAAATTTTATCATCAATACATTGTATGTACGATCCGCAGATTGTCAAGAAGTGAGCACTGTTTAAGGGCGGCAGAGAGTGTCAGCCCCGGCTTCTGATATCTATCCGAAGCGCTCGCTTGGTATTTTAATAATCCTCCCTATACGGCCTACTATTATAATTTATATATTATTATGTGCTTGCATTAATATAATACATAGATTATTATAATTAAAATTATTAATAATATATTGGTTATTATAAATGCGATCCCAAGACCGTGAAGCTGCCCGCCGCCAACTCGACAAGCGCTTGAGTCCTTTGCTCAATGCCGACGTATTCACACGCCCGCCGCGCGGCTGGGTCAAGGCCATCCGCGAAGCACTTGGCATGACGACCGCCCAGCTTGCAAAGCGTCTGGGCGTCAGCCAGCCGCGCGTGGTGGGTATCGAAAAAGCCGAAGCCGGCGGCGCGATCACCCTAGATAGCCTCGAACGCGCGGCGCACGCACTGGATTGCCAACTGGTCTATGCCCTGGTGCCGCGCAAACCTCTGGACGCGCTCATCGAAGAGCGTGCGACCCGCCTCGCCACAACGCGGCTGGATTCCACGCGCCACACCATGGCGCTTGAGGCGCAGACGGTGGACTCGCGCGATGAGGAAGAACAACGCAAGCGACTCATCCGGCAACTGATCGAGCAGGCAGGTTCCGAACTATGGGAAGACAAATGAGCGATCCGCTGCTTGCTGAAGTGGTTCGCATCACTTTTCAATTCCGTAGAAGGTGAAAATGGCGCACCCCCTCTTGGCAGCAGGTAGCTCAAATTTATAGGTTGTCCCATACCACGGTTTTGCGGCAGTCGCAGTGATACCTGGCTTGCTCTGTTGCTTAGCGCCGCAGTCATCTTCGAAGAAAAGCCCTTCTACCTTGGTGATTGTTACATTGGTCGGCGTTTGATCAATGCACACCGCTACTGAGTCGTACTCAGATTTGCACCACGTGTATTTGATACGATCATCAGCGATAACACCCTCAGATGGCTTGGGAGGAAAGGCTTTTAAACAAGCAGCTTTAGCCATATATATAAGATTCGGGGCTTGCCCTTTCATCTTATCCAAGACGCATTCTTCAAAATTGCTAGGCCCAAAAATGCCCGCAAAAGCGGTTGGAACGTAGAAAAAACCACCCATTAGAAAAAAACAATTGCGCGCAGATACATCAGAGGTTCCCTTTTAAAAAATCCACCTGTGAATTCATGTGACGACCAGCGTTTTGATATTCGGTTACTCGGATTTTTCTGTTGTTCTTGATGCCGGGCGGACGACCAGATACTCATACCCAGCCGCAAAGCCGAATGTGAGAAGCAGTATAGGTATGCCTTCGAGGTTGTAGCGCCCAATAAGCCAGAGGTTGAATAGAAGTACGACGCCACCAACCAACCGCAGCTTTGTTGTTTTCTTCATCGCTTACTCCTTGAGTGAAAGGCCCTACGTTAAAGTAAGGGGCTGCACGTTTTTTCGCATTCCCACTGGACTGCCGGGTTGGGTGTCAATTGTGCCACTGCGAACCGCAGTCCTCGATACGATTCGTTATTGTTCCAATGAATTTATTTTCCGAATCATAGAATGTGTATTCCATATCGACGAGCTTTAGCAATGCTGTTAAGGATGGGTTCGTGCAGAGCATTGAGCGAATTGCGAGCGCTTTTCTTTTCATCGCGCCTTTAGGGAGTTGTGAGCGAGGCGCATCTAACTTGTTGTCATAGACATAGATGACTCTTCCTTCCGCTTGCTTGCAACTCACGCCTGTAATCGTTGTGTCTTTATCAATCCGCTGGGGATACTGCGCACTATCGATTGACGCTCGCTCCTGGCATGCCTTGTAGGACACTCTTGCTTGCGCTGCAACGGGCAGCGTGAGCAAGAGTACTGCCATCAAGCGAATAGACATTTTCTTCATTGCATGTTCTCCCGGAGACGAATAGTGGTGGATGGATCTGGATCGGGGTTTTTTAACGCCCAACGTTGCCGATGATGGGCGGAGCGCCGCAGGCGAGGAGTCCTCTCAATGCGGCTGATTAGGTGGAATTCTGCGATGTGTGGACATCTTTCAAGCGCAATGCTGCTCTTAATTCTGATTGTTGTAGTCGGGCTTCCAGCTCTTTGCGTACTGCTAATTTCGCTAGTCGTGCGAGCATCCAACGAAGCAGAACAGAGCAAAGGAGAAACAATGCCGCTAGCGCAACGATGGTGGCAGCTGCACAACCAGCAGGCTGAAGCAGAGATGGTTGAAGTTCTGATGGAACTAGGCTGGCCGCAAGCTGCGAAGAAAATGAAATCAGAAGAAGTAGCGCGCCAACTGTGTAATCGGCTCTCTGAGCGGCTATGGAATCGCCCAAGTGTTTATTGAAATCCCAGTACGTTGTCGCGAGATCGGAGATGTCCGTTGTCGTGAGACGCAGTGTCCCGACCGCAAAGAAGGCAGCAGAGAAGAAGCCAATGCATGCGCCAACGATGTTAAGGAATGAGGATGCGCTCATTACGCCTCCTAGCAATTATTGTTTTAGACGCCCATTATGCTCATGCAACACCCAGATTTACAAACATTTTTATTGCGCAATGACCCAGCTCGCACCATGCCTGCCTATTTAAGACTGAACGCTATTGGCCGATAATGTACCAAGCTACTCCCCTATCTCACGCAAGCCATTTTTATGACTGAACACACCAACCCGCTCCAAGCCACCCTGGCGCAGGCGCTGCAACAGGCGTCGCACGTTATCCTGGGCAAGCAGCACCAAATCCAACTGGCGCTCGCCTGTCTCTTGGCGCGTGGGCATTTGCTGATCGAGGACATGCCCGGCATGGGCAAGACCACGCTGGCGCATGTGTTGGCGCAGATTCTCGGGCTGGATTTTCATCGCATCCAATTCACCAGCGATTTGCTGCCGGCCGATATCCTGGGGGTATCGGTCTATGACCGCGAGCAAAGGGGGTTTACGTTTCACCCCGGTCCGATTTTCGCGCAGGTGATTCTTGCCGATGAAGTGAACCGCGCCACGCCCAAAGCGCAAAGCGCCTTGCTGGAGGCGATGGAAGAACAGCAAGTCACGGTGGAAGGCGAGACGCGCAAGCTGCCCGCGCCTTTCTTCGTCATCGCTACGCAAAATCCGATGCATCAAATCGGCACCTTCCCTTTGCCCGAGTCGCAACTGGATCGTTTCTTAATGCGGATTGAGTTGGGTTATCCCGATCATCAAGCGGAACGCGCGCTACTCAGCGGCGAAGATCGGCGCGTGCTGCTCTCAAAACTCGCTCCGCTGCTCGATGCGCAAGGCCTGCTTGCCTTGCAACGCGAGGTGAGCGGCATTCACGTCGCCGATGCGCTGCTGGATTATGTGCAGGCGCTGATCAAAGCCTCACGCCAACCGGCACATTTCACGCTCGGCCTTTCGCCGCGCGCCGGCATCGCCTTGATCCGCGCCGCCCAAGCCTGGGCTCTGCTCAACGGCCGGCGCCAAGTCATGCCGGAAGATGTGCAAGCCGTGTTCGTAGCCGTCGCGGGCCACCGCCTGCGCGCGGCAGGCGGCAATGAATCCGGCGCAGTGGCGGCGCAGTCCTTGTTGGCGTCGGTGGCGATTCCTTGAGTTGCAACCACTGCTAACTGTTCGTATGCGCCTTGTAGCGCCGGCTTCCAGCCGGCATGCAAGCAGGATGCTTGCGCTACAAACCCATGAGCTTTCGTCTAGGTAAATCAGAGTCATCCGTGCTTACCCTAAACTTCCAGCGCTTCTTTCCCCTCCTCGCCAATCTGATCCGCAGCCGGCGCATCGATGAGGGCGCGGTCGTGCTCGATCGCAAACGCATCTACATCCTGCCCACGCGGCGCGGTTTGTTGTTCGCCGTGTTTCTGCTGGCGATGCTGCTGGGGTCGATCAATTACGCGTTGAGTTTGGGCTTTGTACTGACCTTCTTGCTGGCGGGATTAGGACTCGTCGGCATGTTGCACACTTATCGCAATCTGGCCGGCGTGCGCATTACGGCAGGTGGTGCAGCGCCGGTGTTCGCAGGCGAGACGGCGCAATTTTATTTATGTTTGGAAGCGCCCGGTCAGCGCCCGGCGCTGGGTCTCGCTTGGAAAAAGCAGCCACCGCAGTGGGTCGATTTATTGGAGCCCGGCGCGCACTGTGCGCCGGTCGGCGTGCCGGCCACGCAACGCGGCTGGCTGACACCGGGCCGCTTCACGCTGTTTACGCGTTTTCCGCTGGGGCTGTTTCAAGCGTGGAGCTATGTCCATTTCGGCAGCCGCTGCTTGGTCTATCCCAAACCGATCGCCAGCCTCGATTTAATGCAAGGGGAATCCGCCGATCAAAGCGGCGCGCTCACCACTCAGATCGAAGGCGCGGAGGATTTCACCGGTTTGCGCGATGCCCGGCCCAGCGATGCGCCGCGTCATATCGCCTGGAAGGCTTCGACCA
>JADMJT010000107.1 GCA_018781585.1 Burkholderiales bacterium
GGGCCAGTCGTGATGTCGAAGGAAACCTTCTGGTTCTCTTTCAGCGTTTTGAAGCCGTTGCTTTGGATTGCAGAGAAGTGCGCGAAGAGATCTTCGCCGCCGCCGTCAGGAGTGATAAAGCCAAAACCTTTAGCGTCGTTAAACCATTTAACTGTACCAGTTGCCATGTCTAAAATGTCCTATAAAAATGTTAAGAAGTTTGGGCGGTAAGCCCTGGTGCACGACAATCAAGACAGAGGCTGGCGAGCTGAAGTACCGAACTAGGGGTTACAGCGTGACGAGCAAAGCACTACTTGAAAATCCTGCGCTTTGAAAATTACCGCAGCCTGGAGGTTTATGCAAGCATTATTTTTTGCCTATTCCTCAAGGGGATGCAGCAGTTTTACCACATTTTTGGGTAGTTAGCTTTAAACCCCCTTGCGATGGGTACGATTAATGGTTTCTAGCAGCGTTCGGAAAGGGATAGCGCGTCCATAGCGTTTCACAATCGCCATAAACGGCAAGTCCGTATCGTGTTGAAATTCGTAGCGATCCGAGGTCATATCGTCAAATAATTTGCGCAGTTGGGCGTCCAACGGATCAATGAACTGGATATAGATTTCGGCGTCTTCATCGCCCGCATCTTCATCGATACACGCGCGCATTTCGTCGATTTCATACACAGCTTGGTGTACCAGATCGAGGTATTCATCCCAAGTCTTGGGGTCATTCATACGTATCTCTTTCGCAAATAGATAAGGGCGGCTCGTGAACCGCCCTTATTCAAATGGGTCAATCGGGCGAGGCATGCCTCGCCCCTACGGATATTTTATTTCTTGGCCGCGAAGGCTTCCAATTTTGGCGCTTTGATTATGTGCCCATCGAGGCCCGCTTCTTTGGCGGAACCGCCGTAGGCAAGCGTCATCAATTGGCTGTAATACAGCACCGGGATATTGAATTTTGTGCCGTAGCGTTTATTCACCGCGCCTTGATAAATCTCGACGTTGGCTTGGCACAGCGGACAAGGGGTCACAATCATTTCGGCGCCGTGATCGTAGGCGGATTCGACGATGTCTTTGATTTGCTTCTGGCTTTTTTCGGGCTCGGAAAAGGCCAGCGCACCGCCGCAGCAAGTGACTTTCTGATCGTACGCAACCGCTTCGCCGCCCATGGTCTCGACCAGCTTGTCGAGGTACACCGGGTTCTCGAATGATTCACCATCGATACCAAACGGACGATTGGTTTGGCAACCGACGTAACCGGCGAACTTGATGCCTTCCAGCGGTTTGACGACGTGTTTTTTTAATTCGTCATAGCCGAAATCTTCAATCAACACTTCCACCATATGCATCACTTCGGCTTTGCCTTGGTATTCCAGCCCAGCTTCTTTCAGCGCTTCATTGGCGTCTGCGCGCATGGTGGAATTGTGATCAAGCCGCTCTTTGGTTTCGCGTGCGGAGAGCCAACAGGCGGCGCACGTCGCGACCACTTTTTGGCCCGGCAATTCGCGTTCAGCCATCGCCAGGTTGCGCGCATTCATCGCGTGCCGCGGCAACTCGCCCCCTTCGGCATAGCCGATGGACGCGCCGCAGCAGTTCCAATCGGGAATTTCGGTGAGTTTGATATCCAAGGTCTTGCACATCGAATTGACCGACGTGAGATAGTTGGATGCCGATGCGCCAGGTTGCGAGGAGCAACCTGGATAAAATGCGTATTCTTTCGTCGCCATATGCGTCTCCTTAGGCGGCCGTCAGGCCTTTGCGGCGGTCTTCGATTTCACGCGCTTTCTTCAACATTGCGTGAATACCTTTAGTGTCTTTGCAGCCGTGCGGTTTAATTAGCTCGATGGGGTTCAAGCGTTTTGCCAGCACCATCCCGATACCTACACTCGCCATCGCCATGCCGACTTTAATGCCGCTGACGAGGCCATCTCGGAAATATAAGCCGAGCGACAATTTCAATTCATTCACCCGGCCGGTTTTGATGATGTTGTTCCAGAACAAACCGGAAAAATGCCGCGTCGGCTGATTCTTAGGGGCCAAACCTAGACGGTGCGCGTAATTGGCCAAGCCATGCATGATGTGGGTGATGGGAATTTCGCGCGGGCAGCGCACGATGCAGTTGTAGCACGAGGTGCACATCCACATCGAACTCGAAGTCAGCACTTCTTCACGCTTGCCGGCGCGAATCATCATGAACAACTCTTGCGGCGGATGGTCCCAGTGCGGGCCGAACGGGCAGGAGCCCGAACACACGCCGCACTGCATGCACATCTTGACCCAGTCGCCTTCTTCGACGCAGGCTTCGACTTCCTTGAGGAAGTTGTTGCGGTATTTCGCGACTGCTTGAGTATTGAGATCGCTCATTTTCGGCTCCTAGAACTTGAACGGGCTCATACCAATTTCTTGGATCTTGGCCGCATAGTCGTTAATCAGTTGCGGGACACGTTCGATGTCGGTGATCGCGACCTCAAAGTTTTGCACCCGCTCCGGTTCCAGATTCAAGCTCTTCAGCGTCTCGTCCACTTTTGACAGACGCTGACTGGCGATTTCAGAACCCTTGACGAAGTGGCACTGATAATTATCGCCGTGCTTACATCCCATCATCATCACGCCGTCGTAGCCGCTATTCAGTGCATCGGTCACCCAAATCAGATTGACCGAGCCCAGACAGCGCACCGGGATAATGCGCACATAAGCGCTATAGTTGTTGTGATTCATGCCGGCCATGTCGAGCGCGGGATAAGCGTCGTTCTCGCACGCCAGAATCAGAATCCGCGGCTTCTCTTGAAACTCGTCAGGCATATCCACCGCCTTGATTTGCGAGCCAACAGAATCCACCGAGTAGTTTTCAAACGAGATCACCCGCACCGGGCAGGCGCCCATGCAAGTGCCGCAGCGGCGGCAGCGCGATTCGTTGAACACCGGGTAACGCTTCTCGTCTTCGTCGATGGCGCCGAACGGGCACTCGACCGTGCAGCGCTTGCATTGAGTACAGCCTTCGATACGCACAATGGGGAAAGACAAATCGCCGGAGCGCGGATGCGCGGCGCGGCCGACCGCTGCGTTTTCGATGGCTTGAATCGCTTTCATGGTGGCGCCGGTTGCGTCTTCCGTCGCTTGCGCGATGTCCATCGGGCGGCGCACCGGGCCGGCGGGATAAATCCCGGTGCGGCGCGATTCGTAGGGAAAGCAGATGAAGTGCGAATCCACGAAGCCTTGTTTCAATTGCGGCACATCCGGACCCTGACGATAGCTCAGGTTGAGGATGGAGATTTGCTTGAATTCGGCGACAGATTCTGTTTCTTCTTCCAACTTGCTTGGATCGATATTCACGCCCGAGTTCGGCACTTGGCCCGTGGCCAACACCACCAGGTCGGCGTTCTCAATCGTGGCATTTTGGTCGCCCAGAATCAGATCATTGAACACGACTTTCAATCCGCTGCCATTGGCTTCGACGCTGGAGACTTTACCCTTGGTGAAAGTCACGCCCTTCTTCTGTGCGCTGCGGTAGAAGTCTTCGCCGTTACCTGGGGTACGCAGATCATCGAAAATCACCACGGTGTCGACGTCCGGGTTTTGGTCCTTGAAATACATCGCCTGCTTAATGCTGGTGTTGCAGCAGGTGCCGGAACAATAGGACAGGTGTTTGCCCGTATCGTCGCGTTGACCCGCGCATTGCACGAACACCACGGTATTGACCGCACTGCCGTCAGCGCGCTTGATCGCGCCGCCATTGGCGGCTTTGGCAAGCGCTTCTAAACCAGCTTGATCCACGACGTGGGGACTCTTGCCGCCGCCGAGCTCAGGCAGCTTATTCATGTCGTACAAAGTGAAGCCGGAAGCTTGCACGATAGACCCAACATGCTCTTGGGCCACGCTACCGGACTCGGTCGCAATGTCGATCATAAATCGACCCGGCGCGCCGTCGGTCTTGGCAATGGTGGCGTTGAGATAGACCTTGATGTTGCCGTCCGCTGCAATCGCGGTAATCATCGCTTCCACGCCCGTATCGGCCGGATCGGCGAATGGTTCTTTGAAGGGCACGCGTTTCCACAACTTGCCGGCCCAGCCGCCCAATTGCGCCGCTTTTTCCACCAAAATAACTTTGTAGCCCGTTTTGGATGCTTCCAGCGCGGCCGTCATGCCCGTGATACCGCCACCGACCACTAAGACCGTGGCATCGCACGCCACATCGGTGTTGCCCATCGGTTGCACCAATTTTTTAGCTTCGGCACAAGCCATGCGCACGTAGTCTTGCGCCATTTCTTGCGTGGTTTCTTGATGCTCATCGCCTTCAGGACGAACCCAGATCACGCCTTCGCGCAGATTCGCGCGCGACATCGCCACGGTTGGGAAATAAAATGCTTCGGTTTTTGAGCGGCGTGAGCAGGCGGCGATGGCGATATGGGTGACGCCTTCGTCAATGTCTTTTTGAATCGTCGCCACACCATCCGCATTGCACAAAAATTCGTGCTCGCGTATCAGGTGCGCTTTACCATCGGTCTTCGCAATTTGCGCCAGCGCCTTGGTGTCCAAGCGCTCGCCCAGACCGCAGCCTTGGCACACGTATGCCGCTATTTTTTGATCTGCCATGTTATTAAGCCTCCGCCCGTGCTACTTGGTTCACGACTTGGATGGCGCGCAACGCACTCGCCGTCGCCGACTGCACCGCACGATTCACGTCCAGCGCGTTGGTCGCGCAACCCGCGCCGAACACGCCGCCGTTTGCGTCATCCAGTTGAATAAAGCCGCTTGAATCCGCCACGATCTCAATCGGGATCATGCCCGCCGGTACCGAGGGCGCCATACCGATCGCCAACACCACGAGATCGTGCTCGGTGGCGTAGCGGTGATAGCCTTCGGTGTCCACGCCGTGGCAAATCGGGTTGCCGGATTTTTCGTCCTCGACGATCTTGGCCACTTTCGATTTCACGAACTTGACGTTCGGGTTGTCTTTCACTTTTTGGTAGAAATCTTCGAAGCGATCAATGGCGCGAATGTCGATGTAGTAAATCGTGGATTTGCCATCGTCGCCGAATTTCTCGGTGACGTAATTGGTTTGCTTCAACGACGCCATGCAGCAAATGCGCGAGCAGTGGCGCAGATGATTCTCGTCGCGCGAACCGGCGCATTGAATGAAGGCGACGTTCTTCGCTTCTTTGCCATCAGACGGACGCAGGATCTTGCCGCCGGTCGGGCCATGCGGGTCGGACAAGCGCTCGAATTCCACGCTGGTGATGACATTCTTGAAACGATCATAGCCATAAGGCTGAATTTTGGCCGCATCGTAAGGCTGCCAACCAGTCGCCCACACCACGGCGCCGACTTTGATCTGGATCGTCTCTTCTTTCATATCGAGATCGATCGCATCATATTTACACGCGGCCTTCGCCTTGCCGGCTTCCGGCGTGCCGATGATCGACGGATCCAGCACATAGCGCATGGGATAGGCCATGGCGTTGGGGAGATAGGCTGCTTTGATCTTGTTCAGGTTGTAGTTGAAGGCGTTGGGGATTTCTGCCGAGACCGCTTTACCGCACTCGCCGCAGGCGGTGCAATTTTCGTTTACGTAACGCGGCGAAAGTTTCACGCTGACGGTGTAGTCGCCCTTTTGTCCCGAAATGCCCGTCACTTCCGCCATGGTTAAGGTGCGAATGCGGCGGCTGCCTTTGAGACGGCGCAAGTTGATTTCCAAACCGCAGGTCGGATGGCACAGCTTGGGAAAATAGCGATACAACTGTGAGACGCGGCCGCCGAGGGCGGGATTTTTTTCCAGCAGCACAACATCTTTGCCGCATTCAGCCGCCTCAAGGGCTGCCGTCATGCCGCTGATGCCGCCGCCGACCACCAAAATGGTCTGGTTGGTTGCCACTACTTCCGTCATGAGGTC
>JADMJT010000074.1:0-9537 GCA_018781585.1 Burkholderiales bacterium
GCAAAGACAATACAAAACTATTGCTAATTGGTTACGTAGGTTATTTGCGGCGATGCGGATCGACCCCTTGCTGGGCGAGCAGCGAGGGAACGGTCGATTCGATGATGGGGCGTTGACAGAAAAATTGCAGAGCGGTTAAGGGCGAGAAAAATTCGGCGGAAACAATTTAGAAACAACTGGCAGCCAGCCGGTGTTACTGCCGCTTACTCTACCCATTTGCGCTTTCTTCGTTTGATACAACAAAGCGACAATCCCAAGAAAAAGTAGCCACAATGTGGCAGGCTCTGGAACCGCATTAGCTACGATCCGGTACGAATACTGTTGTGGATACAGGCCTAAGTCAAAGGAGGTTGGTGGACTCATACCAGAATACGTTGAAATAAGCAGCTCCGGAATTCCACCGGAACCCCCTTGTATGTCAAAAGCACTGTCTTCGATAACACCGGACACATTCGCAGGAAAGCCTATAGAAAATCCCGTACATGACCATCCTAAGGGTGGTGCCCCATAGAATGGATCAAGTGCGCACGGGCCAGAGAGATCGGCAACGGCTCCGGTAGATTGATAGAAAGTAAGAAGAGACGGCGGATTGAATGATACAGCGCTAGGAATGCCTACGTTAAAGTTTGTCTGAGCGATTGTGAAGTGCCCCACACCGGGCGCCCACGTCGACCACTCAGTGTATCCATCGAAACTGCCAGACAATGCAAAAGAAGTGAGATTCCACTGGGTTCCCCATGTTGGCATCGATGTAAATTGCCCATCTTGCGTTAGGGAAAGTGAATAAGAACTTATTACCCAAGTTGGCGTATATGCCGTCACATAACTTTGCGTAGGATCGATGTTGTACATCTGTCCCGCCAAAACCGCATTACAAGGAAAGAGGAGCGCCCCAACAACAGCCACCATATTAAATTTATTCATACACCCCCCAAAAAAACAAAAAGAGCCAAGCGCATAATCGTGCGGAAGCGTTGAATTGTCTGGGTACCGGTCGCATCAACGCGTTCACCTCGGCGACAAGCACAAGGGCGGTCGTGCTGAAACCGTAACTTTCCCATTGCAAGTTTGATAAGTGAGCACAATAAGCTCTGAATATGACGTTCGATGGTTCGGGCGGTGGCTTTTTCATAGCCCGTTTTGGCTATAGGCGAGGTGTCTGCCTACTACGCGCTGAAAGCGCCTGCCCCGCTATCACCGCCAACACGCCAACGGCGAGACCCAGCACGAAGCGCCCCCCGCCTTGCAAAAAATTCCGCCAGATCAAGAGCGGCGAGAAGCGATCCGGTTCAAGTGCTGAAACATGGAGGTTCCACAACTCTCCCCACAGCACGAAGGGCACATCAATCAGGATGACGAGTGCGAGACCAACGATTGCAATCAAGGCGCGCACCGGATATTCGATAGCACGGTAAGCGGGCCAGGCGAGGATCAAGGCCAGACACAGCAGGGCCGGTTGTGTGACGTGTCCAGCAAGCGTGCTCACGTTCGCGCGGGCGCGCGGGTCGGGCATCAGCGCGCGTCCGCCGATGACCACCGCTTTCTCTAAACCGACGTCGAGCCGGATCACGCTGTCGCGGCCCTCGCGATCGAGGCGCAGATCAAGGATGCGGTAAGTGTCGTCGAGTTGTTCCAGCTCCCAGCGCAGCGTCGGCAGCAGGGCCTCGGTGGCAGTCTTGCCATAAAGCAGATTTAGCGTCAGGAGCAGTGCGATGGCGAGCGTGAAACGGCCTGCAAACTTAAGCAGCGGCACGCGATTCAACCGGGGCATAGCGCTGCAACCAATAGAGAAAGAAGAGCAACGAGCAGGCGATCAGCAGCAGCGGCGCAATCATGCCGTGCAGGGCGTCGAATAGCGCCGCGTCGGTGCGATAGGCGAAGAACAGCGCGACGATGCGCACCTGATTCAGCACATAGACGAAGAGGGTCGCCGCCATAGTACCCAGCAGGCGCGCGCGCCAGGCGAGGGGTGCGGCGAGAAGCGCGGCATAGAGCAGGAACAATACTTCGGTGCCTTCGCAGCCGTTGAGGATGTTGATGCCGCCGCCAGGGGCTTTGAGACGCGAGCCGTCGGCGTAAGCAGACGTGCTGGGGGAAATGAGATTGACCAGGAATGCCGCAGGGCGCACGGTGGCACGATCAATCACTAGCCGCTCCACTACCGTGCCCCGCGCCTGGCCCCAGGCCCATTGCAGCGCGAAGAATGCCGCCATAAATATCAACAGAAAACTTAGCGGGTGAACCTTGCGCCGTTGCGCACGCGTTTCTGCATCGAGTAGGTCTTGGTAGCTCTGAATTGCCATGCGACGAATTGTGGGAAGCGAGTGTGATGGTTTGATGACATGGGCTCGTCGCTACCGGCTTGCTATCTCATTTTTGCCGTTCGAGTTCGAATAGCGTAGCGCGAAAAAAAAGGGCGCTCTAGGCGCCCAAGGAGGAGGAAACAAGCCAAACAATAAACGAACAACATGACAGCCTAATTACCCAAGCCGCACGGACTACCTTGATCCCAAATTGCCTACCAGTGCAGTGCGCGCAAGCGCGCCGTTTTTTTGTGCTGATGTCCCCGCATGCGCTCCACCACATCGTCCAACACGGCGATGGCGTCGAGCACGAAGGGGCCCTTGTTGATCATCACGCATTCTGCGCGCTCGGCCATGGCGATATCGGTCATCTCAGCACGGGAAGGTATGCCGCGCTTGATCAGGTTTTCCAGCACTTGGGTGGCCCAGATCACGGGCACATGCGCCGCTTCACACAGCCAGAGGATTTCTTCCTGTATTTCCGCCAGGCGCGCGAAACCGATCTCCACCGCCAGATCGCCACGGGCAATCATGACGCCAAAAGGGTGCCGGCCCGCGCCATGCGCGATGATCTCGGGCAGGTTCTGCACGCCGCGCCTGGTTTCGATCTTGGCCACGATGCCCAGATGCGCCGCATTGCGCTCGGCCAGCGCCGCCACCAGCCGATCCATGTCATCCGCGCTTTGAACGAAGGAGTAGCCGACCAAGTCGGCCTGGCTCACTACGAAATCAAGGTCGGACAAATCTCTTTCCGTGAGCGCCGGCAAGCCCAGATTGCTGTCGGGAAAATTCATGCCCTTCTCCGGCCTGATCTTGTCGCCTTCGGCTTTCACATGAATAATCCGCAACAGCGCGCCTTCGTCGTCCAGCGCTTCGATACGGGCGCCGATACGCCCTTCATCGATAAAGACCGGCTGTCCCTCCTCCAGATAGTCGTGCACGTCCGATGGCAGGCAAGAAATGTGGGCGGGCACGACTTCATCGGTGTCCGGATCCAAGCGCGCCGGTTCGCCCGCCGTGGGGCGGCGAGTGAGTCGCAACAAATCGCCTTGGGCGACGCGGATATCCATGGGAAGCGGGAGTATCGGGCCACACGGGGCGGCGAACGCCTCCATCCCGCCGGCGGTTTCGCGCTCGACTGCGAGCGTCGTTTCGGGCGTGAGGTAGATGCCGGCCTCGGCATCGGCCAGCACTTCCTGTTCCGATATTCGCACGCGCACTTTCATTTCCCGATTGTGACCGCGCGAATCAAGAATTTTGATCGTGTCACCCACCTGAAGCCGCGCCACCCAATCCGGCGCGACCGCCACGCGCGCCGGTATCTGCCGTCCCAGCGCATCGCGCTCCGCCGGGCGGCCCGGCGCGCCACTGCCGTCCAGAACCACCTGCGCCGGTTGCATCACACGTCCCTGCGTATCCCGTTTCGGTTTTAGGTGCAAGACGGCAGGCCCCGCGACGATCTCGCCAGTGCGCACTCGCGGACCCGCGAGATCCATCATGACGTGACACGGCCGGCCGGTTTCTTGCACCGCCCGGCGCACGTGCGACACCATCCCGGCCCAGGTGTTGCGGTCGTCATGGGCACAGTTGATGCGCGCGCAGTCCATGCCGCGCACCACCAATTCGCGTACAAACAAATAATCAGTAGCAGCCTGGCTGGGCAGGGTCACCATGATGCGCACCGTGCGGTTCAAAGGTGATGGCCCCAGTAGCCCTTCCGTGTTGCGGGCAAGCGGGGCGCAGGGGAGCATTGGCTGTCCCAGGTGCTTCGCACGCGCCGGGCTGGGCTGTCCGCCAAGCATCATTCTGATGGCTTGGAGTACGTTGTCGAGGTTATGCATGACGTGCGCCTCGCTTCTCCCGAGCGAGGACAGACCGTAAGCGCTTAGACGCGTCTGAAGCTCGCGCAAATCATGGCGACGCAGGGCAATATAAGCGGCGAGGTTGGCTGCGGACGGTTGAAAACTTTTTTGAATCAGGAAGGGTCGCCACGCTTCCAGCAAGCGCCGCTGTTCCCGCAGCACCGTGCTGCGCAGAGTCTGCACATCACGCGCCAGGTCGGCAAGCGCGGCGAAGGTGTCGATAGCAGGCTGGGAATCCATTTAGACCCTGGCTGGCTGAAAAAAGATGGGAAGGTTAAGGGTAGGACGTATAGGTGACAATCATGTGACGGTGATTCTGGGGTGATCACCCTCATGAATTTGAAATCTTTATCCGGGAAGATATGCTCAGCCCGATCGCGAAACGAAAGCCAGCATCCCCCGTACCAAGAAATAGGCTATCCATGGCATAAGTCTTGCTCGTTGAGGGTGAGAAATGCGCAATAATGATGCACCCCTGATTGCTAGGCCGCGTTTTTTAGAAAATAGCGGCAGCATGCCCCCATAACAAAATCAACCAACCAGCGGCTTGTATAGATGAAGAAGGATTCACAGCCTGTAGAGCGGACAGATGCCGGACTGCTGCCCTGCCTGCCCCACGTCCTGCTGAAACTGCTGACGATGGACGAAGCAGAACCCGGCGGTCTCTGGCTACAGGCCATCGGCGAGGACCCGGCCTTGACGGCCCGGATCATTTCGGCCTGGCGGACAAAAGACGCGGACTCGAATGGCGCGCCGGCCAGCGTTGCGCGCGCAATCGCCGCATTGGGAACCGATAGGGTGCGCGCGATCGTACGCAATGCGGCGATTCAGCATATCTTCAGCCCCTTCAGCAGCCATCCCTGCGCCGATCTAAAAAAGCATTGGTGGCGAGCGATCCTGTGCGCGAATCTTGCCGAACAGCTATCGCTACGGACGGCTTATCCGCATCCTGAAGAGGCGCGGCTCGCGGGAATCTTATGTGCGCTGGATCCGCTGGCCCGGTGGGCGGCTTCGTTCAAGAAGAATGGAGAGATCGGGACTGGCCCAGCCGAAGAGGTTCGGCCGCAAAATGATCTGCAACCGCGCATTGCCGCCGGCTTGGTTTTGGAATGGCGGCTCCATCCCTTCTTGGCCGACGCCATTCGTTACCATCAGGAAGCCGTTGATCAGCTCGCGGACACGCACCCTTTGGTGCGGATTGTCCATCTTGCCAACAGCCTTGCCAATTACCTGACAGGCACGGAACCCTTGCCATTAGATGCCGGCAGGCTTTTTTTCGACCTTGAGGCGCTCGACCTGGATCGTCTTGCCGCCGCTGCGCACCAATCCGCGGCGGAAATCGCGCGTACCTTCAGTGTCGAATTCGAAGAAAAGACCGCCGAGCCGCCCGAACCACCTCCTGGCGAGCGCCGTCTGCATCGGAACGCGCTCGCCGGCATGCCCTTGCAAGCGGTCGAATCACCCGTTGACGCCCAAATCAAGCTCGACCTGGCGCGCGAAGTTCGCGACCTCGCGCTCATGGACAGCCTGCGCGACCTGCTGAGCGAAGCAAATGGACTCAACGACATGCTGACAAAGTGCGCCGAGGGGGCGCACATGCTGTTCGGCTTAGCGCCGCCGCTTTATCTCGTCGCAGATAAAGCGAATACATTGCGCGCGCATCCGCTTCCCGGGCAAGATCCGCGCGCGCTAGAGCTGACGCTCACCACGCAGGGCGGGCGCAGCTTGGCTGCCGTGTCCCTCAGCAAAAATCTCCCGCTCAATAGCCTGTCGGATCACGCCGGAACCGTGTTGGATCGGCAATTGAGCCGACTGCTGTCGAGCAGCGGCGTGCTGTACCTTCCATTCGCGGCAAAGGGAACTCTCTCCGCCTTGGCAGCCTTCGGTATCGAACCCCATCAACTCCCCCGCTTGGTAAAACAGCGGCGGCTGCTGAGCCGTTTCGGGCGCGCCTGCGCCCAAGCACTTCAGTCGGACATGGCAAGCGGATCGCGGAACACGGAACAGACGCGCGAAAAATTATCCGCGACACAAGCCCAAGCTCGGCGCGTGGTGCACGAAGTGAACAACCCGCTCTCGATCATGAAAAATTACGTCAAGCTGCTGGCGATGAAGCTCGAAGACGACGAGGATGCGAGAAACGACCTGCGCATCTTCAACGACGAGATAGATCGGATTGCCTCGATTATTCGGAGCTTGACCAGTCCGGCGCCCGCTCCGGCGGCTGATACCGGCATCGACATCAACGGCATCATTCGGGATCTGATCGAGCTCTCTTCCGATGCCTTATTCGCGCCCGCGAAAATTTCCGTGAAAACGCATCTGGCCGAAAACTTGCCTCCGATTTCAACCCAACGCGACAAACTGAAACAAATCTTGCTTAATCTTCTGAAAAACGCTGCGGAGGCTATGCCTGGTGGCGGGACGATCACGATCGTCACGCGCGACAACGTGAACCGCGACGGTCGCCCCTATGTCGAAATCATGATTTCGGACACCGGGCCCGGGATGTCGGCCGAGGTGATGGCCCATCTTTTCGAGCCCGTTGCCAGCGCCAAGGGAGGCGACCATGCTGGCTTGGGCCTGGCAATTGTTAACAAACTGGTTGAAGAAATTCATGCAAGCATCACTTGCATAAGTGAACGAAGCGGATTAACTTTCCATCTACTGATACCAAGAACAATAGCGGGCAAGAGGGTGAGATAACGTAAGGCAAGCGGCAGTCACGAAAAATAATGCAGTTTTTTCGCTTAGGAACTTAGCTATGACCCACGAGCAAGCGCAGAAAATTTCCCATGAGGTTCAGATTCTCGTTGTCGATGATGAACCCCTTATGCTCACCAGCCTTTCCCGCCTGCTTAGCGGCGCGGGATATCAGGTGCAAACTGCACGCAACGGAACCGAAGCCGTTCGCCATCTCGAAACCAGCCCCTGCGATTTGGTATTGCTGGATCTCATGATGCCCGGCCTGACCGGCCATGAGGTGATGGATCGGATTCAAGCAAAAAAAATCGACACCCTCGTCATCGTGGTCAGCGGCGATGTCTCGATCGAGTCGGCCATCAGCGCCATTCGCCGCGGCGCCTACGATTTTGTCCGCAAACCCTACGAACCAGACGAAATATTGAAGCGTGTGCAAAATGCGCTCGCCAGCCGCCGGCTCGAAGTAGAGAATCGAGGCATGGCCAAGCGCCTGCGGCGATCCGAGCAGTGGCATCGCTATCTCGTCAATAGCTCGCTGGATCTTATCTACTCACTCGACACCGAAGGCCGCTTCACCTTCGTCAACAATGCCGTGGGACACATTCTGGGTTTAACAAAACAGGATCTGCTGGGCAAGCACTACTCTGCCATCGTCCACGACGAAGATGTCCTTGGCGTAGCGCAACTATTCAACGAGCGCCGCACCGGCGAGCGTTCCATCCGCGGTGTGGAACTGCGTCTCAAGCGCACGAACAACAGCCAGCTTCATAGCCTCAAGCGATTTGTCCCGGTCGAGCTGAACGCAATGGGCATGTACGATAACGATGGCGCCGGCCAACGCCGTTTCGTCGGCACCTATGGCGTGGTGCGGGATATCGCCGATCGAAAGCGGGCGGAGGAGACCATCGTTTATCAGGCCTACCACGACCTGCTTACCGGACTGCCGAACCGCGCGCTTTTCCAGGACCGGCTGGCGCAGGCCATGACTCAAGTTAAACGCAATATCACCCGGCTTGCGGTCATGTTTATCGATCTCGATAAATTCAAATTCGTGAACGATAGCCTCGGCCATGTCGCCGGCGATAAGCTGTTGCAGGCCCTTGCCTCCCGTCTGCGGTCATGCTTGCGCGAAGTCGATACCTTGGCGCGCATGGGCGGCGACGAATTCGTGTTATTGCTGCCGAATATCAATGAATCCAGCGATGCCACGCTCATCGCGGAAAAAATTCTGCTGGCGCTCCAACAGAAGTTCGTGATCGACGATCATGAGTTGTTCGCCTCGGTCAGCATCGGCATCGCGCTGTATCCGGATGACGCGAATACGAGTGGAAACCTGATCAAGCGCGCCGATATCGCCATGTATCACGCCAAGAACCAGGGCCGGAACAATTATCAACTCTTCAACTACACGATGGATGCCCAGGAGTCCGGGCGCCTCACCCTGGTGCGCGATCTGCGTAATGCGCTCGAACATAACGAATTCGAGGTGCTCTACCATCCCCAGGTAGATATACCGAGCGGCCAGATCGTGGGCTTAGAAGCCTTGCTGCGCTGGAACCACCCTACCCACGGCCTGCTTTCCCCCGCCAGCTTTATCCATCTGGCCGAAGAAACTGGCATCATCAGCCCGATCGGCGAATGGGTACTGCGAACCGTCTGCGGCCATGCCATCGAATGGCGCGATGCGGGACATCCGCTGGTGCGGATCGCCGTGAATATATCGCCGCAACAAATTCAAAAGCCCGATTTCGCGGACAAGTTCCTCGGTTTGCTTGGAGAATACCAAATCGACCCGGCACTGATCGGCATCGAGATCACGGAAAGCACGATCATGAAAGATGTCGAAAACACGGCTCTCAAGCTCAGGAAACTCCGTGACAAGGGCGTTGAAATTGCGCTCGACGACTTCGGCACGGGTTACTCGTCCCTGAGCTACTTGAATAAACTACCGATACACACCCTCAAGGTAGATCAGTCCTTTATCTGCGGCTTGCCTCACAATACCGGCCACCTATCTATTGTGAACGCGATCGCGACCATGGCCAGAGGGCTTCTGTTGAGATTGGTGATTGAGGGCGTGGAAACCGAGGCGCAACTGGACTCCCTGGTCAGCATCGGCTGCAATGAATACCAGGGATTTTTGTTCGCGCAGCCTTTACCGCCCGAAAAAGCCGCTGAACTGCTACAGCGCAATCATGCCGAACGGCGTATCGAAGTTAAAGTGGCGGCGCAGGCCTGAAGCACCCCCTGGCGCGCGCATGTCAAGGCCAGACAAGGTTCTGGCCTTTTTCTTTTACGCAATGCTCGTATGGCTTGAACCGCGATCAAAGGTACGGCGATCTTCTCGGCACCGGCACACGGCCGGTTCATGTTGGCTTGCGCCAGAATGGCTGAGCTTTTTTCATGCGCCGCCAAGCGGGTTCCAGATCATCGATTCTTACTTGGACATGGCTTTCCACCCAGCCTTGCACCAGGCCACAGACCCAAGCGCGATGCGCTGAACGGTTACCGCGCAACTCATCCAGCAGGCGACCAGTCACAGCGATGTCGTTGAGCGCACCCAAACCGTCTTGCAATGCGGCCAGGGGTTTTATATAGGCGCGCGCCGCCTTGAGCGGGTAGAGTTCAGCGAAAAATTCTGCGGCGTAGCGTTGTTTTTTGGCGGCGAT
>JADMJT010000074.1:9637-36397 GCA_018781585.1 Burkholderiales bacterium
GCGGGTAGAGTTCAGCGAAAAATTCTGCGGCGTAGCGTTGTTTTTTGGCGGCGATGCGCAAGCGGTGGCGCGCCGCGGCTGGCAGCCGGGCGAAATGCCGGCCGCGGCGCAATAACTGGCGGTGACGCCGTTCCAGCGCCGACTCGGCCAGCTTTGTGGCCAGGGTGTTTTGCCAGGCTAAACGCTCTTTAGCTTGCTCCCATGGATGCTGCAGCAGCATCCGCCCAGTTACCAGCAACAGGCGGGTGAGCCGCCGCGACGTCACTGCCATCGTCATGGCGGCGCGCGCTTCGCTGCGGTGTGCTTCTCCATCGTGAATAAGGCTTGCCAGCGCCGAACCCGGCTTGGCAGCGAGCAGCGGGGGCAATGTTTGCGTAGCGAACACGTCCCAATCCCGCGCCGGGCCAAGCACGTCCATAAGCCAGCGTAACTCCTCACCTAAAGACGTCAGCACCGCGTCGGGCAAAGCCGGGGCGAATACCGTCAGTGCCGAACGCAACCGCCGCAGTGCAATGCGCGCCTGGTGCAGGTATTCGGGGTCGGCTTCATGCATGAGGCCGGCCAGGTTGGCGGTGAATTGTCCCAGCCCGTTTTGCATCACGGCCACGAAAGCATCGGTCACCTGCATCTCCGGTTGCAGCCCAACAGGTGCGGCTTGCACCGGCTGCAAGGGTAGATTCTGGAACAGGGCATAGCCGCGCTGGGCTTTGCTCGCCGGATCGGGGAACAGATCGACATCCGCCGCCAAGGCCAGCGCCAGATCATAGAGCGCCGCCGTCTTGCCGGATTTCAATTCGAGTTCTACTTCGCAAATCGGCTGGCTGCGTCCGCCGCCGCTCACGAAACCCTGATCCAGGGCGACTTCAATGCTGCTGCCCCCGCTTACCGGCACGGTCCAGGTGGTGCGCCAGAATTGCGTTTCGAATACCGGGCGCAGCCGGGCCAGTCGAGCGGGCGTGAGCAAGGTTTGAACCGCCGGGGCATCAAAGCGCGCCGGCTCAGGCGCCGCGCCGGCCACGGGTGTTTCCCACTCCGGCCGTTGATGCAGGCCGCCTACCGAGCCGCCGCCGATTTTAACCGTCTGCACCCAGCGCCTGCCCACGCGGCGCACGCGCAGGGCGGCTTGGGCTTGCATGAGTTCCAGCTCGGGGGTGTCGAAATACACGCTCACCAGCCGGCGACGCAACGCCGGGCCGGCCTTGGCCAGCAGCGGGTGATGTTTCAGGTGGGCAAGCTGCCCAGGCAGCAGGGCAAGTTTGAGTTCAATCTCGGTTGTCATGATTCTGTCACACAATTGTCGTATTTTTTGGTTCCGTCTTTTAATCAAGATATAAACGATTCTAGCTTTATTTTCTTACCTGTCCGCCATGACCATCCCAAGCACTGAGCATTTCCTCAACCGAGAACTCGGCATGCTCGCTTTCAATGAACGCGTGCTGGCTCAGGCCGAAGACCCCGCCGTACCGCTGCTGGAACGACTGAAATTCATCTGCATCGTCAGCGGCAATCTGGATGAATTTTTTGAAGTGCGGGTGGCCGGCTTGAAGGAGCACATCGCCCTGGGCTCCACCGCCATTGGCCCCGACGGGTTAAGCGCGCGGCAAACTTTCCGCGAGGTGGCGCCGCGCGCCCACGCTCTGGTGGAAAAACAGTATGAAACCCTCAACCAGTCCATCCTGCCGCAACTGGCTGAACAAGGCATTCGCTTTCTGCGCCGCACACTTTGGAACGCGGCGCAAACAGAATGGATCCACGCCTATTTTTTCCGCGAGCTGATGCCGGTGCTCACGCCCATCGGCCTGGATCCGGCTCACCCCTTCCCGCAGGTGCTGAACAAAAGCCTGAATTTTGCTGTGGAGCTATCCGGCCGCGACGCTTTTGGACGCGATTCCGGCGCGGCCGTGGTACAGGCGCCGCGCTCTCTGCCGCGGGTTATCCGCATGCCGGAAGACATTGCCGGTTGCGAATACGGTTTTGTATTCCTGTCCTCCATCCTGCACGCGCACGTGGGCGAAATGTTTTCCGGGATGACGGTGCAAGGCTGTTATCAGTTTCGCGTGACACGCAATTCGGAACTATTCGTCGACGAAGAAGAAACCAAAAACCTGCGCGAAGCACTTCAAGGCGAACTCCCCCACCGCCACTTCGGCAACGCGGTGCGACTGGAAGTGGCGGACAATTGCTCGCCGGCGATGGCGGAATTTCTGCTGGCGCAATTCAATCTCGGGCGCGATGATTTTTATCAGGTCAATGGCCTGGTCAATCTGGTACGGCTGATGCAGATTCCCGATCAAGTGGACCGGCCCGACCTCAAGTACCCCGCTTTCTTGCCTGGATTTCCCGCTGACCTGAGCGAGGAAAATGACTTGTTCGCCGCCATGCGCAAGGGTGATATTTTGCTGCACCACCCGTTTCAGTCGTTCCAGCCGGTCATTGATTTCATTGGTCAGGCCGCTGCCGACCCGAGTGTCATGGCGATTCGCCAGACGGTATACCGCACCGGCACTGATTCCATGCTGATGCAGGCACTGATAGCGGCGGCGCAAAGCGGCAAGGAAGTGACGGTGGTGGTGGAACTCATGGCGCGTTTCGACGAGGAGGCCAACATCAACTGGGCGGCCAAGCTGGAGGAAGCCGGCGCCCACGTGGTGTATGGCGTGGTGGCGCACAAAACCCACTGCAAGATGGCGCTGGTGGTGCGCCGCGAAGATAACCGCCTGCACCGCTACGTGCATTTGGGGACCGGCAACTATCATGCGCGCACCGCCCGCCTGTATACGGATTTCGGCTTGCTCACCTGCAACGAGGCGATCTGCACCGACGTGAATGATGTGTTCACCCAACTCACCGGCATGGGCCGCGCCTCGCACCTCAAACACTTGTGGCAATCGCCCTTTACCCTACATAACCAGATCATGGTTGCGATCCGACGCGAGGCGGAGCATGCCCGCGCGGGCAAGCCCGCCACCATCATCGCCAAGATGAATGCACTGTTGGAGCCGGAAGTGATTCGCGCACTTTACGATGCGTCCCAGGCCGGCGTGAAAATTGATTTGATTATCCGCGGAGTGTGCGCATTGAAACCGGGTATTGCCGGATTATCAGAAAACATCCGGGTGCGCTCGGTGATCGGACGCTTTTTGGAACACACGCGAATATTTTACTTCCGCGACGAGGGTAATGAACGGGTCTACCTGTCCAGCGCAGACTGGATGGATCGCAATTTCTTCCGGCGTATCGAGGCGTGCTTCCCGGTGCTGGAGCCACGCCTGAAAAAACGCGTCATCGGAGAGGGGCTGAAACCCTATCTCCGGGACAACCTTCAGGCATGGGAAATGGATGCCAAGGGCGAATACCACCGCAGAACCAGCCGCCGCGCCAAACCTTTCAGTGCGCAACTGGCGCTGCTGGACTTGCTGGCAAAGAACGTGGGCTAGTTGAAACAAAACGATGCGGGGGCGCTCAAGCGCTGTTTGCTTTGCCAGCTATTTCATTCTTCCATACAGACGCTGTCCACTTTTAAATTGCGCCGCTCAATGAATAGGCTATTACCAGGTAAATTTTTAGCTTGTTTTTTTGCGTCCGTTGTCAGGGTCGAAATTGCCTGGTGTGACGAGAAAATTCCGGGGTCTATCACCACCGCACCGATAGAGAGGCTTACCAGGGGATGAAATACGTTTTGCCCCTGCCGGTTCTCGCTGAGGTATCCGCCATCGATGACATGTTTGGCTTCGAAGAGGATGGGAATGGCTTCGGCAAATCTTGCCAAGATTAGACGGCATCGATGTTCCCAATCCGTGCTCTGAAATAGACAAACAAAATCGTCCCCGCCGATATGGCCCACGAAGTCGAGTTCCGGATCGCAGACTTCGGACAGAATCTTCGCGGTCAACTGAATGATGTCATCGCCTTTGCGATAGCCATATACGTCGTTAAAGGGCTTGAAGTGATCCAAATCGCAGTAGCAGGCGCAAAACCGAATCTTGCTATGCAACAACCGGTCGATATGCTCGTAAATCGGGACATTGCCGGGGAGCATGGTCAAGGGATTGGCGTAGCGCGCGGCGCTGATTTGTAGTTGGGTGATTTCGCGCATCAAATCATGCCCCGTACCGTAACCCACGTAATTGCCACGGTCGGTAATGATAAAACCATCGGCGAGATGCTGCCGGCCTTCTTCCGCGATCAAGTGGCTCAATTCCTGGATGCTGATATCTTTATCCACCATCAAGGGATTCGGATTCATGAACATCGTGCAGGGTTTGCGCCCATACAATTCGCGACGAAAGGGGCGCGCAAAGCGGTCGATCAGCATGTGCCGGCTGATCAACCCGACGGGCGTACTGTCTTTGACCACGGCGATTGCAGCTAGGCTGGGTTGATTTTCAAACAGCCGATAGATTTCATCGTTCCACGTATCCGGCGACACGATCGGGACTTCCTTGGCCAGTTTTTTGGCGGAAACCCGCGTGCCGCCGTTAACTCCCCGAGGATAAACGGCGATCCCCGGGTGAACGAGCACTTTTGCCGCTTCAACGGAGATGGCGAGCGACGGATTTACATTGGGGCGTGCGATGAAATAGCCCTGTCCATAGGGTATGCCGATGTCTCTCAGCACCATCAACTCACCACTGGTTTCGATCCCCTCAGCGATCACGCGCGAGCCCGAATTTTCGGCTATTTGCTGGATAGATTGAACGAAATGGAGCTTCACCGGATCCAGATTGATGCCTTGAATGAAGTGCATGTCGATTTTGACGTATTCCGGGCGCAGTTCAGACCACAAACGCAGACTCGAAAAGCCCTCCCCCAGATCATCAATGGCAATCTCAAAGCCGACGGAGCGATAGTACAATGCCGCTTCCCGTAATACCGAATAATCGTAGGTCGGTTGGCTTTCGGTCAGTTCGATGATGACGCGCTCCGGATTCAGACCGATGCGCTTGATGAAGCCAATGGTTTCGTCGTTCCTGGCGTTAGGTTGGGTAAGACATTCCGGGCTGACATTCAGGAATAATTTGCCCGGCAAACCCAGATCGACAAAGCGCTGCAACGTGACTTCACGGCATATCTGTTCGACCTCCAGCGAGAGTTCACATTGTCTGGCGACCCTGAATAAATTCTGCGGAGCGTGCAAAGCCGAATCGGATGGGCCGCGAATCAAGCCTTCGTATCCAACAATCTCCCCTGAATCCAGGTCGATAATCGGCTGAAAAACTGCGGTAGGTGCTTTCCCACAAAGAATTTCACGCAAACTGGCGAATACGCTACTGTTATCTAGCATTGCTATACCTCAAATCAGTCGATCACGATTTGCGAAATAAAATACGCTTCGCCCTCAATGTATTTTTTCCAACCCACGGTGGACGCGGGTGCTTTGACATCGAATACGCGAGCAATCCAACCTGCGGATTCGCGCTCATCGCCATGCACTAGTAAAGAACGCTTGCGTTAAGGAGTGCAAAGGCGATGGAATGGAAATTTAAAAAGTGCGGCCATAACGAATGCGCGTGGTCAAAACTGGATACGCCCAACCTGCGGCAGGCCACACCCACTGCGGGGAAGCGATGTGGGTTCTGAGCAAATGATAAAAAAATCTTCGACTGACGCCACGCACCCTCCAGACTGCAAACTAAACGCTCACAGATCGGTTATCTATGGGAAGCATGGAGGAAGACCCGCTAAGTGGCGCTAAATACGCGAACACAGTAACCGTTGAATATTTCAATATTATTGCAAAGAGCATATTCGCCATACTGGCAGGTTGGCGCTTCATATTTCCCGGCTGACCATGACTGCAGCCGCTTGCAAGCAAATTGGTTTCAACACTTTCCTAGAACATGCCACCTTGACCTTTACGAAATCGAGTCTAATAATAAATTATTACGGTAATACTTAATGGAAACACGTGCTGAATCGGTAGCACGTTCTCGCGTAACTGGGGCGGAATGGCGAGGCTGCGGCCCAGGAAGTAAGCAACATCGTGCAGGTATCCTCGCCCTATTCGGAGAGCAAACAATGAAAGCAAGAACCTCAACTACGCCGCGTGCAACTTTGAAAAAAGGAGCCACCGCACCCAAAAAACGGCGCATTAAAACGGCAGTAAAACCGGCGGCTAAAAAGTCTGCGGTCAAGCCAGTGAAAGCAAAAACAACCAAAAGAATCGTGAAAGCCGCCCCGGTCAAGGCAAAGCCGTCATCGACATCGGCTAAAAGACCGGTTGTGGCCGTTGCCTCAGTGAAAGTTGGCGCCAAATCTAAATCGGCAACCACGGCCGCCAAAGCGGGTAAAAAATCAATCAAGAATCCACCGCTGAAGGCCGCTGCAACATTGGTCGTGAATCCTCCCGCCAATTCTGTTCAAGAGAAAAGCAAAGACAAGAAAAGCAAGCCCGAGAAAAAGAAACGTGAAAAGGTGGTGCGCGATTCCTACTCGATACCCAAGAACCAGTATGCGCAACTCAAAGCTATGCGAACCGATCTCGCGAAGACAGGGCGCATCGCCAGCAAATCCGAGCTGCTACGTGCCGGGCTAGCGCTATTGTTTCGCCAATCAACCGCGGATGTGAAGGAGTTGATTGACGCACTGACGCCGGCGCCACGCGGAAAGAGTACCAAGAAGTGATTCGTCCGCTTCGGCGTGATGCTTCGATAGATTGCCGATAGCGTGGCCGCGCCCGTCCATTTGTGGACGGGCGCCGAGCGTGATTCGTTGGTGTAAATGAGATGGTGGCAAGCAACTAGCATAACGCCCGCTTTGTCACGCAGATGTCACAATAACTTCATAGTATGGCTAGCTTCCCCTCTTGGGATTATTAGGAGTTTAGCCATGCCCGCAACCATAATGGTGGTCGAAGACGAACCGGCGATTCAAGAGCTGATCGCGTTCAATCTCAAACAAGCTGGCCACTTCGTGTTAGAAGCGCCCAGCGCCGAGCAGGCCAACCGCATGATCAAAGAAACGTTGCCAGATTTGATTCTGCTCGATTGGATGCTGCCTGGCATGAGCGGTATTGAGTTTGCGCGCAAAATAAAAGGTGACAGCTACACTAAAGCCATCCCCGTCATCATGCTCACCGCGCGCGGTGAAGAACAAGACAAGGTGAAAGGCCTGGAAACCGGCGCCGACGACTACGTCACTAAACCCTTTTCCCCGCGCGAGTTGAACGCACGCATCAAGGCCGTGTTGCGCCGCCGCGCGCCGCAAATGACGGGTGAATTGGTGGAAGTGGCTGGACTCGCGCTCGACCCGCTGACCCATCGCGTGACAGGTCACAGCGCCCCGGTTAACCTGGGCCCAACCGAATTTCGCCTGCTGCATTTTTTCATGACCCATCCCGAACGCGTGCACTCTCGCTCGCAATTGCTTGATAGTGTGTGGGGTAATCAAGCCTATATAGAAGAACGCACGGTGGATGTGCATATCCGGCGTCTTCGCCGGGCGCTAGAACCGACGCGTCATGACGCCTTGGTGCAAACCATACGCGGTGCCGGTTATCGACTATCGCAACGCGTTTAGTCAGGAACATTGTTCAACCTTCAGGGGCAAAAGGTTTGAATGGAGGTGGATGATCCGTGGGAAATTAAAACGGAGTATCTGCGGCCATTCGTGGCAGTTCTTTGGGTAGTGTATCTTCTGGCACATTCTGCGAACCACTGAACTGCACCGGCGTGAGTAGACTGGTCCGCAGCAACACCTAAGGATCCACTTGTGATCCGCACAGATCCTGGGCATGCCAATAAAATGATATATAAAAAACCTAGATTGCCTACCTGATTGGCGGCTACAAAGCACAGGCGCGAAAAAAAACGAGCGACGGTAACCGAAAGGTCAGCACGCGCTTACATACCGTAACCTAAGATATTGATTTATTTGGTGGGCCCCCCGGGAGTCGAACCCGGCACCAACGGATTATGAGTCCGCTGCTCTAACCAACATGAGCTAGAGGCCCAAAGCAAACTGGCCGGGGATGCCGGCCAGTTTGGGTAACGCGATTATTCGTTTTCCAGGAAGCTGCGCAGGCGCTCGGATCGGCTCGGGTGGCGCAGCTTGCGCAGCGCCTTGGCCTCGATCTGACGTATTCGCTCGCGCGTGACGTCGAATTGCTTACCGACTTCTTCCAGCGTGTGGTCGGTATTCATTTCGATGCCGAAACGCATGCGCAATACTTTCGCTTCGCGCGGGGTGAGCGAATCCAACACTTCATGCGTCGCATCGCGCAAGCTCGCGTATAGCGCCGCATCGCTTGGGCCCAGGGTGGCCAAGTCTTCGATGAAATCGCCCAAGTGCGAGTCCTCGTCATCACCGATCGGCGTTTCCATCGAGATCGGCTCTTTGGAAATTTTGAGGATTTTGCGAATCTTGTCTTCGGGCATTTCCATCTTTTTCGCCAGCAGCGCGGGATCGGGCTCTTGCCCGGTCTCTTGCAGAATCTGGCGCGAGATGCGGTTCATTTTATTGATGGTCTCGATCATGTGCACCGGGATGCGGATGGTGCGCGCCTGATCGGCGATGGAACGCGTGATCGCTTGCCGAATCCACCACGTGGCATAGGTGGAGAATTTGTAGCCGCGGCGATATTCGAATTTATCCACCGCCTTCATCAAGCCGATGTTGCCTTCTTGGATCAGATCCAGGAATTGCAAGCCGCGGTTGGTGTACTTCTTGGCGATGGAAATCACCAAGCGCAGGTTAGCCTCGATCATCTCACGCTTGGCGCGGCGGGCTTTCGCTTCGCCGGTGGACATTTGGCGTGAGATTTCTTTCAAATCCTTGATCGGGATACCGACGCGGTTTTGCAGATCGAGCAACTTGGTTTGGTAATCCACAATGTCGTGCTGATGACGCGCAAGCATTTCGACATAGGGCTTGCGTGCGCGCATCTCTCCCGCGAGCCATTGCGTATTCACTTCATTGCCGGGGAAGGATTTAATGAAATGGGCACGCGGCATGCCGCATTTTTTGACGCACAAGTCCATGATGCCGCGCTCATAGCTGCGTACTTCTTCCACCAAACCGCGCACGCTGTTGCATAGGCTCTCAGTCTGTTTGGCGGTGAAGCGAATGGTCATCAGCTCGGTGGAGACCTGACCTTGCAACTTTTTATAGGCGCGATCTTCAGTGCCTTTTTTCTCTAAGGCTTTCACCATCTTGATGAACAGCGCTTGGATGACCTTGAAGCGCTCCATCGCATCCGCCTTGAGCTGTAACAGGCTGGCGGTATGTGCGGCAGCAGCAGCGCCCTCTTCGTCTTCTTCCGACTCTTCCGCTTCGATCGCGGATTCTTCCTCCTCCGGCAACTCGGCGGCGACTTCTTCTTCGGCATTCGGGTTGATCAGGCCGTCGATCAGCTCGTCGATGCGCATTTCATCGCGGTTCACTTTATCCGCGAGTTGGAGCATTTCTGCGATCGTGGTTGGGCAGGCGGAGATAGCCAAAATCATATGCTTCAGGCCATCTTCGATGCGCTTGGCGATTTCGATTTCGCCTTCACGCGTCAGCAACTCAACCGAGCCCATTTCACGCATGTACATGCGCACCGGGTCGGTGGTGCGACCAAATTCGGAGTCAACCGTCGTTAACGCCCGCTCGGCTTCTTCCACCACATCTTCGTCCGCCACTGGCGGGGAAGCTTCGGTCATGAGCAGAGACTCGGCATCCGGCGCCTCGTCATACACCTGAATGCCCATCTCGTTGATCATGCTGGTGATGCCTTCGATCTGCTCGGCATCCTGCATGTCATCCGGCAGGTGATCGTTGATTTCAGCGTAAGTGAGATAGCCACGCTCTTTGCCGAGCATGATCAGGGTCTTTAAGCGCATGCGCCGCGCTTCTAAATCGTTTTGCTTCAAATCCATTTTTTCGTTTTCGGCTGCCATGTGACCGTCCAGATGTGAGCAAAATTTCGCGTAAAACCGGTAATTATACCAAAAGACCTGGTCGCCGCCAAACCCCGTCTTAAAACCCACCTATCCCGCTAAGAAACCCGGCCACCCGCCAGTTCGCGGGTTAGGGCCTGCTTTTGCTCGGGGCTCAAGGCCTGGGTTTTGGCCAGGGCGAGCAGGCTGTCGATACGCTTTTGCCGGGCCTGAGCGCGTAGTTGTTCTAAGGCGCCGTTAAATTCCTGCGGGACATCAAATGCATCGTCCCAAGCCAAGGCTTCTCCCGCCACTTCGGCCAGTAGCGCTTCATCCGGTGCGCCGCGCCGCGCTTCCAATATCGCTGCATGCGTAACGATCTGCGGATGATGCTGGATCAAGTCCAGCACGCCACGAAGTGCATGTGCCTCGATATTTTCCTCCTCCAGCGGCTCCATTGCCGCTTCGCGCGCAAGATCCGGCCGCAGCAACACCATGCGCAGCAATTGCCGTGCGAGGGATGGCGCACGGCGCGGCTTAGCCTTCGGCGCCCGTGTAGGCACTGCACTAGCTTGCGGCAGCAAACTTGTCAATTCGGCAGCGGATAAGCCCGTCAGTTCCGCCAATCGTTTGCGCAGCATCATTTGCAGTGCGGGCGCGGCGATTTTCTCGATCAAGGGTTTGGCAGTCTGGACCAATTTGGCACGGCCTTCATCGGTGGTCAGATTCAATTCACGCGTGATTTCCTTGAATAAGAATTGGCTCAAGGTGAGCGCGTTGCGATAGCTCGCTTCGAACCCGTCTTTGCCGACTTGGCGCACATAGGTATCGGGATCCTCGCCTTCGGGCAAGAATAAAAACAACAGCCGTGCGCTGTCGGTCAGCGCGCCGAGGCTGTTTTCCAAGGCGCGCCAAGCGGCCCGGCGGCCCGCTTTGTCGCCATCGAAGCAGAAAATAATTTCGTCCGCCGCGCGCAGGAGTTTTTGTACATGCACCGGCGTGGTCGCGGTGCCGAGGGTGGCGACGGCGTATTCCACGCCATGCTGCACCAGCGCTACCACGTCCATATAGCCCTCCACCACCAGCACGCGGGCGGCAACGCGAATCGCATTGCGTGCTTGGAACAGGCCGTAGAGTTCTTGGCCTTTTTGGAACAAAGATGTTTCCGGCGAATTGAGATATTTGGGTTCGCCCGCGCCCAGCACACGCCCGCCGAAGCCGATGACATTGCCGCGTGCGTTGAGGATGGGAAACATCACCCGATCGCGAAAGCGGTCGTAGCGCCGACCTTCGTCATTTTCGATAATCAAGCCGGTTTCGACCAACGCTGATGAGGTGGCGTAATCGGGAAACACCGCGCTCAGGTTTTGCCAACCCTCGGGCGCGTAGCCTAAGCCAAACTTGGCGGCGATGTCGCCGGACACGCCGCGGCCTTTGAAATACTGAATCGCCGGCTCGGAAAGTTTGAGCTGCTCGCGGTAGTAGCGCAGCGCTTGCTGCATCGTCTCGGGCAGGCCGGCGGTTTGCGCGGCACGGATGTCTTGCTCGCGCTGGGTGGTCTCTTGCGGCACGGGAAGACCAATACTCTTGGCCAATTCTTCTACCGCCTCAGGGAAATTCAGCCCCTGGTGCTCCATCACAAAGCTGATCGCGCTGCCGTGCGCACCACAGCCGAAGCAGTGGTAAAACTGTTTGGTCGGGCTGACGCTGAAGGAAGGGGTTTTTTCGTTATGGAATGGGCAGCAGGCGACGTAGTTCGCCCCAGCCTTTTTGAGCGGGACGTAGCGCTCTACTACGTCCACGATATCGAGACGATTCAGCAATTCCTGGATGAAGGATTGCGGGATCATTAGACGGAAATATAGCCGTTATGCGCGTGAATGAAAGGTGCTAACCGGTCAGCCTGGCTTTGACTAGCCCCGATACGCGGCCCATATCGGCGCGGCCAGCCAGCTTAGGTTTTAACTCCGCCATCAGCTTGCCCATATCAGCCGGGCTTTTGGCGCCCGTTTGGGCAATGGCTGCAACGATGATCGCCTCGATTTCCGCCTCGCCCATTTGCGCCGGCATGTAGGCAAGCAATACTGCCAACTCGGCTTGCTCGATCGCGACCAAGTCTGGGCGTGCGCCTTTTTCGAACTGAACGATGGATTCTCGACGCTGTTTGACCAGCCTTTCGATCACCGTCAGCACTTGGGCATCATCCAAGATGATGCGCTCGTCCACTTCGCGCTGTTTGATGCCAGCCAATAGCATGCGGATGGTGGACAGTCGCGCGGTCGCCTTGTCGCGCATGGCTTGCTTCATGTCTTCAGTAACTTTGTCTCTAAGGCTCATAATTTTAGGATATGCCGAGATAAGGCTGGACGATATTCTCAACCTATTGTTTCAATTAAGTTATTAATTTTATGTGGGTTTGAGTCGTAGCCAGATCATAGCATCGGGCGAAATGATTTGAAACCGAGGCTTAAGGCACGGAAATTGCCTCCGTTAATACTAAATGCACTGGATATTTTTTGATTCGATTTGATACACGATATACACATAACATGTTGAATATTATAAATTCTGGCTTAAGACTCAAACTGGTATTGCTGGTAGTGGCAGGGATTGTGTTCGCCTTTACCGTGATTGGCGCTTTCCGCGTGCATACCGAGAAACAGCGCATTACCGAGGAAATGCGCCGTTCCGGCCAGGAGCGCGTGGCCATGATTTCGGAGGCGGTGGCCAATCTATTGGTCGGCTACGATTACAGCAATATGGAATCGCTCGCCGAACGTATCGTGCAGCAGCAAGACGTGCAGCACGTGATTATCCGTAACCGCGACGACAAGGTGATGGTGTCGCGCAATAAGCCTAGCCTGCCGGATCAGGCTACCTTGTCATTCGGATCCCCGGTGGTTTTCTCGTCGGAGCAAATCGGCAAAGTCGATTTGCAAATCTCCCTTGCGCGCATGGAGGCGGAAATCTATCGTACGTATCGCGAAGTCATCCTGGAGCAGGCATTCTTTGGTTTGTTTCTCGGCCTGCTAATTTACTTTGGCGCCTCGCGCGTGATCGTAAAACCGATCGCCCAGATTAGCGAGCACATGAAAAATATTATCAACAGCAACGATGCATCGTTGCCCGAAGCGCTGGATATACGCAACAGCGACGAGATCGGGGATCTAGCGCGCATTTTCAACAACCTGAATCAGAAAGTATTTGAAGCCCAGCAACGCTTGCGCGAAAAAATTGACCTCGCCGGCAGCGCACTGATGAAAACCAACGATCAACTGCAACAACGCTCTCAGGAACTGGAAAACCGTACCCAGGATCTGGAAAAAGCCTTAACCCTGTTGGAGAAGTTGGCGGTTACCGATAGCTTGACCGATCTGAGAAACCGGCGCTACTTCGATGACAATCTTGCGGCCACGTTTGCGCGTGCCCAGCGCTTCAACGAACCGATTTGCCTGATCTTGCTCGACGTGGATTTTTTCAAGCAGATCAACGATACCTACGGGCATGCCGCCGGCGACACCGTGCTGCAAGCCCTGGCGCGCGCCTTCAAATCGCGCACGCGTGAAACGGATATCTCGGCGCGGCTTGGCGGTGATGAATTTGCCTTCCTGCTCTATCGCACGCAGCGCGAAGAAGGAATCTTATTCGGAACCTCTCTCCTGGCCATGCTGCGCGGGATGCCTTTCAAGTTTCATGATCATGAAGTGACTGTCGGTTTATCCATTGGCGTAGCGTGCAATCGTGACGATATCCACAGCATCGAGGCGCTTTACGGCGCGGCCGATGAGGCGCTCTATGAAGCGAAACGCCGCGGCCGTAACCAGGTGGTCGCTCACCCTTTTGATTCTCAACCGCATGTAAAACTTAAATCCGTTTAGAAATAGAAGAGGAAACAGCATGAAATACTTGCTCACACGATGCTTGATTAGTCTTACCGCCATAGGGTTACTGGCTCTCCCCGCACGTGCCACGCCAACCAACCCTGAAGAAATCTACCTGGGTTCCGTCGCAATGGATGTGCCGGCCGCGATGGTGCTGAGGCTCACTCCATTAACCACTTATTTGACCAAGAAAACCGGTGTCAAAATTTCGTTCCGCGCCTCGCCCAACCTCGGCTCGGCGGTGAATGAACTGGGCAAGGATTTCACCCAAATCGCCTATCTCACGCCGGTGGCTTTCGTCGAGGCGCATGACAAATACCGAGCCCGCGCGCTGGTCTCGCCCCTCACCCATGGTAAGGACACGTTCAATCTGGTGGTCGCGGTGCGCCAGGACAGCCCGATTCAAACCATGGCCGATCTCAAGGGCAAGTCATTCGCATTGGGGGATGAAAAAGCGCTGCTGCAACGCGCGGTAGTGGTGGGCGGTGGCGTTAAGCTGGAGGAATTCTCCAAATACAGCTTCCTGAAGCACTACGACAATATCGCCAAAGCCGTGATCAACAAAGATTTCGACGCCGGTATTTTGAAGGACACGAGTTTTGAGAAATATGCGCCGCAGGGCTTGCGCAAGATTCATACCTCGCCGCCGCTCTCGTCCTATCTGTTCGCAGTGAGCGAACGTCTGCCGGCAGAAACGGTGAAGAAACTGCGCGCCGCCTTTCTCGAACTCAAAGCCGACACCTTGGAAAGCAAAGCCATCCTGAAAGAGCTAGACCCGGCCTATGACGGCTTCGTGGTAGCGGAAGATAAGGACTACGACACCATCCGCAAGCTGATTGCGCCGTTCCAAGCCCCTGCCGTCAAATAAGGTCTACATCCGCAAGAGGCCAAAAAATAACGCCCCGGAGGGTTTCCCATCCGGGGCGTTAAATTTTTGTGCTGAAGCTTAGTACAGCTTGGGCGGCAGCGTCTGGCTGCGGATGCGCTTGTAGTGGCGCTTGACTGCGGCGGCCAGCTTGCGCTTGCGCTCCGAAGTGGGCTTCTCATAGAACTCGCGAGCGCGCAGTTCGGTCAGCAGCCCAGTCTTTTCAATGGTGCGCTTGAAGCGGCGTAGTGCCACGTCAAACGGCTCATTTTCCTTCACGCGAACGATCGCCATGCAACAACCCCTATCTGAAAAATCGCTGTCAAAATCAGAAAAGCGCGCATTCTACCAGTAAACCTAAGTTTTTCCAAGGCTAGGGCACCTAAAGACTTCTAGCCGGGCTTTTGGGCTAAAATCCCGCCCCATGTTAGTCCTGGGCATCGAAACCTCCTGCGACGAGACCGGTATCGCGCTCTATGACACCGAGAGCGGCCTGCTCTCCCACGCGCTGTATTCTCAAGTACGCATGCATGCAGAATACGGCGGCGTCGTGCCCGAACTGGCCTCGCGCGACCATATCCGGCGCGTATTGCCCTTGACCCGACAAGTATTGGATCAAGCCGGGCTACCATTGAGCGACCTCTCCGCCATCGCCTATACCGAAGGCCCAGGCCTGGCCGGGGCCTTGTTAGTAGGCGCTTCCATCGCCGCCAGCTTGGGTTTTGCGCTAAAGCTCCCCATCATCGGCGTGCATCATCTTGAGGGGCATTTGCTCGCACCCTTGCTCGAACCCGACCCACCGGCCTTTCCCTTCGTCGCGCTCTTGGTCTCCGGCGGCCATACGCAATTGATGCGCGTGGAGGGCGTGGGCCAATATCAACTCCTGGGCGAGACTCTGGACGACGCCGCAGGTGAAGCCTTCGACAAAAGCGCGAAATTGATGGGCTTGGGCTATCCCGGCGGCCCGGCGCTGGCGCGGTTAGCCCAGACCGGCCAGATCGGACACTACAAACTACCGCGACCGATGCTCCACAGCGGCGATCTGAATTTCAGTTTCAGCGGCTTGAAAACAGCGGTGATGCTCATCACGAAGCAACCCGCTTTGAATCACGCCAACCTCGCCGCCGAGGTGCAGGAAGCCATCACCGATGTGCTGGCCGCGAAAGCCATCGCCGCCTTGAAACAAACTAATTTAACCCGGCTCATCGTCGCCGGCGGCGTCGGCGCCAATGCCCGATTGCGCGAACGCTTAAGCCAGGCCGTGCCGCCGCTGGGTGCGGCTGTGTATTACCCGAAATTGGAATTTTGCACCGACAACGGCGCCATGATTGCCTTTGCCGGCGCGATGCGGCTCAAACATGCAGATACGCGCTATGGCTTTAGCGTGAAGCCGCGCTGGGATTTGGCGGAACTGGAAGCGCCTTAATTAAAATCGTCACGGCTTGCCGTGCAAGGTATTGACCCACCTGCCCAGCGTCTCGTTGCCCGTCAGTTGCACCAATTCGTTCGGATAAAACATCACCGCATACAGCACCAAGAGCAGCACGACCAGCAGCAAATGGCCGATGATGCTTTCAGGCCGCAGAAATCCCCAATATTTCATCGCCAGGAACATGACGTCTTTTTTGTGCTCGGTCATCTGCCGGTAGCGGCGCAGCATGGTCGCGGCCATATAGGCTAAATAGCCTGCGGCGAGCGAGATGAACACAATGCGGAAGATACCGAATAAATCGACCGTCCCGGCCGAATAGCGGTGGTACATGAGCGACACGCCGCCCATCAGGAACGAGGCGCCCACCGCGATCAAAATATTCATGAACAAGCGCCGCCGCTCGCGGGCGATGTCTTGTTGGCGCTGGACAAAAAACGAATCGACTTCATGCTTGAAATACTCCACTTTTTCTTGCACCAGTGCGGTGATTTCCTGCTTCATCATATGCACCCGGTCGTCGATGGTGGCGCCCAACTTGTCCGCCGCGTAATCGACTAATTCTTTTACATCGCTCTTGGTAAACTGGCGTTGGCTGTGCAACTCCTCGGAAATTTTGTCGAGCTTGGTGTCGATTTTCTCGCTGGTGCTCTCGACCACTTCGCGTAGCTCGGTGCTGGCATGTTCGATGCCGTCGCGCACGACGCCATTCAGCTTGTCTGCAGCGCGATCAATCGCGCTCTCCGAGACTTTTACCAAACTCTCGCGCGCGTAATCCATTTCTTTCTGAAACCAGGTCATATCTTTCACTCCTGTGCTTTCTTAAAGCCGTTTTCCTTGCCTTGCAGCAGTTTTTGGATATTCGCGCGATGTCGCCAAATCAGCAAGGCGGATAGTACGATCACCATCCCGACATAAAGCTTGCTCAAGAAAATAGCCGCGTACAAAGGTGCGAGTGCAGACGCTAACAAGGCGGATAAGGATGAATAGCGGCTCAAGGCAAATGTCAGCAACCAAGTCGCCACGACGGCCAGCCCCAGCCATACATTGAGCGCGAGCAAGATACCGGCGGCGGTGGCCACGCCCTTGCCGCCTTTGAAGCCGAAGAATACTGGATAGATATGGCCGATGAACACGGCCAACGCACTGGCGGCAATGCCGAGATCGCCCGCCCCCCAGCCCGGCGCTAATTGTTGCGCCAGAAACACCGCGCACCAACCCTTTGCGCCGTCGCCGAGCAGAGTCAACACGGCGGCGGCTTTTTTGCCGCTACGCATGACATTGGTCGCACCGGGATTGCCGGAGCCATATGAGCGCGGATCGGGCAGCCCGAACGCGCGGCTCACCAGCACCGCGAAAGAAAGCGATCCGATCAAATACGCCAGAATGATTAACGCTATCGTGCCCATGAGAAAAGCCTTAAAATTGCCGCTGTTTTCATTCTACGCAAAAATCCCCGTGGACGTTATATTCCTGCACGAATACAAATTGGAACTGGTGATCGGTATTTATGAATGGGAGCGGCATTTACCGCAGACGATTCAACTCGATATCGAGATCGGCCTACCCGCCAGCCGTGCGGGTGAAACCGACAACGTGGAAGACACCATCGACTATGGCAAAGTAGTGCAAGCCATCGAAACCAGCGTGAAGCAAAAACATTTTGATCTGCTGGAAGCGCTGGCCGAGCATATCGCGCAGCTCATTCGCACCGATTTTAAATCGCCTTGGGTGCGCATTAGCCTCACCAAACTCGGTATGCTGCGCCATATCAAGCGCGTGGGACTTACGATTGAGCGAGGCAGTCAATCCTAACGCTCGACATCGCCTGGATGGCAGCGGCGATTCTACTCCTTGCTTATTTCATTCGCGGCATTTCCGGCTTCGGATCCGGATTGCTCGCCGTCCCGCTGTTAGCCCTGTTGTTTCCCCTCAAATTCGTGGTCGCCTTCATGCTGGTCATGGATTTCACCGCTTCAATCGTGCTCGGTAGCACCCATCGCAAGCAAGTCGATTGGGCTGAGCTCAAACCGCTGATCCCCGGCAGTATCGTAGGCGTGGTGTTCGGCGTCAGTTTGCTGGTGAATTTGGATCAAACGACGTTACTCGTGACCTTGGGTTTATTCATCATCGCGTTCGCACTGCGCAGTCTGCTGAATCTGCATGGCGAGAAGCTGATCTCGCGGCTTTGGGCGCTGCCGGCGAGCCTGATCGGTGGCATGGTGAGCGCCCTGTTCGGCACCGGCGGGCCGCCCTATGTGATTTATCTCACGCATCGTATCCGCGATAAAGGCGTATTCCGCGCGACGACTTCCTTGTTGTTCTTGATGGAGGGCGGCTTGCGCGGCGTGGTATTTGCACTGGCCGGCTTGCTGTTTCAGGAGGGTTTGCTCAGCGCTTTTCTCGGTGGCCTGCCGATCATGGCGCTTGGTCTGTGGCTAGGCGGCAAAGTACACGTCGGCATCACGGCAACGCAAATGGTGCGCCTGATCGGTGGCTTGCTGTTAGTCAGCGGTGCATCGTTGCTATGGAAAGCCTGGCACTAATAACTTCGGCGTTCTGCCGGCAAGGATGCCGGCGCTACAATTCATCCTCGCGGATGATGCTGCGAATGCAACTGCTTGAGGCGCTCGCGCGCGACGTGGGTATAAATCTGGGTCGTGGAAATATCGGCGTGGCCGAGCAGCATTTGCACCACGCGCAAATCGGCGCCATGGTTGAGCAAATGCGTGGCGAAAGCATGGCGTAGCGTGTGCGGCGAAAGCGGGTTGCCGATACCAGCGTGTAGCGCATGGCGCTTAATGAGATGCCAAAACATTTGGCGTGTCATAGCGCCGCCGCGTCCGGTGACAAAGAGGGCATCGGTTTGCTTACCATTCAACAATTCTGCACGCGCGCTCGCCAAATAACGCTTCACCCAATCCAGCGCATCCTCCCCCAAGGGCACCAGGCGTTCCTTCGAACCCTTACCCATGACGCGTACCACACCCACATCTTGGTTGACTTCGGCGATTTTAAGATTCACCAATTCGGAAACACGCAACCCGCTGGCGTACAGCGTCTCGATCATCGCCCGATCGCGCACCCCCAGCGCGGTATCGAGATTCGGCGCGTTGATCAAAGATTCAACTTCGGCTTCGCTCAAACTTTTTGGCAGTCCGCGCGGCAGCTTCGGCCGCTCGATTTGCAGCGAAGGATCGGCTTGTATTTTGCCTTGGCGCAGCGTGTATTGATAAAACCGCCGCACGCTGGAGAGCAAGCGCCCGGTGCTGGTGGCTTTCATATGCGGTGCATGCTGCGCTAAATAATTCAGCAGATCCGCATGCGTCGCGCTGTACAAAGTTTTGCCCTGTGGCGTTAGCCAGGCAGCCAGTTTCGCCACATCGCGGCGATAACTGATCAGGGTGTTTTTTGATAGCCCCTCTTCCAGCCACAAGGCATCGCTGAATTCATCGAGCAGGGCCTGAATGGCGTCGTCTTCAGTCGGCATGGCCGTAGGGGTCGTCGGGCATGCCCGACCCGCGACTCTCCACATTTTCTGGATGACGCATTCGGGCGAGGCATGCCTCGCCCCTACCATGGCCGTTAGCGCGGGTAGCCTTCATGACGTAGCAGCCAATCCTTGATCGCGATCGGCGCACCGCTGGCATGATGCATGAAGCCGCCGGCGCCGTTTTTTGCCACCACGCGATGGCAAGGAATAATGAGGGGCAAGGGATTAGCGCCGCAGGCCTGCCCCACGGCGCGTGGGCTGGAACTCAATTGCTGCGCCAGCGCGCCGTAGGTCGTGGCTTGCCCTCGCGGGATGGCGCTCAACGCTTGCCACACTTTCATTTGATGCGGCGTGCCAGTTTGCCGTAGTGGCAAATCAAACTGAAAATCGGGGTCATGCAAGTAGGCCGCAATTTGCTCACAGACTTGACGCGTCTGCGCATCGCTCGGAGCCAAGGCGACTTCATCGCTGGGTAAAAAATCAATTCCTGTCAGTTTGCCTTTTTCCATACGGATGCCCATCACTGCGAACGGCGTCAGGAATTTGGCGGTATAGAGACTGGCCTGTTTCATCTTTTCTTCTTGCCTGCTTTCGCCGGCAGCGCCTTTTTCACCGGATCCTTTTGAGAAATTACGCTTCGGTAAAATTGTTGGGCATCTTCCTTGAGTCCTGCGCGCTCCAGCATGGCTACCGCCTGCTGCAAAGCCTGCGTCGCTAACAGATCGGGCGCGCGCAGATCACTTTGCAACACGGCTTGCGCGTAAAAATCTGCCGCACCGATCGTGTCTTGGCGTAATTCCAATATGCGACCAGCACCGAAATACAACTTGCGCGCCGCCGACGCGGGTAAGCCATCGGCAGCGCGCGCGACGAGACGCTGCAGCAACGCGACTGAAACCTGCTCGCCCCAAGGCGCGGCATTGAACAGCCGCACCGCCGATTCCTCCAACTGTGCAGTCAATAGCGCCGCATAGAGTCGGCTGAGTGCGGTCTCGCGCACGCCGATGCTCGCGCCATGCTGTGCGACATAGGCGAAAAGCGAACGCGCGCCGAGCATATCACTCGTTTCGGCACGTAAAGCCAGTTCCAGCCAAGATGCATCATCGCCTTGCAATAACTGCGCACGATTGCCCAGACTTTGCGCTTCTTTTAGGTAAGCGCGCCACAATTGTGCTTCGGTCAGCTCGGCGGCATCGGGGAGCCCTAATAATTGCTCCAACGCGCCAATTTGCATCCGATTATCTTTCAACATTTCAGCGCCATCGGCGATGAGGGCAGCATAAGCCATGGCAGTCGGCTGCTTTTGCAGAACCGCGCGCGCTTGCGCGATAGCCGCTTCCGGCGTGATCAAACCGACCTTCATTTGCAGCGCTAGGGTCGTGGGGCGCGTGGGGTCAAGCTCGGCCAGCCACGTCATGGCTTCAGTCGCACGGTCTTCGCGCAGGAGCCCTTGGGCGAATTCCGCCGCGACTTCTTTCGGCAACGGCTGAAAATCTTGCTGGTAGCGCAACATGGCGCGGTAAGCTTCATCGGCCTTGTGCTCGATCAGATAGGAACGGACAACCAAGCGCCGCGCCCATTGATGATCGGCAGGATTAAGCTCAAACCGCCAAATCAGGCGCCCCAACAAGGCACGCGCCGCAACGCCTTGTTGCGTTTCAAGGTGCGCCCACGCTGCGTGGCCCAGCGATTTTTGTTGAAATTCAAGCGGTGCATTTTTTGGATAGTGCTTAGCACGCGCGATGATCTCGGCCGGACGATGGGTGTCGGAAAGCAGGGTCAAACGCAGCGATTCCCAATCGTACCAGCCTGCCACTTCAGGCTTTTCCGGCTGGTCGCGCACCACGCGCGCATAGGCCAAGTGCGACGCCCCAGCTTGATTTAATTGCTGTGCAACGGATAGAGAATCCGCAGCCACAGCAGCGAAAGAGAGGGGCAATAAATTCAATAAAACCAGGGTACGCATCGCGCTATTCTACCCGCCAAAAAACAAAACGGGCGACACCAGGTCGCCCGTTTTATGCGGCGGTAAGCCTAAATTACTGCGCGACGACTTCTTTACGCGCGGTAAGCTTTTCCTTGATACGCGCCGATTTACCGGAACGTTGACGCAGATAGTAAAGTTTGGCGCGGGCTACGTCGCCCTTGCGTTTGACTTCGATGCTGGCGACTAAGGGCGAATAGGTTTGGAAAGTACGTTCCACGCCTTCGCCGGAAGAAATTTTACGCACCATGAAGGCAGAATTCAGGCCCCGGTTGCGCTTGGCGATGACGACACCCTCGAATGCCTGCAAGCGCTCACGGGTACCCTCCTTCACTTTCACTTGCACCACGACGGTATCGCCCGGCGCGAAAGGGGGGATGGTCTTGCCCAGGCGGGCGATTTCTTCGTTTTCAAGCTGTTGAATCAGGTTCATGGTGACACTCCTATTTCCGTCGTACCGTATCAAAACGGCTCAATCAAATTCTTGCTCGCGTTTCACTTCTGCTAACAAGCGCGCTTCCTCTTTGGATAGCGTGCGATGTTCCAACAACTCCGGGCGCCGTGCCCAGGTTCGCGTCAGCGCTTGCTTTAAGCGCCACTTGCGAATTTCTTCATGGTGCCCCGACATTAACACCGGCGGCACCGGCATACCTTCATACACTTCAGGCCGTGTGTAGTGCGGCGTATCGAGCAAGCCGTTTACAAACGAATCTTCGACTGCTGAATCCGCATCGCCTAAGGCGCCGGGCAAATGGCGCACGATCGCGTCGATCACCACCATCGCCGCCAATTCACCGCCTGACAGCACATAATCGCCGATGGAAAGCTCGCTATCCACCTGACGCTGAATCAATCGTTCATCCACACCTTCGTAGCGCCCCGCCAAAAAAATCAATCCTGGCTCAGCAGTCAACTCCATCACCACCTCATGGTTCAGGGTTCGACCTTGCGGCGAAAGGTACAGCACTTTCGGCCTAACTACACCCACTTGGCGCTGCGCGGTTTTAGCGGCTTCAATCGCTTTTTCCAGCGGCTCCGCCAGCATCACCATCCCCGGACCGCCGCCATACGGCCGGTCGTCCACGGTACGGTAGGTATCCGTCGTGAAATCGCGTGGATTCCACATTTGCATTTCATACAGCCCATGTTCCAAGGCGCGGCCGGTAATCCCTTGCTTCGCCACAGCATCGAACATGGGTGGAAACAGGGTCACGATATCGAAGCGCGGTTTAATAATCCGCTCCCCAGTCCACTTGAATCGTGCCCCCTTGCAGATCCACCTTCAGGATCACTTGGCGCACGAAAGGGATCAAGCGTTCCCGCTCCCCACTTACCACCAGCACGTCATTCGCACCGGTTTCCAGCAAACTCTTGACGGTTCCGAAGGTCAGGCCTTCAGAATTTAGTACCGTCAGGCCGATCAAGTCAGACCAATAAAACTCATCGCGGCGGGCTTTGGGCAGCTCGCTGCGCGGAACGGCGACTTCCATTCCGCGCAAGGTCAATGCGGCCTCGCGATCTTCAAATCCTTTGAGCCTCGCCACGACCTCGGTGCCCTGCGCTCGGGCTTCGAGCACCTCATAGGTTTGAAAGCTGCCTTGCTTGCCCAGCCACCAGGTTGCGTAGCCGGTCAGTCCCGTGTTCGTTTCGGTATAGGGATGAACCTTGATCCAACCCTGGATGCCGAACGGGGCGGCAACATGCCCCATCGTAACCAGTTGCTCAGGCTGCAGCGGCGTTGGCTCGCTTAAGCAGCTTGGCAACGGTGTCGGAAAGCTGCGCGCCTTGACCCTGCCAAAAAGACACGCGGTCTTTGGCGAGACGCAGGGATTCGGTGCCTTCAGGCGCTTTCGGATTATAAAAACCCACGCGCTCGATAAAATTGCCATCGCGGCGGCTACGTGAATCGGTCACCACCACGCTATAAAAGGGGCGCTTCTTCGCGCCGCCGCGTGCAAGTCGAATGACTACCATGATTATTTGCCCAATAGGAATGCGGAAAAGCGCGGGATTTTACTGGAATTTCCACTGCTTAGCAAGCCGAAAACCAGGATCGCGGCTTCCCCGACACAAATACCGCCTTATTTTAAAAAAACGCCAATATTCAGACGGTTGTTTATAGGGGTGGGCGCGGCCAAGCCTTAAATTTTATCGAAATCTGCCGATACCTAAGGCATTCACCTATTTGCCCGTTTACGCGAACCATTTATTAAGGGATACCCCATGTTTTCTGCAATCCACCACTGGTTCCTTGGACTCAGTATCCGCTGGAAGCTGCAATTGGGCTTTTTTGCCGTCACCATGCTGACCACCCTCTATAACCGTTGGATCGCCTCCAATGAGTTACAAAAGATGATCCAAATTGCGGAACAGGGCGGTGTCAGTGCTGCGGTCGCGAAGCAGCTACGGGATGATTACACAGCCTTTCTTTACAACTCGATTTGGGAATCAGGCATTGAATTTGCCCTGCAATTTGTGCTTATCGGAATCCTGGCCGCCCTATTCGTCAAACCGATTAAAACACTCTGCACCGCGCTCAAGGCGGTAGAACAAGGCGATTTGACACAAGAAGTGCCCAATCGCTCGCGCGATGAAATTGGCCTGCTCGAACGCAGTTTCAACAATGTATTGGTAAAACTGAATAACATCCTGCGCAACATCGAGGGCAGCGGCCGGCAAATGAGCCAGTCCGTGCACCAAATTTCGGCCATTTCACGCGAGATCAGTGAGATCAGCAAAAGCGAACACCGGCGTTCGGAGGAAGTTACCGCCGCGACTGACCGTTTATATCAAATCTCAGAATCGGCGCAGCAATTGGCCGACCAGGCACAGGCAAATTCGCAGCGCACTGAGCAACACGCGCGCGATGGTTTGGCGACAGTACAAACCAATATCGCGGAAATGCAGCACACAGTGGAAGAAGTCAACCGCGCAGAAGATGAAATCAGCCAGCTCGGCGCCGCGTCGGAACAGATCCATACCATCATCGACGCGATCCATAACATCGCCGGGCAAACTAACCTGCTGGCGCTCAATGCCGCCATCGAAGCTGCCCGCGCCGGCGAAGCAGGACGGGGGTTTGCCGTGGTGGCGGATGAGGTGCGTAATTTAGCGGTACGCACCACGGCCGCGACCGGCGAGATTACCAAAATCATCGCTACCCTCAACGACAAAATCAGCCAAGTCACCGATACCATGGATCAGGTCGTTCAGGCCAGCCATGCCAACCAAGCGCGCGCCCAAGAGACAGCCGCAGTTTTTGAGGTCATGGCGGACGAAGTGACTCAGACCGCCGCCGTCAATCACGACATCTCCAAGGCAAGCCGGGAACAGATGGGGCAGTTTGAACACCTACGCGAAACGCTGAATAATTTATTCGCGACCTTGCAAGCGAACTCGGCCAAGGTCGAAGTCACCGCGAACATCGGCGACGATTTATATAAAGTGACGCACAGATTGAATCAACTCATGACCGGATTCCAGTTCGAGCACATCGCCGAAGGTGCAGAGCGGCGAGAAAACGAACAACGCAGCCACCCCCGCTTCGAGCAAAGCCTGTTGGTGCATGTGCTGCAAAATGAGGAAAAATCTGACGGCATCTCCAGCGATTTAAGTCTTTCCGGCATGCAGTTGCGCACACACGAAAAACTCGATCCGAAGCGAACGCTGAAACTGGACATTCTCCTGCCACAAGCAAGCCGTGCCGAGTACGAATCGCAGCAACCCCTGCGCATGCAAGGCCAGATAGCGCGCTATTGGAGCTCGGAAGACAATTACTATTACGGTATAAAATTCGTCGATATCGCCGAAGCAGAAAGAGACAAGCTCAAGCGTTGTTTCGACTTCTTCCACAAAAAAGCCGAATACGCTTGAGCGGGCTGTTTTTAGTTACCGAAACACAACTTGCCTTGGAAGGGGCCCCACTGGCCGAGCACGTTATTGAAGGAGTAGATGGTTCCTTTCGCATTTTGATAAACGCCATCGCCCCCGGTAACGATTAACTGCTCGGTCGCGGCGCCCGCGCCGATCACCCCAACATCCGCCGTGAAAATCCGGCCACCAGGGAAAGCAATCACGCTGCGCGCGGTAAACACGCGGCGTGTTTCTGGTAAGTTGAATTCATCTGTCGACGCCGCCAGCCCCCCCTCGTTCAGCACCGTCGGCGATTGGGCGACGCTGCCCGTGATCGGGCCAATCATCGTCTCAAGTGTCATGCCCGCATGCCCAGCGCCCTTCAGCAGGCCAGTCACCGCCACGCTAAAGCAGGTTCCCGGCGCACCCAAGAAAGCCACCCCGGATACATGCTGCGAAACTTGGCATGTCAGATCTGGCGTCAGCTTCACCCAACCCGCCAATGGAATACACGTCTGCGCCTGCACGCCAGTCATACCTGCACTCAGCAACGCTAGGCACATAATCGATTGTTTCATCACTGCTCCTCTTTATTGATTTAAATTTTGATAACGAACCCACACCCTTGAATCAGGCGTGGATAACCGGAAGCAAAAATTGCGCCATTGTCATATTGTCCTGTCATACCAGGGGCCTGGCGATTTTCCAAAATCATCGAGCGAGGCATGTGTAAAAATATTCGACACGCGGGGATGCCGGATTACGCCAAGCGAAACGGAGTTTTTAACCAATGGTATAGTGCGCTCATGTCAGCACACGCATCGATCACCGCAATCCTACTCGCCGGCGGCGCCGGCCGGCGCATGGGGGGCGAAGACAAAGGGCTGTTAAAGCTCAAGGACAAACCGCTCGTGGAATGGGTGCTGGCGCGGATTCAACCGCAAGTAGATGAAATCCTGATCAGCGCCAATCGCAATCTCGATACCTATGTGACCTTTGGTTACCCGGTGTTACCCGATAAAACCGAAGGCTTTGCCGGGCCCTTGGCCGGTATCGCGCGCGGTTTGCTCGATGCCAAGCACGAGTTCATTCTTTCCGCGCCATGCGATACGCCATTTCTACCGGACGATCTCGTGGCACGGCTGCAACAAGCGCTGGAACAAGGCGATGACGATATGGCCATCCCCGTGGTGGGAGAGAATCCACAGTACGCGATTTGTCTGATGCGGCGCCGGGTCGGCGCGAATTTGGCGGTGTTTCTCGCCCAGGGCGGGCATCGGGTGCAGGAATGGCAAGCCGGACTGAACTGCGCCCAAGTTGATTTTAGTGACGCGGCGCCCTTCTTCGTCAATCTCAATCGGCCAGAACAACTGACGGCGCTCGAAGATCGCCTCAAGCG
>JADMJT010000074.1:36497-54159 GCA_018781585.1 Burkholderiales bacterium
TCGTCAATCTCAATCGGCCAGAACAACTGACGGCGCTCGAAGATCGCCTCAAGCGGGCGTAAGCGCCTCATCGATCAACTCGATCCAATGCGCCACCGGCTTTTGCGTCCCACTTTGCAGTTGCAGCAAGCAACCGATATTCGCGGTGACGATGCGTTCGGGTTGATTCGTCTCCAGCGCAGTCACTTTATTTTTAAGCAGTTGGCTCGACAATCCTGGCTGCAAAATCGAATAGGTTCCCGCCGCGCCACAGCATAAATGCCGATCGGGAGATGGCAAGACTTCATAACCCGCGGACGTCAGAATCGCTTCCAATACGCCATTGATTTTTTGACCATGCTGCAAGGTGCAAGGCGTATGCACCGCGAGTTTTGTGTTTCGAATATCAGATTTTTGCTTAGCAAGCAGTTTCTGCAAGGCGTCTTTTTCCGCGACCAGAATCTCACTCACATCACGCGTTATCGATGACACGTGTGCGGCTTTTTCTGCATACACGGGATCATTCTGTAAATAGTATCCATATTCGCGCACCGTGACGCCACAGCCGCTGGCGGTCATCACAATCGCTTCCACACCTTGATCCAAATACGGCATCCATGCATCGATATTGCGCCGCATGTAATCCAGCGCTTCGTCGTGCGCATTAAGATGATAAGACAACGCGCCGCAACAACCCGCTTCGGGTGCGGTGATCAGACTGATACCGAGCCGATCCAACACGCGCGCGGCGGCGCTATTGATTTGCGGCGCCATCGCCGGCTGCACGCAGCCATCTAACACTAACATCTTGCGTGCATGGCGCGGCCTTGGCCATTCGCCTGCCGCGATGGGCGCGGGGACATGCTCTTTCAGTTTGGCGGGCAACCATGGCCTGAACACTTGGCCCAGCTTAAGCAGCGGTGCAAATAAGGCAGGTGTCGGCAACAAGGCGCGCAACGCTTTACGTTGCGCCTGCGCCCACCAGCTACGCCCGATTTTCTTTTCCGCTATCCCGCGGCCGATATCGATCAGCTTCCCGTACTGCACGCCGGAAGGACAAGTCGTTTCGCAAGCACGGCAAGTCAGGCAACGGTCTAAGTGCAGCAGGGTTTTCCCGGTTACCGTCCCACCTTCGAGCATCTGCTTGATCAGGTAAATCCGGCCGCGCGGGCTATCGAGTTCGTTGCCTAGCAGCTGATAAGTGGGACAAGTAGCCAGACAGAAACCGCAATGCACGCACGAGCGTAAGATCCGATCCGCTTCGCGGCCCTCGGGCGTGTCTTTGATAAAGTCGGCAAGTTGGGTTTGCATGATTAAAAGTCAGCGTACATTCGGCCAAGGTTGAAGATACCATGCGGATCGAATGCGTGCTTTATGCGCCGGTGCACCGCCATCAAAGGCTTGGGCAGCGGGTGAAACACCGATTGCGGCTTGGTCGCGCCACGGAATAGGGTCGCTTGGCCATGCAACTGTTCCGCTGCCGCGCGCACCACTTCCGGCTCCGCCTCGGTAAACACCCAGCGCAACGCCCCGCCCCATTCGATCAACTGTTTTCCGGGTAAGTCGAGCACCGCTGTTGACGGCAGCGACAGCCGCCAGAGTGGCGCACTACTACGGAAGAAATTTGCACTTTGCTCACGAATACCCCGCCAAAATTCCTCTCCCGCCACCAATGCCTGGCCGCCGAGTTTGGCGTGTGCCGCTTGCACCGCCGCCTTAGCGCCAGATAAACGCAGCGTCAGCACCTGATCGTGATAGCACGTTGCGGAAATGGGCAGCGGCGCGCCCGCCCAGCGATTCATTTTCTGTAAAGCCAGCACTTCGTCGCACTCGAACTGCAACGTTGCCTCGTCCTTAGGCCGCGGCAACACTTTAAGCGACACTTCCAGAATCAAGCCGAGCGTGCCAAGCGAACCCGCCATGAGGCGCGACACATCATAGCCTGCCACATTTTTCATCACTTGCCCGCCAAAGCGTAAGGGATCGGCCTTGCCATCCATCATTTGTATGCCCAACACAAAATCGCGCACCGCGCCTAAGCTTGCCCGGCGTGGGCCAGACAGCCCGGCGGCGACGCAACCGCCGAGGGTGGCGCGCGGGCCGAAATGCGGCGGCTCGAACGGCAGCATTTGTCCATTCACCGCCAGCGCCGCTTCAATCTCAGCCAAGGGCGTACCCGCGCGTGCGGTGATGACTAATTCCTCTGGCGCGTAATCGATGACGCCCCGATAAGCCGTGGTGTCGAGCACCTCACCCTGCGACGCACCGCCGTAAAAATCTTTCGAGCCCGAGCCGCGAATGCGCACCGGCCGCCGGCGCGAAATAGCTTGACGAATGGCTTCGGTGAATTGATCTAGGATAGTGTCCACCATCAAAACCTCGGGATGCCTGGAAACTTCACCTGCCCCTGATGCACATGCATCGCGCCATACTCCGCGCAGCGATGCAAGGTCGGCACCGCTTTGCCGGGGTTGAGCAGGCCTTGTTCGTCCCACGCTGCTTTTAGCGCATGAAACAGCGTCAATTCCTTCGGCTGAAATTGCACGCACATCTGGTCGATTTTCTCCACGCCCACGCCATGCTCACCGGTAATGGTGCCGCCCACTTCAACCGAGAGTTCCAGCACCTTGGCGCCAAAAGCTTCGACGCGCGCCAATTCACCCGGCTTATTTGCATCGTACAAAATCAGCGGGTGTAAATTGCCGTCGCCCGCATGAAATACATTTGCCACGCGCAAGCCATAGTGCTGCGAATATTCGCGGATACGCGCCAACACCTCGCCCAAACGCTTACGCGGAATAGTACCGTCCATACAGTAATAATCGGGCGCGAGCCGGCCCACGGCGGGAAAAGCAGCCTTGCGCCCAGCCCAAAATTTCAGGCGCTCGGCCTCATCATTAGCGGTGCGCAGGCTGGTCGCGCCGCTGCTTTGCAAGATAGCGTGCACGCGCTTGATCTCTTCCGACACTTCTTCATTGGTGCCATCCAACTCGCACAGTAAAATCGCCTCTGCCTCCAGCGGGTAACCCGCATGCACAAAATCTTCTGCTGCTTGAATCGCCAACTTATCCATCATCTCCAACCCGGCGGGAATAATGCCGGCGGAAATAATCGCAGCCACGGCGGCCCCGGCCTTTTCAATATCGTCGAAACCGGCCATCAGCACTTGTGCCCGTTCCGGCTTGGGCAACAGTTTGACTGTCACTTCGGTGATCACCCCGAGCATCCCTTCCGAGCCGGTCATCAGCGCGAGCAAATCATAGCCCGCGCTATCCAGTGCAGTGGAGCCGAGTTCCAGTATGTCGCCTTCGATCGTCACCACGCGCAAGGCCAGAATATTGTTTACGGTCAGACCATATTTCAAACAATGCACACCACCGGAATTTTCCGCCACGTTGCCGCCGATGGAGCAAATGATCTGGCTCGATGGATCAGGGGCGTAGTAAAGCTGGTGCGGTGCGGCCGCTTCGGAGATAGCCAGATTGCGCACCCCTGGCTGCACCCGCGCAGTGCGCCCCAATGGATCGACGTGCAAGATGCGCGAGAGTTTAGCCAGCGACAGCAACACGCCGTTTTCCAAGGGCAGCGCGCCGCCCGATAGCCCCGTGCCCGAACCGCGCGCCACCACTGGCACCCCTGCCGCATGGCAAGCGCGCAGAATCTGTTGCACCTGCGCTTCTGTTTCCGGGATGACCGTTAGCATCGGCAGCTTGCGATAGGCTGTCAGGCCGTCGGACTCGTAAGGCTTGAGATCCTCAGGTTCGGTCAGCACCGAGTCGGCGGGGAGAATTTCGCGCAGGCGTTTGATCAGGCGGTCGGATTTCATGAGAAAACTTTCACCACGGAGTACACGGAGGAAACCACAGCCATACTCCGCGTACTCTGTGAACTCCGTGGTTAAGATCAGTTTGTTAGCCGATTGTACACCGTCGCCAACGCCGTCTCATCGCCCACATTGCCGGGGAATATCACTACTGGAATATCCGGCAAGCGCGGATGATCCTTCGGTGTCAGCAGCACTGAGCAGCCGGGATGAATCTGGCCGACGATGCGCGCGGCAGGAATCGCCAAGCCCAAGGACAGCATATCGTTGGAGGTGATGCCGCCCTTGCTGATGATGAAGCCGAGGGTCTTGGGTAGCGCGTGCACCACACTCATCAGAAAGCCGGAGACTTGCTCGCCGAAACGCAAGCGCATCTGCCTGTCCTGGAACTGCCGCTCCACACGCGACGTGAACACCACCGGCGTCAGCCCTTGGGCATGGGCCGCATCCACTTGGCCAATGACTTTCTCCAGCAACTCAGAAACCTTTTCCGGCAGCAGATTCACGTCCACCTCCACCGCCGCCACGCCCGGCTGCTTGAGCAGCTCAGTCAACTGCTCCGTCGTTTTCTTTACATGGGAGCCGACCACGACTACACCGGGGTGTCCATTCTTCACATACTCACGCATGCGCTGCGCCGGAATCGGCTGCGGCGGCAGCTTAGCCAGCGCGGTGAGCAGGCTCGCGGCGCTGCGGAATAGGAAGCGCTTGCCGTGCTCGGCAGCGCTCAGCAGTTCGTCGGCAAAGCGGTTCAAATCATCCTGATGCTCAGCATCCACCACGCAACAGGCGTTGTCGGCCAGATTCATCAGCTTATCGAAGCTGCCGGTTCGCATTTCCTCCAGCGGAAAGCGCACCACCTCGTCCGCCTGAATGCGCCCGCGTGTTTTTTCCTCCACATACTTGGGCAGATAGCTGTGACGATAGCCAAACACCGAATCGCGCGCGAACTCCGTTTCATGCACCGGCACCACCTTGTCGCCTGTGCGCAGGTAATGCGTGCTGTGCACCGTGACCCGCCCGCCCTCGAAGAAAGCCGGAATCAGGAAATGCGCATCGAATGGCCCGAGTTCCTCGGCCATCACATCAGTCTCCACCGGGTAATGTCCGCGCAGCGTGGAATCGGAACGAGAGACGTACAAAACGGGCCGATCAAAACCGGCCAAGGCCTGCTTCAAATTATGGCAGACCTCACGCGTAACGGCCGCAGCCTGCTCCGCCCCCATACCGCGCGTATTGGTCAGCACGAACATCAAAGGGGATGCATCATCCAACCCGAGTTTGAGCGTCGCCACGTCCCAGCGCGTAAGCAGCAGGCAGCCATGCACTGTCTGCGAGCCGGTAGGGTCGTCGTCGAGCACTATGATTTTCGGTTGCAAGATAAAATCCTTTCACCACAGAGTACACATCGGTAGGGGCGAGGCATGCCTCGCCCGGTATTGAAAACGGGTCGGGCATGCCCGACCCCTACACATGATTTCGTCGTACCCGCTACGTAGCCCGTTGTGAAGCCGTTTACTACCCCAACAACTCCATCGCACGATCCGCCATCGCCTGCGCGTTCATGGCATTGAACTCGAATAATTCGTTCGGGTTAGCCGTGGTTTCGCCGCGCTTCCAACAGAACACATCGCGCGTCGGCACGGCGCTGCGCAACATGAGCGGCTCCAGCATTGCGCTTGGGCCACCGGTGACACCAAGCAGTACATCGCCGTGGAACAGCTTATCGAATTGCGCGCGCGACATGAACTTGCCATCCGGTTCGGAGCAAGTATTCCATGCCACATCGGTGGGCCGATACAGGCGGCGCGGATTGACGATAGCGACGATGCGCACACCCACACCTTGCGCTTCAAGTTGCTGCGCTGCTTCGAAGACCGGCAACAGCACCATATCGCCGGTGACGGCGAAGACCACGCGGCAGCTGCTCCCTGCTTTCACCGGTGTCTCGTGCAGCATGGTCGCACCTTCTTCAATCGCCTGGCGCGCCTGTTTCAAAGTGGTGCGCACCGGCAGCGGGGTTTTGGAAGCGGTAATCACGATGCCTTTATTGGATTGGCCCAAGGCCCAATCGTAAGCAACTTGAATCATATTCGCATCGACCGGAAACAAGGGATACACATTGCCGTTGCGCATCATGGCCGCAAAATAGGCTTCGATCTCCGGGCGTTGATGCGTCCAGCCGTTACGGCCCTGCTCCAGCGCGCCGGCGGTAAACAGCGTGATCGCGCACGGCGTTTTGTGCCGCAACTCCGCCATGGCTTGCGTCACCGTTTGCCAGATCGGCAGGCCGTTGATGGCGAATGATTCATACGAGGCCCACAACGAGCGCCCGCCAAACAGCGCCACGCCCACTGCCAGGCCAGCGCACGCATCTTCGCTCAACGGCTCATACACTTGACCGCTCGGCCCTTGGAAATACAAATCGTCCACCGTGGGGTGGCGGATGGTCAGCGCTTTATTGATGTTGGCCATGCTGGAGGCTTCGTTGCCGTCGGCATTGGTAACGATAAAACTTTTATCAAGCTTACCCACCGCGGCGACGATTTCGCCGAAGGCGGTTGTTGGAATTTTATTCTCCTTACCCGGCGCAAATTCAGTCAGCGGCAACTTGCCCAGATCTGGCAAGGGGCGCTCGAATTCCGTCACCACGGTTTTGGCGGCTGGGCCGCCGCCGGCGTGGCGGAAATTCTCACGTACCAAACGCCAAGCACGCGGCGGCAAGGCACGGCGTTGCAGTCCGCTGATCACATCAGCGCTCTCTAAAGTGTGATGTGCGTACAAATTGTGTGATTTGGCCCCGGTGGCGTGTACGCCCGAGCCCTTTAGTTGCTTAATGATGATGGCCGTCATCTCGCCGTTCAGCGCATGCTCCGCAGCCACACTCGCCGCCTTGAGCAAGAAGCCGGTGAACGCCATGCGCCGCTCCCAGGAAAACTTCGTGCTGTCTACGTATTCCCCGGGCTGATTCGCGTCGTCAAAATCTTTCGCATTGATCAGATACACATGCTGAAAGCCATGCGCGTGCCAGTAATCCAGCATGCGCTCGTTGTCCCAAGTGGACACCATCGAGTGGTGCTCTTGCGAATACCCATTCCACAATAGAATCGGCAAGAAATTAGTAGCCTTGGGGTAAGCCGTATTGAAGTGCTGGAACGCACTCATGATGTAAGGCTCGCCCAGCCCGCCGTCACCAATCGTTACGGGAAATAACGTATCCGGATAAAGCAGCGCACCCGCCATAGCGAAGTGCTCACCCTGGCCCAACGGCCCAGCCGGTGCGAGCAAGCCGGGGATCGCGCCCGATAAATGCCCGAGCAGGCCATGCTTTTCGCGAAAACGCGCGCGCATATCGGACACGGTTTTGATGCCCATTTCTTCCAGCGAAGTATCGATGAACATTGCACTATAAAAGCCCGGCGCATGATGGCCCACCTCGGTCACGATATTGGTATGGCCCAACATCACCATCGCGGCATAGGCTTCGGCCCCAGACGCAAATCCGCCGGGATGGCCGGATGATTTAGCAGCGGTCACTTGCAGCGTGAGATAACGCAGCGCATCGGCAGCGAGCAAAGTCTGATACACCGCTTTTTCGTCACTGGGGTCAGCAATCGCGGCCCTTGATGCAGACAGTAGCGGGGCGTCACCCAAACGGTCGATATCCGGCAACGATTCGGAAAAATATTGAATGCCCTCGCAAAAGGCCGGGATTTGGTCAAACTCAAGGGGCGAAATTGATTGATTCATGCTGTCCTCGCGCATTCTTAATATTTCACAATATGAAAACACTGTTCATGATTTAAAATAATAACAAATCACCCGGACTATTTCCAGAGAATATTATTTGCGTGTGGCAAACCTGCAACGTCAGTTGCCGCAACCCCAGCAACGGTTTGTGATGCCTATCTGGAATATTGACTGGCTAGCCGCTAAAGATATGGGACCGATATACAACGCATTGTGCGTGTGTGGTGAACACCCCTTCTTCGAGGACGAGCAATACGGTCGCGCGACACGCCAATCCACCGCAGGATGGTAGTGCTTTCAGGAGCAAGAATGGTTTGTTGCGCAGCCCCATAATTGGGCCAGCGCTTTGTCAATCGGTACAGCCATAGTAGACAGCTGCTTCGGCCAGGCCATCCCAACTCGCCGGATGAGTTGAGTCGGCAATGCGCTTGGCTTGCTCGATCTCGTCGGGCGAACCATGAGCAACAATGAACAGCCGACCCGTGCCCAGTTCGGCCTCGAAGTTGACGATATCCTCCTCGGGGATACAGCCGAAAAACGCCGCATCCAGTTCGCCGAAACTGCCCAGTACCGGCGCGAGCCGCTGTTGTTTCACCATGCGGTTGGGGTGGTGGCTGACAATGCGCAGCTTGTGCATATCGAAACCAGCGCTTTGCATTTTCTCTAAATCGATCTCCGCCAAATGCTGTTGCGCGTAAGTCGCCACAAATGTGTTGTGCATAGACATGACTTGAACCTCCAATAGGTCGATGCTGTTGCTTAAAACATAGCCTATATCCGGCCAGTATGTGGTTTTTATAGCGGGGTTAAGCACACCTATTAATCCGGAACAATGATTTTTAAGTTCGTCGCCGCGCGAAGGCCATGGTTTGTTCATCAAATATCTTCGGAAGTGGGTAAAGTCCACTTATTGAGCATTTCATAATTCATGACGCGCTTCAAATCCCCCCCCTTTTGTAAAAGGAGGAGGCCCTCGGGACGTTGCATAGCCTGATCCCTCCCTTTGACAAAGGGAAGCGGGGAGAGATTTTGTGAGCATGGTCGGTATGTCATGAATTATGAAAAAATCAATATGCAGGCTGTCTGCGAGAAAGCCTTGAAATGAAAATGCTGTTCCCGACTAAAAACAAACGCTTTCTAGTGGCGCTGATAGTTTCATTGGCATTTCACTTGTCGCTGCTTTTCTTCAAACTGTCTACACCGCATGAAGCGTTTGTGCCTCAATCGAGCCGCGCGCCTTCTCAGCTCGATGTTAGGTTGGCAAAGCTGGATCCCATTGCCCAGCCTCCCGTGTTGCCGCAGCAAGCTGCACCGATACAACCCGCTGCAAAAGCACGGCGCCAACCGACCCAATTGCAAACTCCACAAGGGGTAGCCGAAGCGGAAAAAACCTGGACTAAGGCCGAGAAAGACGAGATGAATCGCTTTCTTAACGAGCTCGGTGCACCGCCCAAACCACGTTCGGGCACGGCGCTGGCGCGTAACGCGCTTGCCATGGCCAGGACCCTAGGAGCACAGGCCGAAAAGAACGACGAGTTGGCCGAAATCGCGAAGCGTTTGCGCGCAGCCAATATCGAGCCCTTAAGTCTGGAGCTGTATTTCGAAGCATTGTTTCGCAAATTGAATCGCAGCGCTGCCATGGTTAAAAACAACGCGCGTGACGCCGGGTCGCATGTCGCGGTCGTGCAGGTGGCGCTGAATTCCAATGGCTCGGTGAGAAGCTTCACCATACTGCAAAGCGCCGATCAACAAGCCGAGATTGCCTATATCAAATCGGTGGTGGAACGCGCAGCGCCTTTCCCCGCGTTCCCGTCTGATATCCGCAGCGCGACCGATGCGCTCATCTTACAAATCTGTATCCAGCCCAAGCGTTTTGGCGCAGGGAATGGCGCGCAATTTACGCGCATGTCGCGCGGACAGTCGTGCCAGGAAGAGGGGTAAACTGGAAAAATGCAGATGAGCCGCGAAAGATGCTCATGATTGGAATCGGATAGCCAGCAACTCTTTAATTTTTGCTATAGATCCGAAGCAGCCTGTCGCGGCTTACTACTCAAAAGTCTGCAATGCAGCGGAAACTGGCTAAGAAGCAACATCGTGCGTTATTGACTACTCGTCATTATTGAGCAAACATCCAAATACCATTGAGGTAAGTCGGGGATGGGCGGTATTGCTTTGGCTCTGCTTAAAGCGTGAACCTACCTGTCCCGGAAGATTGAAATGCACAGACGCATGCTGCGCCCTCCCAATCTTCGCCCTATTGGCGCAACCCGGAGCCCCCTTACGAAAGGCGGCGAATAGGGCCAGTCCGCAGCACAATTCGTCGTGGTTATCACTTCTTTCCCACACCTGCTTGCCTACGTAAGGAGATAGAAATGAAAATATGCAAACCCCTATCTGCACTGGCTCTTGCCTTATGCAGCACCTATTTCGGTCAGACCGCGATTGCGGATGTCACCATTCCCTACAACGAATACAGCGACTCCCCCACCATAGGGCGTGGCGCGGGCACATCTACCGATCCCAGAAATCCGGATTACGGCGCGATGAAAATATTCATCGAAAAGGTTAAAAAATACACCGACGTATTACCCACCGGAGAGAAAGTCATCTTTCAGCGCAGTCAGAGCACGGGCCGTGCAGTGAGTGCATTGCGGGCCGGCATCCAATTCGCAAACGCGAATGCACCCACGCCAGTCTTCTCGGAACCAAGCTGGGGCTTTGCCTACAACTCGGTTCCGTTTGGCATGCGGTTCGAGCAAATGATGGGCTTTCTATACGATGCAAAAATAGACGGATTCAACGGGAACGGCCTCGTCTTGGCGCAATCGATACTGGACAGCCGGGGCGGAACGCAAATCGTGCTTCCGGTCGTGGGGAGCACCATGCAGGGTTCGGGCTATTTCCCCAAACCGATCGGCAAGCCGGACTGCAACGCGGGGGATACTGACTGCTTGAGCCAGGGCAATGGCATTGGCTTGACGGGCCTTTGCACCTCGGGCTGGAGAATTCGTTATTTGGCCCCGCCACAGAATATCGTGGATCGCGCCTGCGATCTGCTGGTACAACGCGGCATCATCCCTGCGAAAACGCTCACGTTTTATCCGCCGGTGGGGGGGCAATCGGTTCTGTTGCCCATGCAAAGAAACACCATTCAAGGCTTCGAATACGTTAACCCAAATGACGACCTTGCTGATTTCTTTCCGATAAAAGAAGCCACGGCTACAGCGCCTCTGGGCAATCCTGACGCGGGCGGTTTGGATTGCAGTCCGGCGCTAGCGCACCCCATTCCGCCCGGCACCAAACCCAACTGCTCGCAAAATATCGGCCAGATCGGCGCGCGCTATGCGCATCATCCGTCGTGGCATCAACCGTTCCTGATATCGTGGATACATATCGACAAGGCCGTCTGGAACAGCCTAAACGCGGCCCAACAAACAGCGATCGCGCGAGCGGCTAAAGAATCGGTGATGGAATCCTACAATGCCGCCGAGTCGGTGGAATGTACCAAGCTGAAAGCCATACTGGACATCAACAAAGGCATCAACCAGAGAAATATCGACGGCGCCCCACGATTGGTTAATGGCAAACCAGTCAGCGCAACCATGACCATGGCCACGTGGCCAGACGATGCGTTGAAGGTGCTGCTCGAAGCCAGCAATGATTATCTGGCATCGCTCGCAGGGCCAAATAGTCCTAATGAAAGAACAGATGCACAGAAAGACTTCGCCACGGTATTTAACGCGTTGACGAAATATGGTGCGAGTATCGGCGCCACAAAGTTTAATCCGGGTAAGTTTCCGGCGAAGACCGGCTTGGTCGCAGGCCAAGAATGCAGCCTGGTTAAGAGCCCGTGACAAAATGAAATCCGTGTTGCAGTGGCACTATTTTGGCTCAGGGCGCGGTACAGCCCTGGGACGGAGTGATCGAGTAAGGCCGGGAATGACCGCTATCGGGAAGCGCGACTGACCGGTCGCAGGCTGTCGAACGCTATTGGTGTCTCGATGTCCGCTTCCAGCAGGGGCTGTTGAAATATTCGGTCATCAAACCGGTGATCGCAAGCAAGAGTGGCTGAAGTACGGCAGTTCCCACCAAGCGACCGTTTATGCAAAAACTCTTACACCCGCGCATTAAAGTGTTGGCTTAGCGGTTCGATACCGGCAGCCTAATCGAAGAAAGCGCCATGCCCACACGTTTCCAAAAAATTATCGTATTGGAAAATCAAGCGTGATTGCGGCGCCGCCCAGGCTACTCCGGCCTGCTTCGAGGGTGCCTTCGTAGGCCTCGACGATATCGCGCACGATCGCTAAGCCGATGCCATGGCCTGGCACTACTTCATCGGCGCGTACGCCGCGCTGCAATATGTTTTTTGCCTGTGATGGCGTGATGCCCGGCCCGTCGTCTTCAACGCTTAGGATTAAATGCCCTGGCTCGACGACCGCGCTGATTTGCACACTTTTACTGCACCACTTAAACGCGTTGTCGAGAAGATTTCCGAGTAGCTCCATCAGATCGCCTTCATCGCCAGGAAAAGTCACGCTGCTAGGAATGAATATTTTTGTGCTCACATTTTTTTCGTGATGCACCTTATGCAAGGCCGCGATGATTTTTTCTGCTATCGGCAAGATCGGGATGGGGGTGGCCATCAGCTTGGTCATACCCGCCGTGGCGGCACGCTGCAACTGATAGGCCACAATGTCGTCCATGCGCGCGACTTGTTCTTCTATGGTTGCGGGGAGTGATGATTTATCGCTGCTCAGTGCGCCGCGCATAACGGCGAGCGGGGTTTTGAGGCTGTGCGCCAAGTCGCCTAAGGCATTGCGGTAGCGTACTTGCTGGGCGCGTTCGTGGTGAATCAAGGAATTGAGATTGTCGGTGAGGCGCTTTATTTCTTTGGGGTAGTTACCCTGTAATTTTTCTTGGCGGCCGGATTCAATCGCATTCAATTCCCGTGCAACACCGCGCAGCGGGCGCAGGCCCCAGCGCAACACGGCGGCTTGTGCCAATAACAACAGCGCTGCCAACGCGGCAAGCCAGCCCCATAAACTTTGCCGATATTGGTAAATCTGCGCATTAAACTCCGCGAGGTCTTCGCTCACGCTGAAGGTAAACCCGAAACGCTGTTGACCCACCGCCCAATTCACGCCCAAGCTCTGCACGAAATAAACATTGCCGGTCTGATCTGCGCGTTTTTCGAAACGCTTATTGCCCGCCGCCAGTTTCGTTGCGAAGGGCGCGGTCGCCCCAAGCGCGGAAGCCGAATGCCACACGCGCGTGCCGTTGCGATCGGTAACAAAAGCGTACAGGCCGGAACCAGGCAAACTGAAGCGCGCCTCGGATAAGGTGGCGGGCAAACTAAGCCTGCCTTGGCTATCCACCTCCGCTGCGGCGATGAGCAGATAGAGTTGCCCCAGCAAGCGCTCCTGCCGTGCCGAGCGGGCGCTTTCGTAAAACGCGCGATCCAATCCCAGCGCGGTTAACACAATGAAAATCGCCAGCACAAAGCTGGCGCTGAGGATCATGCGTTTATTTAGCGACATCCCGCCACCCGTCATGGTGCCGCCTCAGAAAGCGTAAAACGGTAGCCGCGCCCGCGCAGCGTTTCAATCGGCATTAGGTCGCCGGCCGGGTCTAATTTGCGGCGCAATCGCCCCACCAGGACTTCCAACACATTGCTGTCGCGATCTTGGTCGTGGGGATAGAGATAATCGGCCAGCTCGCTTTTGGGCACGACTTTACCGCGCTGTTTAATTAAATATTCCAGCAGACGGTATTCATAGCTGGTGAGTTCGACCGGGTGGCCGCGCAACGCGACGGTTTGCGCGGTCAAATCCAAACTTATCAGACCGCAGCTCAAGGTGTTGTTGGCCGTGCCCACCGCGCGCCGCAACAAGGCTTTCAGCCGCGCTTGCAATTCTTCCATCTGGAACGGCTTTACCAAGTAATCGTCCGCGCCCGCCTCCAGACCTTGCACCTTGTCCTGCCAGGATCCACGCGCGGTCAAAATCAGTATCGGCAAATTTTTACCGAGCGCGCGTAATTGCTTAATGATTTCGATGCCGGATAAACCGGGCAAGCCCAGGTCCACGATGGCGGCATCCAAGGGGTATTCACTGGCGAGATAGAGGCCATCCTTGCCGTCACCGCTCACATCCACGGCATAGCCATCGGCTTGTAACTGGCGTTGCACTTGTTCGCGCAACTGCGGTTCGTCTTCGATGACTAAAATGCGCATGCGCTGACTATTCCACGCTGCCGGTTTCAGCATCCACCAACACGATACGCACCTCTCCCTGACGCGTCAGCACTTTGATGCGATACATTTGACGCCCCTGTTCGCGCACTTCTTGCGCCGCGAGCACGCGCCCGCCGGTGCGTTTTTGTACGAGTTCCGTGGCGTCATTCAAGCTGAGGCGGGCGTGTTTGCCCGCGTCCGCCATGAGCCAGTTGCTCCGGCTGCTGTCGGTCGCGACGCTACTCGCTTGCGCCTGCGCCGCCGTGAGCGCCATAAACATGAGAATGAAATACTTCATTTTATCTACCTCGATTCTTTCTACTGCTAGCCTGGGTATCGGCTGGCCTGGCCATCATGACCCAGGTCAAGCTCAAACAGATTGACATCAGTGTACGGCAAGCGGCTTACCACCCGGAAGTGTTCCGTGATACGTCCCCCACTGCCGGCACCACCGAAACCTGCACCGGAATTTGACGGCCCGGTTGATTCTGCATCACCGTCGTATAGCTGCGGCCGGCATATTCATAAACGACACGGTAGCCGGTCAGGCGGTTATCCCAGTTATCCACCGTGCGGCAGCGCTGCACTTCGCGGCCACGACTATCATGATCGTGGTGGTCATCATTCGACGCGAATATACCGCCGTTGCCTTGCACCTTATCGCCGATCACCGCACCCGCAATCGCGCCCACCGCAGTCGCGGCCGTGCTGCCTTTTCCCTTGCCGAATCGGCTGCCGAGCAAGGCGCCAGCGACACCACCAACCACCGTGCCGGTATATGAACGGTCTGAAGATGACCGGTCACGCCCGTAGCCATCGTAGCTCGTGCCGCGGATATACTCATTGCTACATTCTTGACGCGGAGTATTTATTCGCTGATATTCAGGCGTCACGTTTTTGACGCGCGCGTAGTCCTGGTAATTCCCGTTGTTATATTCATCATTCGCCATCGCGGATGTGGAAGCGGCAAACAGGACAGTCAGCAAACTTATGCTTTTTTTCAATTGAACGGCATGCATGTTAAGACTCCTTACGTTAGATTGATAAACACCAGGTTGGTCCTGATGCCTCGCAATCTACGCCGGGTTAACTGAACGGAAGCTGAACGGGATATTCTCTTTTTGGGAGAGGCTGGGCGAGATGACCGTTACACCGCGTGGCTTTCCATTTCCGTGAACGTTGTAGGGACGAGGCATGCCTCGCCCGATAGTAATCACGGGTCGGCATGCCCGACCCCTACGATGGCCCTTCGTACGTCGTCGATCATCTCTCAATACGACCTCCGCCCAAACCAACAAAAAATCTACTTGACTTAGTGTTATACCGACACTATTGTTAGTGTCATAGGTACACTTATGACCACACAGACAAAACAGTTTTGTTATTGGCACCCGCACCCGGCGGTCACCACGGATATCGTGATCTTCACCATCCGTGATGAGAAGCTGCAATTGCTCCTGATCCGGCGCCGCAACCCGCCGTTCCAAGGCGGCTGGGCCTTACCGGGCGGTTTTTTGAATATGAACGAGGATCTGGCCGACTGCGCCAAACGCGAATTGGAAGAAGAAACCGGCATCAAGAACGTTTACCTGGAGCAGCTCTACACCTTTGGCAAGCATGATCGCGACCCGCGCGAGCGCGTCATTTCGGTGGCGTATTACGCCTTGATCCCCTCCGATCGTCTGACTTTGCATCCTGCATCCGACGCGACTGAAGCCGGTTGGTTTGCCTATGATGAGTTACCCGAACTGGCGTTTGACCACCGCGAGATCACACGGACGGCGCACGAGCGTTTGGTGGCCAAGCTCGATTACTCCACCATCGCATTCCAATTTTTACCTAAACAATTCACGCTGAGCGAACTGCAAGACGTGTACGAAACCATACGCTCGGAGCCGATGGATAAGCGCAATTTCCGCAAATGGATTACCGCGCGCAATCTGATCGAAGCCACTGGCAACGAACGACGCAACGGCAGCCACCGTCCTGCGCAACTCTTCCGCACCAAACGACCCGGCCGGGTCGAAATTATTCGTTAGCGAGGCGATCATGCAACAGCAAGCATTCTCGATTACCCCCCTCTCCAAGCCATCGCCGCGTACTGATCGCAGCCAGCTCATCGCGCACATCAAGCGCATGCTGGTCGAGCAAAACGCGGTACTGGTAGCGCATTACTACGTTGCCCCCGAGTTGCAAGAACTGGCGGATGAGACCGGCGGCTACGTATCCGACTCACTCGACATGGCGCGCTTCGGGCATGAACATGCTGCCAAGACTTTAATCGTGGCCGGCGTGCGTTTCATGGGTGAAACTGCAAAAATTCTCAACCCGGAAAAGCGCGTGCTGATGCTCGATCAAGCCGCCACCTGCTCGCTGGATGAAGACTGCCCAGCCGATGCCTTCGCCGAATTTTGCGATGCGCATCCGGAGCGCACCGCCGTCGTGTACTCCAACACCAGCGCGGCGGTGAAGGCGCGCGCGGATTGGGTCGTTACCTCCTCCATCGCAGTGAAAGTCGTGGCACACTTGCAGCGCCAAGGTAAAAAAATCCTCTGGGCGCCGGACAAGCACCTCGGCCGCTATGTACAGCAAGTCACGGGGGCCGACATGCTGATCTGGCAAGGTGCTTGCATCGTGCACAACGAATTCAAAGCCAAACTGCTCGCCAATATGAAAGCCGCCCACCCCGAAGCGGCGGTACTGGTACATCCGGAATCACCCGCCGGCGTGATCGCACTCGCTGATGTAGTCGGCTCCACCTCCGCGCTGATCAAAGCGGCCAAAACATTGCCCAACCCGACTTTCATCGTCGCCACCGACAACGGTATTTTCCACAAAATGCATGAAGCGGCACCCGGAAAAACTTTCCTCGAAGCCCCCACTGGCGGCGTCGGCGCCACGTGCAAGAGTTGCGCGCACTGCCCATGGATGGAAATGAACACCCTGGAAAAACTCGCCCAAGTGTTGGAAACCGGCGCGAACGAAATTCATATCGACGAAGCGATTCGCCAAAAAGCCGTGATCTCGATCCAGCGCATGTTGGATTTCGCAAAATCCACGCAGTCCTCCGTGATGGGTAATGGCAACGCTTAATGACCTGATCCGAATCGCTTTTCCCACTTCAACTTCGCCTTGATTCTGCCGATATAAAAGGTGGCCGCTAATGGCCGCCATTGGTACAGGATCGTCGATTGACCCAATTTCTTAAAAAACTCAGGGCGTGGCTGGCCAAATTAGCGTTTTGGCGCAAACGCCCGGATGAAGCAGTCCCGCAATCCGAGGCAGCACCCGAGGCCGAGGCAGAACTTAAGCCTCGCGCAGCCGCCGATGCCGCGGAACCCACCCCAGAAACGCCAGTGGCCAAGCTGGGTGTACTAGCGCGGCTGAAGCGCATATTCACCTTTCGCCGCCGCGAGATCGAAGCGACCGCGGATACAGTGGAGGAATCAAAGCCCGCTACCGCCGAGGCGAGGGAGCCGAAGAAAAGGATCCGCGCCACAGAAACGCCCGAGCCCGAAGTGCCGGAAATCCTCGAAACCCAGCCAAATTTGTTCACCCGACTGAAGCAATGGCTTAGTTTCCGAAGCAAAGCGGTTGAAACCGCGGCTGAACCCAGTCCAGAAGACGCCGTAGAGAAGCCGCCTAAGAAAAAAACTCGTACCAGAGACGAGCCAGAAGAGCCGGAAGTCCCCGAACCCAAGCCGAGTTTTTTCACCCGACTGAAGCAATGGCTTAGCTTCCGTAGCAAAGCGGTCGAAACCGAGGTTGAACCCGATACCGAAGACGTCGTGGAGAAGCCGCCCAAGAAAAAAATCCGTGCCACAGACGAGCCAGAAGAGCCGGAAGTCCCCGAACCCAAGCCGAGTTTTTTCGCCCGA
>JADMJT010000074.1:54259-58433 GCA_018781585.1 Burkholderiales bacterium
AGACGAGCCAGAAGAGCCGGAAGTCCCCGAACCCAAGCCGAGTTTTTTCGCCCGACTGAGGCGATGGATTAGCTTCCGCCGTAAGCCTGCCGAAACCGAAATTGAGTCGGAGGCAAACGACAAAACGCTAATCATCGAAAAAACCAGGGGCAGATCGGAGCCAGCAGCGGCGGAGGGTGAAGCAGAAGCGCCGCCGCCCAGCCGGCTGAAGCGGCTCTTGATTCGACTGCGTAGCAAATGGGTATGGATCCCCGCGTTAAGCTTGGCCGGTGTGGGGTTAGTTTCGTGGGTGGTCGTCGTTATGATGCACACCACGCATGAAAAAGAGCGGCTGCAAGCAGAGCTAAAAGCGGCGAAGAAAATGCTGGAGAAAAAGTCAGTCGCTACAGTGATGGTGCCCGCCCCGCCGCCCCTATCCGCCCCCGCCCAGCCCGAGAAAAAAATCGATCCGGCTTTTCAAATCGTCGGACACGTACCGGCCCCGCAACCGGAAGAAGCATCGGGTATTGATGCCTCGGATTGCGTGGTGAAAGACAGGGAAAGCGTGGCGGAAAATCTTAAGAACTGCATCACCAGCTTCAATCAAGCAGTAGCAAGCACGCCTAATAAACCCAAGAAACCGTAGGCCATTTGCACACCACTAACGTGGGATCAGTTGATCCCAATACACACACTCGCATGCGTCATCCATGTTCGTTAGCGCACAGACCGGTTGTTCAGATCAGGCTATTTTCGCTGCTAACAATCAAGAAATGTCGATGAATTCCTCCGAATTGATCACATCAACGAACAGGAAAAATCATGAAAATTTCGCAAAGATTTATGGCTGGAGTAGTTGCACTGTCAGCGCTGATGCCGCTGGTACTGCTGTCAGACCATGCATACGCACAACAGTACAACGTATCCCAAGCCAACCCCCGAATTGAAGGGTTCAATGTGGATGAAGTACGGCGTCTGACCCCTGGAACCGAGCTCAATTTCAATATCTACGGCACGCCAGGAGGCGTGGCAACTTTGCATATCGCAGGCGCAACACGCAACCTGACCCTGGTTGAAGCTGAAGCCGGTCAGTATGAAGGCACCTATACCATCAGCGAGCGCGACAAAATTGAAGCGCGCAGCCCGGTGACCGCCAATCTGCGCGTAGGCAATCAGGTCGCCAGCATGGTACTGAATGAATCTTTGCAAGTGGGCATCGGCAACCACAGCGCGAGCGTCGTGCCGGGTCCGCAGCCAAGAATTGAGCGTTTCGATGTCGAGCCGGCGGCTGACTTAAGCGGCGGGAATTATTTGCAGTTCACTGTATTTGGCACCCCAGGCGGCAAAGTGGATCTTGCCATCAAGGGCGTCAAGGGCAAGCTCTTTTTGCCCGAGGTGAGTAGCGGCGAATACGCCAGCACCTACACCATCAAGAAGCGCGATCGGATCACGTCGAACAGCGTCGTGAGGGCCAATCTGCGCGTGGGTGAGCGCGTTACCAGCGTCACCCTGGACAAATCCCTACAAAGCGCCGCGGTGTCAGCGCGCGCAGTCCGTATGTGCAATAACTGCGGCACCATTGAAGCGGTCAATCGCGTCGAAGTCAAAGGCGAAGGTGGCTATCTCGGAACGATCGGCGGCGGTGTCGTGGGGGTATTGCTGGGTAGCCAGATCGGCAGTGGAAAAGGTCGAACCGCTGCACAAATTGCTGGTGCGCTGGGCGGTGCGTATGCGGGCCATGCAATCGAAGGCAAAGTGCGCAAATCGTATCACTATGAAGTATTGGTGCGTCTGCAAAATGGTGCGACGCAAACCGTCACCTATGCCACTGAACCTGAATACCGGGTGGGTGATTCAGTCAAAATTAATGATGGCGTAATTTCGCGCGCGCTATAAAACCAAGTGCTGCTTGGCAGCTATGAATGCAACGTGACGCCCACACAACGCTATTCGTCCTAAACCCGTGGACAATGCGAGCATTGTCCACGGGTAAACGCAAAATGGAGTGGTGATGCATAAGTGGTTTTTGACCCGCACGTTGATCTGTCTGTTGTTGACATGCACTGCGAGCGCCGCGAGCGCCAGGGTGGAGTCGGATCCGGCTGCGACACTGCGGGCAAAGCACACGTCGTTATTGGAACAACTGCGGCAGAATCAATTCAATCGTCCCTTGGTGCTTGATTCGTCTGAAACGACTAACCGCTTGAAGGGTGACATCTACGCCGTCGTTGATTACCCGTTTGGTACAGTGAGTGCGGGCCTGAATGATCCGAATCACTGGTGTGAGGTAATGCTCCTGCACATTAATACCAAATATTGTCATGCCGTGGTGGGGGCATCGGCCACCACCCTAAGAGTCAATATCGGTAAGAAGACACCCGAAGAACTCGTTGATGCGCCGCGTATCGAATTAAATTACGGTGTCGCCATGGCGACGCCGAGTTATTTTGAGATCATCCTCAATGCCAAAGATGGGCCACTGGGTACCAGCGACTTCCTGATCCAACTAGAAGCTGTGGCACTCTCGAAAACCAAAACTTTTTTGCATCTGACGTATGCTTACGCAACGAATTTTGGCGCACGGCTGGCTATGCAGACGTATCTCGGAACGATCGGCAGCCACAAGGTAGGATTCACCGTGATCGGTAAAAGTGCCGATGGTCAGCCAGACTATATCGGTGGGATGCGCGGTCTAATGGAACGCAACACGATGCGTTATTACCTCGCGATCGATACCTTTTTAGGCGCCGCCCGTGCAGCGCCGGCGACTCAGCTTGAGAAACGTTTGCAGAACTGGTTTACGGCTATCGAACAGTATCCGCGGCAATTACATGAGATGGAACGAGGGGCGTATTTAGCGATGAAGCGCGCTGAGTATATACGGCAGCAGACACTGCAATAACACGCTCTTCGTTACAAGTACGCATCGAGCAGAAACGCTGAACCGCTATTTACTGCGAGTTCAAGAATTCGCCCACCTGCACTGGCAAACCACCAAAACACGCACGATAGGCTTCTGATGCTTCAGGGGTTTTATCCAAATCCGCTTCTTCGAATAGCAACATCACTTTTTTGCCCTGCAGCCGCCCTTCACAAATTTCTAAAATGCGCTGGCCCGTGGCATTGAATTGCCGGAACGCATGCAACTCGCCCGGATAGGCATGCAGGCTGATGAAAGTGCGCGCCGGTTGACTCATCGCCCAAGGTAAATACAAGGCGATATAATCGCGCGCCACGCGGCCTTGGCTATCGAGCACATTCGCTTCGAGGTAATAGCGCTTGCTCGGATCACTCTGATCCACGCGCAGTTTGCTCAAGAGCTTGTTTGATCCGACCGAGAAGAATTGCGTTTCGCGATAGGTGTAATTTTTCGCCATATCGCCTTCATACGCATGCGTGGATTCTTCGCTGCGGGTCGGCTGCGCCGTGATGATTTTTAAATGCAGTTGGTACACCTGATCGGCGAAGCGATTCCAGCGCTCTGCCTGCGTTTCCGCCTGCAACGCTGTCGCGCACACCAACCCCACAACTAACCATATCAATCGTTTCATCCTCGATCCTCTCTCAGCGCACCGTCGCGCGTTCGGTCCAGCCGCCCGCCTTGGTTTGCTCGGCTTCATCCTTCAACCATTGCGCTTCCTCGGCGCGCCCCAGACGCTCCAGGATCACGCTTTTCAGCATGAGCGACTCACGCGTGTTTTGCAGTTTCAGCGCCTCATTGATCGAGACCAGCGCGCGATCCAGCTGGCCGCCCAGGGTGAGCGTTAGCGCCATGTTGTGATGCGCCTTCTGATAACCGGGTTCAAGTCGAATGGTGGTGGCGAAATGCTGCGCCGCTTGGTTCAACTCGCCACGCTGCGCATAGAGCACGCCCAGATCGTCATGCGCTTCGGCGTTATTCGGGTCGAGTTCAATCGCATGCGTTAAATCGTTAAAGGCATTTTCGCGCTCGCCCTTCCAGATGTAACGCACGCCGCGCTTGGTATAGGCGAGCGAACTATTCGGATGGCGCTTGAGATAGACGCTGAGATCGGCGATGGCGCGTTCCAATTCCCCAGCCGGGCCGTAAGCCATGCCGCGTCCGAAATAGGCGTCGTCCAGCTTGTCATTCAGACGCAATGCTTGATCGTAATCGGCAATGGCTTTGGACAAGTCGCGCATTTGGAAGTAGACATTGCCGCGCTCCAAATACAGC
>JADMJT010000020.1 GCA_018781585.1 Burkholderiales bacterium
CGTGCTTCATCGCGCAACTGGTGGATGTTGTAGGCCACGTCCGACCACTCGCAGATATCAACGATGCGATAGAGCAGAAAGAGTACCGATCCCTCAACATAATGAGAAATCTCCACTGGTTGGCTGAGAAAACCATTTATTTCCGTCGGGGTGGGGTTTGTCCAGAATAAGGCCAGATCATGCACGCCGTTGTAGTAGCAATACTGGGTGGCTTCGGAATACTGGGTGTGTTTGGACGAATATATTTCGCCCACATGTCGTGTGGTCATTTTCCCTCCAGGGACAGGCGGCGTATTAGAACATAACAAAGAAAGTCGACGCTACCGCTCTACCCGGAAAGACCCGCTCCCCGCGCTGAAAAAAGCGTCTTTTCCCCTGAAGATTCCGCCGTTTTGTCCGATAACCCAGTGGTAGTGCATGCTGATCCGTATTTACGCGGCGCGGCGTTGAATGCACGGAAAATGACCCACACGCCGCAGCTCGCCGAATGATCCTCGACAACCGAACACTTTTATTTTCCCTCGTCATGATAAGCGGGCTGCTTGCCTTGAGTCTCGCCGTCGTTTCGCGCGGCGAGCGGCGGGATGGCTTAAGAATCTGGGCAGGCGCGATGGGGCTGGAGTCGCTCGCCTGGGCGCTGATCGCGATTCGTGGCGCGGTTCCGGATGTGGCATCCATTCTTATCGCTAACCTTCTCATGGTGGCGGCGCAGGCGATGAAGCTCGCCGCGGTATATGAATATCGAGGGCTACCCTGGCCGCGCTGGCGGTGTCTACTGCCTATTCTGTTGATGTGCATCGTCATTGCCGGGCTCGACTACGACGATTTCAAACACCGGGTGATTTACGGCAGCCTGATCTACGCTGCCCAGATGTGGATGCTCCTGGAAATACTCCGTACCGATACTGAATCGCAAAGAGGTCGAGCCTGGTGGCTCCTTTTCGGGGCGACTGCCACAGTCATTCCGATTTTTGCTTTGCGCGCGCTTGCCGCGCTCTTCGGCACGGAGGAGTTTGCCACGCTGGGGAGCACCGTCGCACCCAATCTGATTCAGGTGTTGGTTTTTGTCTGCGTGATCGCGCTCGATATCTTGGGCTCGTTGGGATTTATCTTGATGGAGAAGGAGCGCAGCGACTTCGCGCTGCGCGCGCTGGCGATGACGGACTTTCTCACGAAGACGATGAACCGGCGCGCCTTCACGGAGCGTGCCGAGCAGGAAATTGCCATGGCGCAGCGGACCGGCTCGCCGCTCGCCTTGTTGATGATCGATATCGACCATTTCAAACTGATCAACGATGAACATGGACACGCGGCCGGGGATGCGGTGCTCGTGGAGGTGGCGCGAATCATCGGCGCCAGCGTGCGCAAGCAAGACACGCTCGGACGCTATGGGGGCGAAGAGTTTGGCGTGCTCCTTCCCGCAACGGATCAGGCCGGCGCGCTGGTCTTGGCGGAGAAGCTTCGCAGCGCGGTAGAAAGCATGCGGTATCGCGTGGGCCGCGAAAGCGTTTCAGTCACGATCAGCACCGGCGTCACCGTCTGCCAAGCGACGTGCACCACGTGCCGGTCCGATTTAAACCAACTCCTCGACGATGCCGACAAAGCGCTCTATCAAGCCAAACACGGTGGACGGAATTGCACGGTGGTTACGCCCGCTGGATGCGCGATACCTTTGGTGCGTACGCCGGAGTTCAGGTCTGGCTAAGTTGCATCGACGTGAAGGTGTCAGTCGAATAATTTTATCTGTGCAACAAATCTTTATAGCTTGTCCGCCTCAATCGGTAATACGGGTTTCTCCCCCGCTTGCAGTTCCATGAAGGCGTTCAATTCTTGCGGACTCAGGATCTTTGAAAATTCCTCGGCCAATTGCTCCACCCAGACTTGCATGCCACTTGCGAACGCTTTGTCGCGAATGCTTTTCTGGAGGAATTTCCCGGCCAGGCGCAGCCTTTGTTTCTCCGCCCGGCGCTTGGCTGCCAGCAACGCTGTTCTTTTTTCTTGCGGAAAATTCCTGCCCAGTTTGTAGTCAATGGCGAGATTGAATTCCGCCGTTTTGAGGGCTTGCGTGATATCACCTTGCGCGCCCGGAAGTGGCGCTTCCGCGACGCGACGATACAGTGCCGCAACCGCCTGCTGGTATTCCTCGCTGCTGAGGCGGGGAGCATATGCCGAAAATGGATCGTGGTTCATGCGGTCTGCCTTGGCTTGAATGGGCAGACGATAGCTTCGACTGTCCCGCAGCGCAATTATTTATAAACCTTTACTGCAATCTCTGGATCCACGATATTGATCATTTCGCCGGGTTCCAACTCAAGCAGTTTGGTGTAGTTTTCTTTGCCGAGCGATTTGTAGCAATCCTTAAGCATTTTGTTGACGGCGCCGTTGATTTTTTGCGCCAGCGATTCGCCGTTGAGGCCGCCCTCGTGCAGATGCATTGCAATTTGCGCTTGCTTCGAGAACAGTTCCATCTGGATGGTTTGGATGTCCTTGATATCGGCCGCCTTGATCGCCTTGCCGAGACGGTGCTGCAATACCAGCTTGGTTTCGCTGCCCAAGGTTTTGAGATCCGCCGGGCCTTTCATCAATATTCTGCGCTTGTGTTCTTGCGTCGAGACACCCCGTAGGTAGAGTGCCTTGATGTCGCGCAACAAAGCGCGATCCTTGGCATCGGGCGGCGCCTCGCGGGCGCTGATGGATAGCGCAGTGCGGCCTTTGGCGCTGCACTTCGGTATTTCGCCGGTCGAGGTGGAACAGACACCGATTCTGATTAGCCAAGCCGGCACGTCTGATCCATACGTGCCATAGGCCAGCACAGAGGCCCAGTAGCCTTTGGCTTTTCTGACCGTGATGCCGGCAGGCCAGAGAATCCGATTTGCCGTCTGGTGGCAGACGCCGGTCACACCGTAAATCAGCCCCGCTGTCGATGAAGGCAAGGAGATGCAGTTCGCTTGGGCGGAGCTTCCGGAGCCGGTGCAGATGATTTTGCCGCCGGTGCTTCTGCCCCAGCACCCCCAAGCGTATCCGCCGGCGCACGTCACATAGGTATGATCCGCTTGTCCAAAGAGTGTTGATATTGCATGACCTCTAAGTGTTGCCATGGGGTGCCTCCTTTTGTGGTCTCTGATATCCGTGTTTCGATTCGAACCAAAAGATCAGCTTCAAATAGGTTTGCGTATCGGGTTTGAGAGAAGCCCAATCCGGATAAAGAAATTGAAGTGAAGCACTAGCCCCGCGACGAGGCAGAAACTGGTCTGTCTACGAGCAACGCCTCAATTGTTCGTCTGGTCTTGCAAGCAGTTGTGGTTGATAAACGTATCGAAGAAACCCGCCGCCGTGAACCGGCCTTTGTTGTTTTCGTAGTAGTCGCGCATGTTGACGCCGTCACGTCCGGATTCGTTGTCCTGTCGGTTGCCGCTGCCGGAAGCGAATTGCCGCCAGCCGCGGATAATATCTTCGGTACCGTAGCGCAAGCTGTCGCTCCAGCTCGACGCCGCGCCGGCGCCGGCCTCGTTGTTCCAGTCATCCACGTCCCAGAAGGCTTTTGCCACTTGCAGGGGAATGCCCCGGTTATCCGCACAAGCGGAACGGTTCGGCGTGGCCGCTTCGAAGTCGAGGCTCCACCCGCGCGGCACGGTGCCGAAGTGGTTGGGCTCGTACCAGCTCACGATACCGACATAGGATGCGAACCCCTCTTGTGTGGCCCCGGAATCGTATTCGTCGCTGGTCAGGTTCCATCCGTTGCCGCCTTTGCTGACATCGTCGCGCAAGTCATCGCGATTGAACTGTTGCATTTGAATGACATGGCCCAGCTCATGCCCGGTGAGGATGCCATCGCCCCCCTGCGAACTATTGATGTGAAAGTTTTCCCGGTCATCCGCGCAACTGGTGGTGCAGGCGGCGCGTCCGGGGTAATGCAGCTTGACGTGCCGATTCATGGTTTCGCCCAGTATCTGCAGGGTGTGCTGCGCTGAATCCAGCGCCATGATGCGCAAGGCGCGCGACGAGGCAATGTCGTTGGTGGGCACCAGGCTGCCGGACGGGAAGATGTAACACGCCGATCCGGCATGGCAGTTGCTCGCGATGTAGCGGTTTTCATCGCCCGCTTGGCCGTTGCGCCAAGTGGTGACGTTATGGTCGCTGCCATCCGTGTTGACCGCCTTTACGCGGATGTAATTGCTGTAGCGGGTGCGGTTGACGATGTTGATGTAGCGGAGATACAGATCCGGGTTGGCCTCGCCCTTGCTGTAGCCGGCGTTTTCCCATTCGAAGCTAATGCATTGGGTGCCGCCGCCTCCGATGTACCAGGTGCCGATGTATTCATCGTCGCTCCCGGTATCCTTGTCCCAGAGCTCTACTTGGTGGCCCACTGCATCGACCGAACCGCCCTTGTTGCAGGCGCGGCGCGCACCTGTTTCCGAGGACGACGCGCAGTTGTAGCGGTCGTCGGCCAATTTGAGATGGAAACAAACGGTCCGCGGTGCGGACCAGGAAGCGCCGCTCCACAAGATAGTCACAGCGGCGGCAATCAGAAGCGCAAGCGCGTTTTTTTTCATTCTTGGTCACTCCTAGAGAGGCACTATTTCTCGTTGATTTCGCTTTTATCTTTGTCGGCCTGCCGCGCCTTCGACGCCACGCCGGGGGGCGATTCCTCGAGAATTTCACCCAGCCGGCCGAGCGGCACCGCCGGCATGGATTTGGTCCGCTGCAACGGCACTTTCCCTTTGACGCCGCCGCCACTGCTGACGGGCACCTTTTGTCCATCGGGCCCGGCACCGTACTCGGATGGATCGTTGATCTTCCCGTATTCCTCGGCGTCGATCCGTGCCACTTCGCCTTTTTTCACCACGAAGTAAAACCACTGCTCGACATGCAATGGCTTGTTCTTCCCTGGCAGGGCCCACTGCCCTTCGGCCGTAATTTTTTGCGCGTAGGCGCCCGGCGTGAGGTCTTCGATTCCTTTGAAGCGCAGCGTCAACGGGACCTGAGCGGCGACATCACGGGGCAGCTCCAGCCGTTCGGCGCGCAGTGGTTCCCCACGTCGAAAAATCTGGCGTTCGATTTTGACGTCCTTGATCTGTTCGTGATCCACGCGTAGCTGCGCCAGCCAAGGCTCCTTGGGATCGATCTGGTCGTCGAAGGCGAGCGGCAAGGTGGGCCCGATTGCATGCGCCAGGGGGGCGAGACTGAGCGCGAACAGAAAACCCAGGAACGCTGCAGACCGCCCGTTAAAGAAAGCCCCGGCCCTCAACAAAAGATGAAATGGCGTGGAGCTGGATATACGGAATTTCAATATTGTGACCACTGCTCACTCCTGTTGAAGTTGAGAGTTCACGAAACGTGTTGCCGCTGACGGATGCCAGCTTGGCGTGACACAGGGCCAATGAGACTGCCCTCGCAACCGATGTAAAAATCAATATAGTCAATCAAGAAGAAATTGCCAGTTGAAAATTAAGGGAATTAATAGGGTCAGCGCACCATGGCACTCGGTTAAGCGCGGCAGGCTGTTTCTGTACCACAGATATCCTCCCT
>JADMJT010000083.1 GCA_018781585.1 Burkholderiales bacterium
CGCCGATGATAGTGCGGATTACCCGTGCGAAAGTAGGTCACCGCCAGGCACCCCATCAATAAACAAAAGCCCTCCTCTGGAGGGCTTTTGCGTTTTTAGAATTAAAATAATTATAAGATTTGATGCCTATCGAAAAGCATGAAAGATAAGCTGTCTATATAACTTTCTACCCTAATTTCATTGTCTTAGTTATTGTTTATTTGCTATAATCCGCGTCAATTTAGAAGATGGGCTTTGGGCCCATTTTTCGTTTGTGGTGAGCGAATGGATTTGCAAGCGCTACTGGAAAATACCTTGCCTGGACTAGGCTACGAGTTTGTCGATCTAAGCCTCGGCAATCGCGGAAAACACCTCCAGGTGTTTATCGATAAGCCAGGCGGTATTACGGTCGAGGATTGTGTGGCGGTCAGTAACCATCTGAGCCGATTGCTTGCAGTTGATCTTGAATACGATTACGACAGACTCGAAGTGTCATCACCTGGATTAGATCGGCCGCTTAAAAAGGAAGCGGATATTGAACGTTTTCGTGGCGAAAAAGCGCAGTTGAAATTGCGTGTGCCGATCAATGGACGACGGAATGTGGTTGGCCTACTGGGCGAATTAAGAAACGGTATTTTGGAATTGGAAGTGGACGGCGCGACGCAATCATTTGAATGGTCGAATGTTGATAAGGCGCGACTGGTTCCCGAGATTTAATTTGGAGAGTGGTATGAGCCGAGAAATTATGCTGGTGGCTGACGCGCTAGCACGCGAAAAGAATGTGGATCGGGAAATTGTATTTTCCGCGCTTGAGCTTGCCTTGGCCTCCGCTACAAAAAAACGCTTTTCCGAAGAAGTGGAAGTGCGGGTTGCGATTGATCGCGAAAGTGGCGAGTACGAGAGCTTTCGACTCTGGGAAGTAGTGGCGGATTCAGATTATCTCGATGAAGGGCTGCAAATGCCTTTATCAGAGGCGCAAAAAAAGAACGCGGATATACAAGTTGGTGAATTTATCGAGGAGCATTTAGAGCCTGTCGAATTCGGTCGCATCGGTGCACAAACTGCGAAGCAAGTGATTCTGCAAAAGATCCGCGAAGCTGAGCGCGAGCAAATCCTGAGTGATTTCTTGATGCGTAAAGAGCATCTGGTGACGGGTGTGATCAAGCGCATGGAGCGCGGTAGTGCGATTATCGAATCGGGACGCATAGAAGCCATATTGCCGCGCGATCAAATGATCCCACGCGAGAATTTGCGTATCGGTGATCGTGTGCGCGCTTATTTATTGAAAATTGATCGCCAAGCGCGTGGCCCGCAGTTGATTTTATCGCGTGTCGCGCCGGAATTCGTGGTCAAACTTTTTGAACTTGAAGTGCCTGAAATCGAAGAAGGTCTGATTGAGATCAAGGCGGCGGCGCGTGATCCCGGCGCCCGCGCCAAGATTGCAGTGAAGTCGAATGACCCGCGTATTGACCCGCAGGGTACCTGCATTGGTATGCGCGGCTCGCGCGTGCAGGCGGTTACCAGCGAGTTAGGTGGCGAGCGCGTGGATATCGTGTTGTGGTCACCGGAGCCGGCCCAGTTTGTTATTAATGCACTTGCACCAGCCGAGGTTTCCAGCATCGTCGTCGATGAAGAAAAGCACAGCATGGACGTGGTAGTGGACGAGGAGCAGCTCGCGCTGGCCATTGGCCGTACTGGCCAAAACGTGCGTTTAGCTTCTGAACTGTCCGGCTGGACACTCAACATCATGACGCCAGACGAAGCGCAACAGAAAAACGTGGAAGAATCGACTTCGATCAAAACCGAATTCATGCAAAAACTGGATGTCGATGAGGAAGTCGCCGACGTGCTGGTGCAGGAAGGTTTCTCGACCATCGAAGAGATTGCCTATGTGCCGCTGAGCGAGATGTTGGAGATGGAATCGTTCGACGAAGACACGATCAATGAATTGCGTGCACGCGCCCGTAATGTTTTGCTGACCGCTGAAATCGCGAGCGAGGAGAAAGTCGAGCATGTGGCTGAAGACCTCGCAACGATGGAAGGCATGGATGACGAAACAGTACGTAAACTCGCTGAGCATGGTGTAGATAACGTCGAGGCGCTGGCCGATTTGTCAACGGATGACTTGGTCGAGATGACCGGTATGGACGAAGAGCGCGCGAAAGTCCTGATCATGACGGCGCGCGCACCGTGGTTCGCCGCCGAGCAAGCAAATAGTTAATTGATGCAGGATTGATGGAGGGCTTAAATGCCGCAAATGAATGTAGCGCAATTTGCCACTGAACTAGGTGTGGCCGCCACGCTGCTATTGGAGCAGCTAAAGGCTGCTGGTGTGGAAAAAAGCGCTGCCAATGATTCGCTTTCGGAGCAGGATAAAACCCAGCTTCTGGATTATCTGCGCCGCGCGCACGGCGTGAAGGAAAGCCGCAGCAAAATCACGCTCACGCGACGCGAAACCACCGAAATTCGCAAATCGGATTCGACCGGAAAAGCACGCACGATTCAAGTTGAAGTTCGAAAAAAACGTGTGATTGTTAAGCGCGATGCCGTGCCTGTGGTGGAAGCGCCGGTGAAGGAAGTCAAGGCTACCGAACCCGTCATTGACGCGAATCAGCTGGCCAAGCGTGAAGAAGAAGCGCGCAAACAAGCCGAGTTGATGGAGCGTCAAAAGCAAGATGCGGAAGCGAAGAAGAAGCGTACCACGCGCTCCAAAAAAGCGGTGGCAGAGGCTGCGCCAGCTGCCGAGCCTGTATCGGCGGAAAAAACAGTAGCCATCGCAGAGCCTAAAGCGGTCGAAGCAGCCCCGCCTGCGGTACCAGCTGAAGCGAAAACCGATGGCACCTTGCATGTCAGCAAACCAGTAGATGGTGATGCTGAGCGTAAAAAGGGCGCGAAAAAAGCCGGCAAAGCTGCCCCCACTGCTTGGGTGGATCAAGGCCCTAAGAAACGCGCACTAAAAGTGCGGGGCGATACGACAGGCGGCGCTTGGCGTGGGCGCGGTAAATCGACTAAGCATAAAACCGATGATGATGGGCAACATGCCTTTAGTGCACCGACTGAACCAGTGGTGCGTGAAGTGCTCGTTCCTGAGACCATCTCCGTGGGCGAACTCGCGCACAAAATGGCGGTAAAAGCGGCCGAAGTGATCAAAACCCTGATGAAAATGGGCTCCATGGTCACGATTAACCAAGTGCTCGATCAAGAAACAGCCATGATTGTGATTGAAGAGATGGGGCATGTTGCAAAGCCAGCGGCGCTGGATAGCCCTGAGTCTTACTTGGATGCAGAGCATGCCAAGGAAGTGGAGCAACTCCCCCGCGCACCTGTGGTCACGGTGATGGGCCACGTGGACCATGGTAAAACTTCGCTGCTCGACTATATTCGCCGTACGCGAGTTGCAACCGGTGAAGCTGGCGGCATTACGCAACATATCGGTGCTTATCACGTTGAAACGCCGCGTGGCATGGTGACTTTCCTCGATACACCGGGACACGAAGCGTTTACCGCTATGCGTGCACGTGGCGCCAAAGCGACGGATATTGTGATCTTAGTAGTTGCAGCCGATGACGGTGTGATGCCACAGACGATTGAAGCCGTGCATCATGCCAAGGCTGGCAATGTGCCGGTCGTGGTTGCAGTGAATAAGATTGATAAGCCAGAAGCCAATGCCGAACGCGTGAAGCAAGAACTTTCTTCGCAAGGCGTGGTACCTGAAGAATGGGGTGGCGATACGATGTTCGTCGAAGTCTCGGCCAAGACCGGTCAGGGTATTGATAACCTATTAGAGCGGGTCTTGTTGCAAGCAGAAGTGCTGGCCTTACACGCGCCGCGCGATTGCCCGGCAAAAGGTTTGGTGATCGAGTCACGCTTGGATAAAGGACGCGGCCCTGTCGCGACGATCTTGATTCAGTCCGGCACCTTGCGCCAAGGTGAGATTCTGCTCGCTGGTGCGGCATTTGGCCGGGTGCGCGCCATGCTGGACGAAAACGGCAAGCCGGTGAAAGAAGCCGGGCCGTCGATTCCGGTTGAAATTTTGGGCTTGTCGGATGTGCCGCTTGCCGGCGAAGAAACCATGGTGCTGGTGGATGAGCGCAAAGCGCGTGAAATCGCCCTGTTCCGCCAAGGAAAATTCCGCGATGTGAAGCTCGCAAAACAACATGCCGCAAAACTCGAAAACATGTTTGAGCAAATGGGCGAAGTCCAATCCCTGCCGCTGATTATCAAGGCGGATGTACAGGGTTCGCAGGAAGCGTTATCGCAATCGCTCGCCAAGCTTTCTACGGAAGAAGTCAAAGTCAGCATCATTCATAGCGCGGTCGGCGGTGTGACGGAATCGGATGTGAACTTAGCACTCGCGTCCAAAGCTGTCATCATCGGCTTCAATGTGCGCGCCGATGCGCAAGCGCGTAAGTTAGCGCAAAGCAGCGGTGTCGATATACGCTACTACAACATCATTTACGATGCGGTGGATGAAATCAAAGCAGCGATGTCGGGCATGTTGCCGCCGGAGCGAAAAGAGCAAGCCCTGGGCTTGGTGGAAATCCGCCAGGTGTTCCGCATTTCAAAAGTCGGTACCGTCGTCGGGTGCTATGTGCTGGAAGGCCAAATCAAACGCAATGCGCAAGTGCGGGTGATTCGTGCGGGCGTGGTGATTCACACGGGTGAGCTTGATTCGCTTAAGCGTTTTAAAGACGACGTGAAAGAAGTTAAATCTGGCTTTGAATGTGGCTTATCGCTTAAGAACTTCAACGACCTGAATGAGGGCGACCAGCTAGAAGCCTTCGAGGTTGTGGAAATCGCACGCAGTCTCTAAAGGCGATTCATGCCCAAAGACGCATCCCGTCCGCGCCGTGTCGCGGAGCAAATTCAACGCGAATTGGCCGAGTTGATTCAGCTTGAGGTCAAAGATCCGCGGGTGGGCATGGTGACGCTGACGGGGGTAGAAGTCAGCGCCGATTATGCCCACGCCAAAGTGTATTTTTCCCTCCTGGGTGACCAGGCGCGCGTCGATGCGGCGCTGAAAGGCCTCAGCTCCGCGGCGGGGTTTTTGCGCTCCCAAGTGGCACACCGGATGAAACTGCGTGTGATGCCCATGCTGCACTTTATTCACGACATATCGCTCGAGCAAGGTGCGCGGCTCGATAAATTGATTGCCGATGCCGTCGCCGAAGACGCTCGGCATCCTTCCGACGATTAACCCCTCCAGGATTGCCTTGAGCACGAAGCGAATCAAGCGCGACGTGAGCGGTGTACTGCTGCTCGACAAGCCAGGTGGCATCACCTCGAATGCCGCCTTGCAAATTGCTAAACGCTTGTACCTCGCCGCCAAGGCGGGACATACCGGCATCCTTGATCCGATGGCAAGCGGCTTGCTGCCTTTGTGCTTTGGGGAAGCCACTAAGTTTGCGCAATACCCGACGGATGCGGATAAAACCTATGAGGC